>NZ_JBEAIG010000049.1:0-144406 GCF_040064575.1 Klebsiella sp. CN_Kp106 | reverse complement strand
CCGGGAAGCAGCTGCGCTGATGCATCAGGTTTGGCACCTTCCCCGGAGGCGGCGCCTGATGCGCCTGTCCGGCTCCAAAGCGCTTACAGCGTAATCGTCAACGCATTGCCCTGCGCGGTCACCACCACGCCCAGCTCGCTACCCGCCTGAGTCCCGCCCTGCACGCCCGCCACCTGCTGGATGTTGCGCAGGCACAGCGTCCAGCCGCGGGCCTCGCCGTCACCGCTGACGGTGATGACGTTGCCCTGGCGTTTCGCCATCAGGGTAAAGACCACCGACCCGTCCGCGGCCGGCACCTGACAGACGGCTTCGCGACCATCGTCGAGGCTAAACAGCTGGAAGGCGGTACCTTCGTTCCACGCGTAGTCTGGCTTCTGATCATTGTTTCCCAGCGCCAGCAGAGTGTTGTCACGCACGTACACCGGCAGGCTCAGCACATCGTGATTCTGCTTATGCCAGCGGCTACCCTGCGCTTCATCGTTATGCCACAGATGGGTCCAGCGGCCTTCCGGCAGCCAGAACTGGACGTCTCCCGCTTCGCTAAACACCGGCGCCACCAGCACGGAATCCCCCAGCATGTACTGCCGATCCAGATAGTCGCAGGCCGGGTCGTGCGGGAACTCCAGCATCATCGAACGCAGCATCGGCGTACCGAACTCATTGGCCAGCGCCGCCTGACGGTACAGATACGGCATCATGCGGCATTTCAGCTGCGTGAAGTGGCGCACCACATCGCAGGACTCGTCATCGTAGGCCCACGGCACGCGATAGGATTTGCTGCCGTGCAGACGGCTGTGGCTCGACAGCAGGCCGAAGGCGCACCAGCGCTTGTAGACGTGGGCGGGCGCGGTGTTTTCGAAGCCGCCGATATCGTGGCTCCAGAACCCAAAGCCGGACATGCCGATCGACAGGCCGCCGCGCAGGCTTTCCGCCATCGATTCATAGTTGGCGTAGCAGTCGCCGCCCCAGTGCACCGGGAACTGCTGTGCGCCCACCGAGGCGGAGCGCGCGAACAGCACCGCTTCTTTCTCGCCGACGGTCTCTTTCAGTACGTTCCACACCAGCTCGTTATAGATGAAGGCGTAGTGGTTGTGCATTTTTTGCGGATCGGAACCATCAAACCACTGCACGTCGGTCGGGATACGCTCGCCGAAGTCGGTCTTGAAGCAGTCAACGCCCATCGCTACCAGGCCTTTCAGCTTGTCGGCATACCACTGGCAGGCTTGCGGATTAGTGAAGTCATAAATCGCCAGGCCCGGCTGCCATTTATCCCACTGCCACAGCGAACCGTCCGGGCGTTTCAGCAGATAGCCTTTCTCCTGCAGCTCTTTAAACACCGGC
The DNA here is from genome assembly GCF_040064575.1 of Klebsiella sp. CN_Kp106. Taxonomy (NCBI): domain Bacteria; kingdom Pseudomonadati; phylum Pseudomonadota; class Gammaproteobacteria; order Enterobacterales; family Enterobacteriaceae; genus Klebsiella; species Klebsiella sp. CN_Kp106. The sequence goes on along the minus strand of NZ_JBEAIG010000049.1, from coordinate 143,065 downwards.
GAACGCTGGCCGATATAGGGGTTAATCCACACGCAGACCTTCAGCCCTTTCTCTTTCAGGCGCTTAATCATGCCTTCCGGGTCAGGGAAGGTCACCGGATCCCATTCAAAATCGCACCACTGGAAAGCCTTCATCCAGAAGCAGTCAAAGTGGAACACGTGCAGCGGCAGGTTGCGCTCCGCCATGCCGTCGATAAAGCTGTTAACCGTCGCTTCATCGTAGTTGGTAGTGAACGAGGTGGTCAGCCACAGGCCGAAAGACCAGGCCGGCGGCAGCGCCGGACGCCCGGTAAACCGGGTATAGCGGTTCAGCACCTCTTTCGGGGTCGGGCCGTCGATAACGAAGTACTCCAGGTATTCACCTTCGACGCTGAACTGCACCTTAGAGACTTTCTCGGAGCCGATTTCGAAAGAGACGCGCTCAGGATGATTCACCAGCACGCCGTAGCCGCGGTTGGTCAGATAGAACGGGATATTTTTGTACGACTGTTCGGTGCTGGTGCCGCCGTCTTCGTTCCAGGTGTCGACCGTCTGGCCGTTGCGCACCAGCGCGGTAAAGCGCTCGCCGAGGCCGTAAACGGTGTCGCCGACGCCGAGATCCAGGCGCTCAAACATATAGTTACGATGCGTTTTCGTATCCTGCACGTAGCCATCGTTTTTCAGCTGGCTACCGGTAATCCGCACGCCGTCGCGCAGGAAATCCAGCGACCAGAAGTCGCCTTTCGTGACGCGCGCGGTCAAATTGCCGCTCTTCAGCTCGGCATACTCAGCGCCGTTGTTAATCTCCACCTTGACGTCTTTCAGCACGTTCAGCGGATAGTGTGGGCCGTTGTTCAGCGCGCCCTGGAAGTGCTCCATGCGTACGCCGATCACCCCTTCCTGCGGAGAGAAGAAGCGCACGGTAAAGAGCGGAACGTCCAGCTGGGCGGCACGCTCGCGCACTTCGCGCGACGCGACGTAGACCACCATGTCGTTGCCCTGTTGCTCAACCTCGTACACCTGTACGGGTTGGATCAGATTGAGCCCTGGTTGAATAAGCCAGTTTCCATCACTGATTTTCATGAATAGCTTCCTCTTAGTTTTGCAATTCTTTGCCTGTCGGCGCTGAAGTGAAGTCGTGTTCGTTGCGGCGCGCGCCCTGAGCCAGCTCCGCCATCATCTTTTTCAGGAACGGGGTTTTCAGGGTGTAGTAGCGTTTCGCGATAACCGCGCTCAGCAGATAACAGACCGCCGGAGCGAGGGTGAACAATGAGATGATGATGGTGATAGTGGCGCTGTTCTGGGTTTTGGCCGCGGCATCGTAACCGCCGCCCGCCAGCATCCAGCCAATCAGCGCGCCGCCCAGCGCCAGGCCCAGCTTGAGCACGAACAGGGTGCCCGCAAAGCTGATACCGGTCAGGCGTTTGCCGTTACACCATTCGCCGTAGTCGACGGTGTCGGACATCATCACCCACTGAATCGGCGTCACCAGCTGGTGCAGCACGCCAATCACGAAGATAAAGGCGAACATGGTGATTTCGGCGTCCATCGGCACGAAGAACATCACCACGCTCAGCGCCGCCAGCAGGGCGTTAGTCCACCAGAAGACGCTGACTTTGCATTTCCAGTCGGTGAGCGGCTTCGCCAGCGCCGAGCCAATCAGGTTGCCGACGCAGTAGGTGGTGAGGAAGGCGGTGAACAGACCCGCGGACCCCATGATCCAGGTGGTGTAATACATCATCGCGCCGCCGCGAACGCAGACCGCGAGGATGTTGAGGATGGTCAGCAGACCAACGACACGCCACTGATCGTTGCGCCAGATATCGCGCAGGTCTTCCCGCATTGAGGTAGAGCTCGGCGGCGCTTCGACGCGCTCTTTGGTGGTGAAGAAGCAAAACGCCAGCATCAGGAAAGCGATCGCCGACAGCACCGCGATGCCGCCCTGAAAGCCAAAGGCTTTGTCTTCGCCGCCGATAAAGTTCACCAGCGGCATCATCAGGACGGTGGAGAGCATGCCGCCCGCCGTCGCCAGCACAAAGCGCCAGGACTGCAGGGAGATACGCTGCGTTGGGTTGTCGGTGATGACCCCGCCCAGCGCGCAGTACGGGATGTTGACCACGGTGTAGAGCAGGGTCAGCAGCGTGTAGGTGACCGCGGCGTAAATCAGCTTGCCGTTATGACTCAGGTCCGGCGAGCTGTAGGCCAGCACGCAGACGAGGCCGAACGGAATCGCGCCGAACAGGATCCACGGGCGGAATTTTCCCCAGCGGCTGCGGGTACGGTCGGCCAGCAGCCCCATGCAGGGGTCGGATATCGCATCCAGCGCGCGGGCCAGCAGGAACATGGTACCGACATAGCCTGCAGGAATACCAAAGATATCGGTATAGAAAAACATCATATACAACATGACGTTATCAAAAATGATATGGCTTGCGGCATCGCCCATGCCGTAGCCAATCTTCTCTTTGACGGACAAAATATGATCTTTCATCGCACACTCTTCTCTCAGCGCTGCCGCGGGTTGGTACCGGTTACATGCTTTGTAACCCATCCGCGCAGTAAGATGAATTGCGATATCTCATAATCAAATTACGTTTCTTGTTTTATGTGATCCCGGTAGCCTGAAAGAGTGTATAAAAGTGTAAGCCACGGATTTTGCAAGGAATTGTTTAAGAAGGTTCTGTAAAGTCCAGTTTTAACAGTAAAAAAGTGCGTTTGGGTATGTGGTTAATGCAGGAAAGTAGCTATAATGCGCCCCGCCTCCATGTAGCAATCGAGGCGCGGAAGATCGTCATCTCCGGTGAGGTGGCTGGACTTCAAATCCAGTTGGGGCCGCCAGCGGTCCCGGGCAGGTTCAACTCCTGTGATCTTCCGCCAGTTCAATCATTTTTATCCATGTGAACTTATCCAGAAAATCAGCCTTTCGGTTCAATACCTTTCGCTTTTAGCGCTTCTCGCCAGCTCTTTAAACCAGCTCGTAAGTCTCACCCTTTCCGGCAAGTGGTTACGCGCAGCGGGGTTCGATACCGGAAAGCGCTTCACGGTTAAGGTAATGGATGGCTGTATTGTGCTGCTGCCGCAGAGCGATAAGGAAGAAATGCTTAAAGCGGAGCTACTGCAAATTCAGCAATCCTTTAAAAGCGTCAACAACACGCTTCATCTCGTCTGACGCCCGGACATGTTCGCCTTCTGGATAGCCGCTCCCAAATGACGCCGGGTTAATCGTCCGTCTAATGAAATTTATGCTCTTCTGACATACTATGCGAACCAAAGCAGGTTAACCCGGAGGCTATATGGCAAATGAACATTTAACTTCGCCCCCAATAGGTGAATTCGTTATGTTTGCCAGCGGTGATGGGAAAGTACGCGTAGAATGCCGCTTTGAAAGCGATACGCTTTGTCTCCCTCAGGCATCCATCGCAAATCTTTATCAGATCACTCCCCAGGCAGTTACACAGCACATTAAAGCGATCTATGAAGAAGAAGAACTTGATCAAAACGCAACCTGTAAGTCTTACTTACAAGTTCAACAGGAAGGTCGTCGCCAGGTAAGCCGCAACCGGCTTCACTACAGCCTGCAAGTCATCCTTGCCGTTGGCTATCGCTTTTCATGCGGATTCTCCGTCAGCAGGCGAGAGCATAGCGCGGCGTTCTCACGCACATAGCGCTCATATCCATTGCGCTGAATATATTGGCGAATATTTAAAACCTGCTCGCAAAATTCGCTATCGAGATCGATAAACCGGTAGCTCATCGCCTGCGCCAGCAGCGCTCCAACCGTGCTTTTTCCCACCCCGCCGGGGCCAATCAGAAATAGCGTATTCATCTTTATTCCTCGCGTCCGTGTGAAAGCATTATGTCAGCAGAATACGCCAAATAATGCCGCGATCGTGGCCGTTTTTTGTTCACTTCCATCTCCCCAGCCAATCATTTCCATCCAATGTTTGCGTTATTCCCTTCACCTTTAAATCCTTACACTAACGGGATAACGTGGCTTAGAAAGGAGACCAATGATGACACCCGAACTCGAACACAGCTTCTCTATCACCATTCAGGTAGACAAACCGGTCATCGTCTCCCGCAGCCCGCAGAGCGGGAAACGTCAGCTGATCCCAATCCTCAGCGGAACCGTACGCGGTGAGCTTAACGGCCACGTCTTACCCGGCGGCGTCGACAGCCAGATCGTCGAACCTGACGGCACCTGCCGCCTCTCCGCCCGCTATGCATTACATGTGGAAGAAGGCACGGTATACATCGAAAACAACGGCATTCGCCGCCTACCCGAAGAGTACAAAGAGCGTCTTTTCGGCGACGATATGCGATTTTTTAGCGATATTCCGCCGGAAGCTATCTATTTTCGTACCGTACCGACTTTTGAAGTGGATGCGCCTGCGCTGCGCTGGCTCACCACCTCGCTGTTTATCTGTTCCGGCGGCCGCACGCAGGACGGCGTGATGCTCGATTTTTATCGCGTCCGCTGATTTTCACTTTTTCAATATAACTGTTATCGCCGTCGGGCCATTTTTCCCCCGCGTGCCGCGGTCTATCCTCAATACATTCAAACGATGAACCTTATTCAAAACCGGAGAGTGTATGAAAGCGATCGCCATTACCCGCGCGGCGGCAGAAGGCAGCAATATTCCTTTTTTAACCGACATCGAGCTGCCGCAGCCGGTTGCCGAGGGGCATGACCTGCTGGTTGAAGTGAAGGCCATTTCCGTCAACCCGGTGGATACCAAAGTCCGCGCCGGGTTTAACGCCGATACCCCGCGCGTGCTGGGCTGGGACGCGGTGGGCGTGGTGAAAGCCGTCGGCAGCGCGGTGACGCTGTTCGCCGCGGGAGATGAAGTGTGGTACGCCGGCGCTCTGGGCCGTCCGGGCAGCAACAGCGAGTTTCAGTTAGTGGATGAGCGCATCGTCGCCCGCAAACCGCGTTCTCTGGATAATGCCGCCGCCGCCGCGCTGCCGCTCACCGCCATTACCGCCTGGGAGCTGCTGTTCCACCGTCTTGGCGTAGAGGAAGGCGGCAACGCGGGCGACACGCTGCTGATCGTCGGCGCGGCGGGCGGCGTCGGTTCGATACTGACCCAGCTCGCCAGCAAGCTGACCGGTATGACGGTCATTGGTACCGCCTCGCGTCCGGAAAGCCAGAAATGGGTACGGGAAGCGGGCGCGCATCATGTTATCGATCACAGCAAACCGCTCGCCGAAGAGCTGGCGCGGATTGACGTCAAAGCGGTGACCCACGTCGCCAGCCTGACCAATACCGACCAGCACTATCCGCAGCTGATCGCCGCTCTCGCACCGCAGGGCAAGCTGGCGCTCATCGACGATCCGCAAACTCTCGACGTGGTGCCGCTGAAGGCGAAAAGCATCTCCCTGCACTGGGAATTTATGTTTACCCGCTCGATGTTCGACACGCCGGACATGATCGCCCAGCATCAGCTGCTGACCCGCGTGGCGGCGCTGATTGACGACAACACCATTAAGACCACCCTCGGCGAGCACTACGGCGCCATCACCGCCGCCAACCTGCAAAAAGCGCACGCGCAGCTGGAAACCGGGCGTTCGGTGGGCAAAATCGTGCTGGAGGGCTTTTAAGATGAGCGGCGAGGCGATTTCACTTCTCGCGGTGCTGACGGCAAAACCGGGCCGCAGCGACGCGCTGCGCCAGGCCCTGCGGGCGCTGCTGCTGCCGACGCGTCAGGAGCCAGGCAACCTCGATTACGCCTTGTTTCAGCTGCGCGATGCGCCGGATACGTTCTATATGCGCGAATCCTGGCGCAATCAGGAAGCGCTGGACGCGCATATCACCCTGCCGCACTTCCAGGATTTTATTGCGCAGATGAATAGCCTGCTTGCCGGGCCGCTGCGGCTGGATTATCTGACGCCCATCGCGCCCTGATATTTTCTGTACTCCGTTTGCGGGGGTGAGCCCATCTTTAACCCTTTGAGCTCTCCCCCACCCATCGCGCCTCAACCAGGCTACGCTTGATCCTGCCGCTCAAAAAACGCTCTCCCCCCTCCGTTTTATTCAACGCCGTTATGTAGAAGAGGTTTTGCTATGCAGATCAACGCTATTGGAACGAACTCGGCCAGCCAGCCGTTAGGGTCTATGGCCATCACCCGCCGCGAACCGGGGCCGGACGATGTGCAGATCGCCATTGATTATTGCGGCGTCTGCCACTCGGATGTACACCAGGCCCGCTCCGAGTGGGCAGGGACGCTCTATCCCTGCGTGCCGGGCCATGAAATCGTCGGCCGGGTGACCGCTGTAGGCAGCCGGGTCTCCGGCCACGCCGTTGGCGATCTGGTGGGCGTCGGCTGTATGGTCGACAGCTGTAAAGAGTGCGAGGAGTGCCGGGACGGGCTGGAAAACTATTGCGATCGTATGGTGCTCACCTATAACGGCCCGACGCAGGACGCGCCCGGCCACACGCTCGGCGGTTACTCCCAGCAGATCGTTGTGCATCAGCGCTACGTGCTGCGCGTCCGCCATCCCAAAGAGCAGCTGGCCGCCGTCGCGCCGCTGCTGTGCGCGGGCATCACAACTTACTCGCCGCTACGCCACTGGAACGTCGGACCGGGCAAAAAAGTCGGCATCGTGGGCATTGGCGGGCTGGGGCATATGGGCATCAAGTTGGCCCACGCCATGGGCGCCCACGTGGTGGCCTTTACCACCTCGGAATCCAAGCGTGACGCGGCGCGGGAGCTGGGCGCGGACGAAGTGGTGGTCTCGCGCAACGAAAACGAAATGGCCGCCCACTTGAAGAGCTTCGACTTCATACTCAACACCGTGGCGGCGCCGCATAACCTCGATGCCTTCACCACCCTGCTCAAGCGCGACGGCACCATGACGCTGGTGGGCGCGCCCGCCACGCCGCATCCCTCGCCGGAAGTGTTTAATCTGATCTTCCGCCGCCGGTCAATTGCCGGGTCGATGATCGGCGGCATTCCGGAAACCCAGGAGATGCTCGATTTCTGCGCCGAGCACGGCATCGTCGCCGATATAGAGCTGATTCGCGGCGACCAGATTAACGAGGCCTGGGAGCGGATGATTAAAGGCGACGTGAAATACCGCTTCGTCATCGACAGCGCCACGCTCGGCGGCTAAGCCCCGCGACGAAAGGTGCGCCGCCACTCCGCCGGGCTGACGCCAAAGCGCGCTTTAAACTGCTGGCGCCAGGTTACGGCGGAGCGATAGCCCACTTCCTCCGCCACCTGCCCGACGGGTAAATCCCCGGCCTCCAGCAGGATCTGGCTGCGCCGCAGGCGCTCGGCGGCCAGCCAGTCGGCGATGCCCATGCCGGTCGCTTTGGCGAAATGGCGGGTCAGGGTCCGGCGGCTCATCGCCGCCACCTGCGCCAGCGAGTCGAGATTATGCGGTTCGCGGATGTGCTGCTGGAGATACTCAAGCAGGCCGTTTATCCGCGCGTCGCGGGTGTTTTTCGGTACCGGCTGGGCGATAAACTGCGCCTGGCCGCCCTCACGGTGCGGCGGGACGATCATCCGCCGGGCGATCTGATTGGCGACAAGGCTGCCAAAACGCTGGCGAATGAGATACAGGCAGCAGTCGAGCGCCGCCGCGGTGCCCGCCGAGGTGATAATCCCCTCATCGTCAACGTACAGCGCGTTGATATCCAGCCGCACCTGCGGAAACTGGCGCTGAAAATCCTGCTCGAACTCCCAGTGGGTCGCCGCGCGCCTGTCGTCCAGCAGCCCGGCGTAGCCGAGTACAAACGCCCCGAGGCACAGGCCGACGATCTGCGCACCGTTATTGCGCGCGCGAACCAGGCCGTCAAGCAGCGGCTGCGGTGGGCGCTGATTCACCGCCCCCCAGTAAGGCACCACCACGATATCCGCCTGCGCCAGGAGGGAAAAATCGCCGCTGGCGTTCAGCGCGAAGCCGTCGCGGGCGCTGAGCAGCCCCGGCCGTTCGGCGCAAATATGCAGGTTAAAGCGTTTGGTTTCCGAGACCGTATCGCCAAACAGCATACAGGGCACCGAGTAGTGAAACGGGCTAAACCCGTCCACCGCCACAATCGCCACTTCCGTGAGTTTCATCGCCCGCTCCGCTTCTAAAAGACCATGCTTTCCCCATCCTGCGGGATGCTGACCGCTTCGGCAATCTGATTGTCAGCCACGTACTGGCGCAGCTCATCGCGGCTCAGCAGACAGTGGTTCACCGCTTCCAGATGGCTGGCGACGATTTTGGCTTCCGGCAGGACGAAGTGCGCCTTCAGCACATCCTCTTTGCCCATGATGATCGGCCCAAAACCGATGACGTGCGCATACCCGGCATTCAGCACCACCACGTCAGGGCGCAGCCTGAGCATGTCGGCTTCCACTGCATCGCGCCAGATAGTGTCCCCCACCAGCCACAGGGTTTTCTCCTGCGGATGGCGCAGCACCACGCCGCAGGCTTCGCCCAGGCGCTCGGCCATTGCCGGCACCGCATAAGTGCGGTCGCTGCCGTGCTGGCCCGAGGTGGTTTTCACCAGCGCAACGTCAGCAAACGCGCTGTCCTCAGAGAGCAGACGAATATCGCGAAAGCCCTGGCCGCGCAGCAGCTGTCCGTCGGCGTCATGCTGGACATAAACCGGCAGGGTTTTGGGGATCGCGGCGATCGCCGCCTCGTCCCAGTGATCCTGATGAGTGTGGGTGACGATAACCGCATCCACGTCAACGATCGTTTCGATGGAAAAAGGCAGTTCCACCAGCGGGTTACGCAACTCGCTGCGCGCGGTACCGGCAAAGCCCGCCCAGGCGCCTTTGGCAGAAAGCATCGGGTCAATCAGAAACTTTTTACCCGCATAATCAATAAGCTGGGTGGCATTACGCACATGGGTGATTTTCATGATGTTCATTCCTCTTTGCGGTCATCTGCTGAACATCGTACGTCCCACAAGCCTGGCGCAATATGGGCGTTTGGGCAATGAACGATGAAATCGGGCCAATCTGCGACGGTTGCCATCGGCTCCCGGCTATGGTGTGCTGAACGCTCAACTTTGAGGAACAGTGGCTACGATGAAAAAGAAACTCACCTCCGCCGATATGCACGATGTCGAGGTTCTGGCAGACACCCCATGGTTCAGCATGCGCAAGGTCGGAATTGATATGGCCCCCGGCGATCGGCGGGATTTTTACTCCATTCACTATCCTCGCCCGGCGGTGGGGATTGTGGCGATGCAGGATGACAAAGTGCTGCTGATTCGCCACTACCGTTACCTGATCGATCGGGTGGTGTGGGCGATTCCTTCCGGCGGCGTCGATGAAGGCGAAGACCCGCGCGAGGCGGCCCTGCGCGAGCTGCGGGAAGAGACCGGCTGGCAGGCGCAGCGCGCCGACGAAATTATCCGCTATAACCCCTCCTACGGCAGCAGCGACCAGCTATTTATTACCTGGCTGGCCCACGATTTGACCTGGGTGGGAATGGATGAAGATCAGGATGAAGTGATGGAAACGGGCTGGTTTACCCTCGAAGAGATAGGCCAGCTGATCGCCCGCGGCGAGATGCCGGACGGGCTATCGCTGGTGCCGCTGCTGCATCTGATGGCGCAGCGGCGCACCGGTTTAGCGTAGCGGCTTCAGCATCCGCCAGCGGAACCACAGCTGAGCGACGAGGATCAGCAGGCCGCCGATAATTTTCTGCAGCGGTAGCTGTTCGCCGTACCACAGCGCGGCGGCAATCACCGTGAGCAGCGGTTCCAGCACCATAATAATCGCCGCGCTGGCGACCGCCGCGTACTTCTGCCCCTTCATTTGCAGGCCGAAGCGCAGGCTGGTGGCGATAACGATGCTGGCGAGCAGCCAGCCGAAGGTCGGCAGGGTAAACGGCTGAGTCCAGCTTTCAACGGCGGCGGAGATCCCCAGTCCGACAATGCCGGTAATGCCGAGCTGCACGGTGGTCAGCGGTATCAGCGGCACCTCGCGGGCGCTTTTGCTGGTGTAGCAAAACCAGATCGATTGCACCAGCGCGGTCAACAGGAACCAGCCCTGGCTGGGGTGAAACGCAATCGGCATATGCAGGCTGAGTAAGCCGAGACCGACAACCGCAATCGGCAGGCACTCCCAGTAGGCCCGCGCCGGCCGCGCCTTCATCATCACCCATGCGGTAAGCGGCACGAACAGCATCGACAGGCTCATGATAAACGCCCCTTCGCCCAGCGACGGGGTCGTTGATACCGAGTAGATCCACAGGCACAGGTTTAGCGCAAACCACAGGCCGCTGATAATCATGCGCGGCCACTGCTGCCTCTCGACGCGAAGGCCGCGGCAGAAAGGCAGCAGCAGCAGCGCGGCGAAGAAAAAACGCAGGCCGAGGAAAGCGAAAACCGGCATGCCGGCAATCGCTTCACGGGAAAAAATCCATCCGCAGGCGGCGATAACCGTCGCGGCTATGAGCAGCAAATCAGCCTGGCGTTGCCGGGTCATCGCCACGTCTCCTTGTGTGAGTGATTACCAGCCGGGCACCGCGCCGCCGTTAAAGATCGTCTCCGCCGCCTTCGCCACCTCCGGCGACTGGTAGGAGTGGATAAACGCTTTGACGTTTTCCGCGTCTTTGTTGTCTTCGCGGGTCACGATGATGTTCACATAGGGCGAGTTTTTATCTTCAATAAAGATGCCGTCGCGCACCGGGGAGAGGCCGGTCTGCTGCAGGTAGGTAGTGCTGATGATCGCCACGTCGACCTTCGGGTCGTCGATGACGCGCGGCAGCTGCGCTCCTTCCAGCTCCATAATTTTCAGGTGATGCGGGTTATCGATGATATCAACCGTCGTCGGCAGCAGGCCGGTGCCCGCTTTGAGGGTAATCAGCTTTTCCTGCTGGAGCAGAAGCAGCGCGCGGCCCAGGTTGGTCGGGTCGTTCGGAATGGCGATGGTCGCGCCGTCTTTCAGCTCGGCGACGGATTTTATTTTGCGCGAGTAGCCCGCCATCGGGAAGACGAAGGTGTTGCCCACCGCCACCAGGCGATAGTTGTGGGCTTTATTATCCTGTTCGAGGAACGGGCGATGCTGAAAGACGTTGGCGTCCAGATCCCCGGCGTTGGTGGACTCATTCGGCAGCAGCGAGCCGCTAAAGCCCACCAGCTCCACGTCGAGGCCATATTTCTCTTTAGCCACTTTCTTCGCCACTTCCGCCACATCCTGTTCCGCGCCGTTAATCACGCCGACTTTAATGTGTTTCGCATCGCTGCCCTTCTGGTCGCAGCCCGCCAGCAGCAGGCCCGCCAGCACCACGGCGGCGGCTGTCCGTAAACGCAATTTCATTGTTATCACCCCGTCAGTCCATAGAAATCGTTATTATTTTTTCGTCTGAAACTATAACGACTTTGTGCTGGGGTTTTAAACGCAAAAACCGCAACCGGAAATAAAATCATCTTCCCCCTTTCTCCCGGGGGCGGCGCGATGCGCCTGCCCGGGCTACGGGCTCACCGTCGGCTGCGATCGAGTAGCCCAGACAGGTGCGCAGCGCCGCCTCCGGAGATCTCCTCAACAATGAGGCTCGTTCCGCAGAACGGGGACGCGCCTTACAGCCCCAGTTCGCTCAATCCCGGGTGATCGTCCGGGCGACGGCCCTGGGGCCAGTGAAACAGACGCTCGCTCTCGGTGATGGGCAGATCGTTGATGCAGGCGTAGCGCGTCTGCATCAGTCCGTGCTCGTCGAATTCCCAGTTCTCGTTGCCGTAGGAGCGAAACCAGTTGCCGCTGTCGTCGTGCCACTCATAGGCAAAGCGTACCGCAATACGGTTATCGCTCCACGCCCACAGTTCCTTAATCAGCCGGTACTCCTGCTCTTTACGCCATTTCCGCTGCAGGAAGTCGATAATCTGCGTTCTGCCGTGAACAAATTCGCTGCGGTTACGCCATTCGCTCTCGACGGTATAGGCCAGCGCGACCTTAGCGGCATCGCGGCTGTTCCAGCCATCTTCAGCGGCACGGACTTTTTGTGCGGCGCTCTCGCGGGTGAACGGCGGCAGAGGCGGACGTTGTTCGGTCATCATGAATCTCCTGTATGAATACCCTTCATACTTCAAGTTGCTTATGTGTTGGCTACACTCGTTCACCCCAGTCACATAGTTATCTATGCTCCTGGGGACTCACTCCCTTGCCGCCTTTAAGCAACTCGAATTATTTTGGGTATATAAGCTGCTGCAGGCGCTGATTTTCCCGCTCCAGTTCGTCAATACGCTGTTGCAGCGTCTGGCTATACTCCGCCACCTGCCGGGCGGTGTAGCGGGGGGTAATATGCTGCGGGCAGTTCCAGTCAAAAGCCTGTAAGTGGAAACGGTAGATGCGCTCAATCCGGGCCCGATAGTTCTCCGGCGCGACCTGCGCCAGCAGCTGCGGGTCGGCATCCACCGCCACAACCTCTACGGTGGCGTAGATTTTCAGCCTGGCACGGCGCGGGTAATCCATCAAAAACAGACAGGCCCGATCGCTGCCGCGCAGGTTGCCGGTGGTGATGTACTGGCGATTACCGGAAAAATCCGCCATCGCCAGGGTGGTTTCATCCAGCAGATGCAAAAAGCCCACCGGGCCGCCGCGATGCTGAATATAGGGCCAGCCGGTTTGCGAAAGGGTAGCCAGATAGAAGCTGTCGCGGGTGGCAATCATCGCCTCCTCGCTGGCGCCGAAGCGCTCACCCCGGCGCTGGCGATGCGGCGACTGCCACAGCTCATCGCTGCCCATTTCATGCTGGACATCCATCACGTCCGGCGTCATGGCGATATCAAGAAATTCTGCTGGCATAGGTCCTCCCGATGCGTTGCGGCGTAACTCATCATGGACTGTGCTGACAGAAAAGATAATAGTGGCAATATGACAATCATCTTTCCGTAAAACGGGATAATTATGGACCGACTCAGCGCGATGGCGCTGCTGGTGAAAGTGGCCGAACTCGGCAGCATGTCGGCGGCGGCGCGGGCGCTGAATATGCCCCTGACCACCGTTAGCCGCCAGATTGGCGAACTGGAAAATACCCTCGGCGTGCGCCTGATGATCCGCACCACCCGCAAGCTGACGCTGACCGATGCCGGCGTCGATTATGTCGCCGCCGCGCGGCGCATTCTCGAAGAGGTGGAGAACGCCGAGCGCCGGGCGGCGGGCGAATATCAGGAGCCAAAAGGCGAACTGGTTCTCTCAGCCCCAACCATGTTCGGTCGTCAGCATGTTTTGCCGGTGGTGACGGATTTTCTCGCCCGCTACCCGCAGATTCGCGTCCGTTTACTGCTTAGCGACCGCAACGCCGATCTGGTGGGCGATCATATTGATTTAGCGGTGCGTATCGGCACGCTGCCGGACAGCGGGATGGTGGCCACCCGGCTGGGCGAGATGCGCATTGTGACCTGCGCGCACCCGGCTTTGCTGGAAAAACACGGCATACCCGAACGCCCGCGCGAGCTGGCCGCGCTACCGATCATTCGTATTGAATCGCCGATGCCTTATCGCGGCTGGCGCTTTAACGCCGAAGAGGCGGAGGACCGGCTGGTGGCGCTGCAGCCGGTGCTGTCGCTGACCACGCCGGAGAGCGCCGCCGACGCCGCCCGCCTGGGGGCCGGCGTGGCGCGCCTGCTGCATTACCAGGCGATCGACGGCCTGGCCCGCGGCGAGCTGAAGCTGCTCCTGCAGGCGATGGAACCAGAGCCTGCACCGGTGCACCTGCTGTACACCTCGCGGGATCTGGCTCCGCTTAAGCTGCGTAAATTTATCGATTTCGCCGCGCCGGCTCTGCGTCGGGCGCTGTTGCGTATTGCCGCCGCCGTCTAGCGTGTGCCGGTTTTCAGCGGCGCTTCTTTCAGTAGCCAGGAGAGGGCAAACGCCACCGCCATAATGCAGGCCGCCATCAGAAACGCCGCATGGATAGCGGACCCGAAGGCGTCCAGATAATCGAGGCGGATCTCCGCCGGGAGATTCTGCACCGCCGCCGGGTTCAGCGCCCTCGGCAGCTGCGCCCCTTCCGGCAGCAGGCGCTGGAGATTGCTTTGCAGCACGTGAGTAAACACCGCCCCAAACAGCGCCACGCCGATGGAGCCGCCAATCGATCGAAACAGCGTGACCCCGGAGGTCGCCACGCCGTACATCTGCGCGGGCATCGCGTTCTGTACCGCCAGCACCAGCACCTGCATCACCAGCCCCAGGCCCGCCCCCAGCACGCCGGTAAACAGGTACAGCTGCCACATCGCGGAGTGGATGGTGATGCGCGTCAGCAGCACCATGCCGACGACCCCCAGCAGGGTGCCGATAATCGGAAATACGCGATACTTGCCGGTGCGGCTGATAATGCGCCCGCTGACGATCGAGGTCAGCAGCAGGCCGCCCATCAGCGGGATCAGCTGCAGGCCCGCCTCGGTCGGCGTCGCCTCTTTGACCACCTGCAAATAGAGGGGCAGGAAGGTCACCGAGCCGAACAGCGCCATGCCGATAACAAAGCCAATCAGGCTGCATAGCAAAAAGCTGCGGTTGCGGAATAAGGAGAGCGGAATAATCGGCTCGCTGGCCAGCCGCTCTTCATGAATAAAGCCAACGATCCCGACCAGGCCAAACGCCAGGATGCACCACAGCTGCGGGTCGCTCCACGCGCGGACGCTGCCGCCCTCGGAGGTAAACAGGATGATGCACAGCAGCGCCATGCTGAGGTAAATCGCCCCCAGCCAGTCGATCTGGTGCTGGCTGCGCTTGTTGCTGCTGTGAAAAACCGCACCGATCACCAGCAGCGCAAACAGCCCCAGCGGCAGGTTGATGTAAAAAATCCAGCGCCAGGAGGCGTGCTGCACCAGGAAGCCGCCGATTAACGGCCCGATTACCGTCGCCAGACCAAAGACGTCGCCGAACAGACCCTGATAGCGGCCGCGATTCGCCGGCGGGATGACGTCAGCCACCGCCGCCATGCTGATCACCATCAGGCCGCCGCCGCCCAGCCCCTGCAGGCCGCGCATCAGCACCAGCTGGGTCATATTTTGCGCCAGCCCGCAGAGGGCGGAACCGGCAAGAAACAGCACAATCGCCACCTGCAGAACGATTTTGCGCCCGAACAGATCGCCGAATTTACCGTACAGCGGCACCGCGATGGTCGAACTCAGGATGTAGGCGGTGACCACCCAGGAGAGCTTATCCAGCCCGCCGAGCTCGCCGACGATGGTCGGCAGCGCGGTGGAAACGATAGTCTGATCCAGCGCCGAGAGCAGCATCACCAGCAGCAGGGCGCTGAAGAGCAGGCGGATCGAGGGCACCGCCGGTTGGCTGGCGATTTCAGATGTCATAGCATCACTCGCTTGAAATTAATTAAATGCATAATTAATATTTAGGGAAATGATGAATCTGGTCAAGGGATCGCCACAGGATGTCAGCACAAAAAGACAACGAAGCCCCGCGTCGTCCCGGTCGCCCGCGCGGGCAGAAATCCGGCTCCGCCAACCGCGAACAGCTGATGGATATTGCCCTGGCGCTGTTTGCGCGCCACGGGATCGCCCGCATTTCGCTGAACGCCATCGCCAAAGAGGCGGGGGTAACGCCCGCGATGCTGCACTACTATTTCAGCTCGCGCGAAGCGCTGGTGGAAAAGCTGGTCGAAGAGCGCTTTATGCCGCTACGCAGCGAGATCGGACAAATTTTTGTCGCGCACGGCGACGATCCGGTCACCGCTTTTACGCTGCTTATTGAAACCCTGGCGGCCATGGCGGAGAAAAACGCGTGGTTCGCGCCGCTGTGGATGCAGGAGATCATCGGCGAGATGCCTGTGCTGCGCCAGCATATGCACGCGCGTTTTGGCGATGAGAAGTACCACAAGATGCTGGAGACGGTGCGCCGCTGGCAGAGGGAGGGCAAGCTTAATCCGGCGCTCTCCCCGGAGCTGCTGTTTACCACCCTGATAAGCCTGGTGCTGGTGCCGTTTTCCCGCACCCACACCGATCCGCGGTTGCAATCGGTAGACCGGAAGATGATTGTCAGCCACGCCCTGGCCTTGATAGGCCGGGGGATCGGCGGCTAATTCCCCCGGCTCGCGCTGCGCTTAGCCGGGCTACAGGTTCACAACCGCCTGCGATCGGGTAGCCCGGATAAGGCGACAGCCGCCATCCGGGGGATTCAATCCGCTTCACAGCCGCCTGCGTTCGGGTAGCCCGGACAGGCGCACAGCGCCGCCTCCGGGAGGGTCTCCTGAGGCCCGGCTTACAATACTTTCGACAAATAGTGGCGCTGCATGCCCACGTGCGGAAAATCCGGCAGCGACATCTGCAGCTGATAGCCCAGCTTCTGATAAAACGGCAGCGCCTGAAAGCTGAACGTATCCACCAGCACGTGGCTGCAGCCGCGCGCCCGCGCCTGGTTTTCCGCTTCATGCATCAGCTCGCTGCCAAGGCCGCTGCCGCGCGAGGCTTCGCTGACCCACAGATAGTCAATACACAGCCAGCTGCCCTTGCGTTTGCCGATCAACCCGCCGCGCATCGCGCCAGCGTCATCGCGTGAATAAACGCCCAGCTCGCCGAACTGAGCCGGGTCCAGAAAGCGCAGATTGTATTCCCGCAGTCCCGCCAGCAGCTCTTCTTGATCGGCGGGATTAATGTTCTCTGTTATTATTAATGTCATTGATTATCTCCATCTTTTATTTTTCACAGACCATTCACCACCCTACCTTCACAAAATATCTTTTTTTCTCCATTATTTCCTGACTAAATTCCCTGCACTAAATTTTGTGTAAAAAACCTTCCCATCATTCGGTACAGACGTATAATGGGGAAAAATGAGAACGATCATTCTCAAAACCAAAAACCATGGAGAACCCCACAAGTAATGCCCTGTAGCAGGCGTTATCGCTCGGTTCAGAGCCTGTAACCGCCGTCTGATGCCGTATTCGCCGCACGGGAAAATCTCGGAAAAACCGCTTAATCAATAGCGGTATTCACCGAGTTATTTACTGCAAACAGGAATATTTATTTCCCATTGGGTTATTTGTGCTTGCCCGGAGATGCATCATCGCCCGGCCCATCACCCCGCCAGTGAATTTGCGGGGCGGACGTCGTTCATCCTGAGAAAATATAATGAAATATACTTTAGCCCCCATCGCAGCAGCATTATTTCTCCTTAGCGGGTGCGATAATGCGCAAAACGCTTCCCCGCAGCAGATGACGCAGGAAGTGGGTGTCGTTACCCTGCACGGCCA
The DNA here is from genome assembly GCF_040064575.1 of Klebsiella sp. CN_Kp106. Lineage (NCBI taxonomy): Bacteria > Pseudomonadati > Pseudomonadota > Gammaproteobacteria > Enterobacterales > Enterobacteriaceae > Klebsiella > Klebsiella sp. CN_Kp106. The sequence goes on along the minus strand of NZ_JBEAIG010000049.1, from coordinate 125,929 downwards.
GCCTGTCCCGGTGGTGAGCAGCCTGACCGGACGCACCACCGCCTCGCTTAGCGCCGAAGTGCGCCCGCAGGTCGGCGGGATCGTGCAAAAACGCCTGTTTACCGAGGGCGATATGGTCAAAGCCGGACAGGCGCTGTACCAAATCGACCCGTCAAGCTATCGCGCGACGTTTAACGAAGCCGCCGCATCGCTAAAACAGGCCCAGGCGCTGGTCATCGCCGATTGCCAAAAAGCCCAGCGCTACGCGGTGCTGGTCAAAGATAACGGCGTCTCCCGTCAGGACGCCGATGACGCGATAGCGACATGTAACCAGGATAAGGCCAGCGTCGAGTCGAAAAAAGCGGCGCTGGAAAGCGCGCGCATCAACCTGAACTGGACCACCGTGACCGCACCGATTGCCGGGCGCATCGGGATCTCTTCCGTCACGCCGGGCGCGCTGGTGTCCGCCGATCAGGATACCGCGCTGGCGACGATCCGCGGCCTGGATACGATGTACGTCGATCTCACCCGATCCAGCGTCGATCTGCTGCGCCTGCGTAAGCAAAGCCTGGCAAGCAACAGCGATACCCTTAACGTCACCCTGACTCTTGAAGATGGCAGCACCTACAGCGAAAAAGGTCGCCTGGCACTGACCGAAGTGGCGGTGGATGAATCGACCGGCTCGGTCACGCTGCGCGCGGTCTTTCCCAATCCGCAGCACGTGCTGCTGCCGGGGATGTTCGTTCGCGCCCGCATAGACGAAGGCATTATGAACGATGCGATCCTCGCCCCGCAGCAGGGCATCACCCGCGATGCCAAAGGCGATGCCACCGCGCTGGTGGTTGACGCTAATAACAAGGTTGAACAGCGCAGCGTGGAAACCGGCGAAACCTACGGCGACAAATGGCTTATCGTCAACGGCCTGAAGAGCGGCGACAGGTTGATTGTCGAAGGAACCGGCAAAGTGGCGCCGGGCCAGCAGGTCAAAGCCGCCGAAGTCAAAAATGACGGAGGCAACGCCTGATGTTCTCCCGTTTCTTCGTGCGACGCCCGGTCTTCGCCTGGGTTATCGCCATTCTGATTATGCTCGCCGGGATTCTGGCTATCCGCACCCTGCCGGTCGCCCAGTATCCTGACGTCGCCCCGCCGGCGATAAAAATCTCCGCCACCTACACCGGGGCCTCTGCGGAAACCCTGGAAAACAGCGTCACCCAGGTTATTGAGCAGCAGCTCACCGGACTGGACAACCTGCTCTACTTTACATCCACCAGCAGCTCCGACGGCTCGGTCAGCATTACCGTCACCTTTGAGCAGGGTACCGATCCGGATACCGCCCAGGTTCAGGTGCAGAACAAAGTGCAGCAGGCGGAATCCCGTCTGCCGAGCGAAGTTCAGCAGTCCGGCGTAACGGTGGAGAAATCGCAGAGCAGCTTCCTGCTGATCCTCGCGGTGTATGACAAAAACAACAAAGCCACCAGCTCCGACATCTCCGACTGGCTGGTCAGCAACATGCAGGATCCGATGGCGCGTATTGAAGGCGTCGGCAGCCTGCAGGTGTTCGGCGCGGAATACGCCATGCGCATCTGGATGGATCCGACCAAACTGGCCTCCTATTCGCTGATGCCATCCGATGTGCAATCGGCCATTGAGGCGCAGAACGTGCAGGTGTCCGCCGGTAAAATCGGCGCGCTACCCGCCTCCAACGCGCAGCAGCTGACCGCCACCGTGCGTGCCCAGTCGCGGCTGCAAACCGTCGCCCAGTTCAAAGAGATTATCGTCAAGAGCAAGAGCGACGGTTCGATGGTGCACCTGAGCGACGTCGCCCGCGTTGAGATGGGCAGCGAAGATTACACCGCCTCCGCCAATCTCAACGGCCATCCGGCTGCCGGGATAGCGGTGATGATGGCGCCGGGCGCTAACGCCCTGAATACCGCGACGCTGGTGAAAAACAAGATTGCCGAGTTCCAGCGTCAGATGCCGCAGGGTTACGATATCGCCTACCCGAAAGACAGCACCGAGTTCATCAAAATCTCGGTGGAGGATGTGATTCAGACGCTGTTCGAGGCGATTATCCTCGTAGTCTGCGTGATGTATCTGTTCCTGCAAAACTTCCGCGCCACGCTGATCCCGGCGGTGGCGGTTCCGGTCGTGCTGCTGGGCACCTTCGGCGTGCTGGCGCTGTTCGGCTACTCCATCAACACCCTGACGCTGTTTGCGATGGTGCTGGCGATAGGCCTGCTGGTGGATGACGCCATCGTGGTGGTGGAAAACGTCGAGCGTATCATGCGCGACGAGGGGCTGCCCGCCCGCGAAGCCACCGAAAAATCGATGGGCGAAATCTCCGGCGCGCTGATCGCCATTGCCCTGGTGCTCTCGGCAGTGTTCCTGCCGATGGCCTTCTTCGGCGGCTCAACCGGGGTGATTTATCGCCAGTTCTCGGTGACCATTATCTCGGCGATGATGCTCTCCGTGGTGGTCGCCTTAACCCTAACCCCGGCGCTGTGCGGCGCGCTGCTGAGCCATTCTAAACCGCATACCAAAGGCTTCTTTGGCGCCTTTAACCGCCTGTGGGGACGCACCGAGCAGGGCTATCAGCATCGTGTTGTTGGCGGCCTGCGCCGCTCGGCGATGATGATGGGCGCTTTTGTCCTGATTTGCGGCGGCATGGCGCTGGCGATGTGGAAACTGCCGGGCAGCTTCCTGCCGACGGAGGATCAGGGCGAAATCATGGTCCAGTACACGCTGCCCGCCGGGGCGACGGCGGTACGTACTGCCGAGGTTCGCCGCCAGGTCACCGACTGGTTCCTGACGAAAGAGAAAGCCAATACCGACGTGATCTTTACCGTCGACGGCTTTAGCTTTAGCGGCAGCGGACAAAACGCCGGGATGGCCTTCGTGTCGCTGAAAAACTGGTCCGAACGTAAAGGCGAAGAAAATACCGCTCAGGCCATCGCCCTGCGCGCCACCAAAGAGCTCGGCAGCATTCGCGACGCCACCCTGTTCGCCATGACCCCGCCGTCGGTAGATGGCCTGGGGCAGAGCAACGGCTTCACCTTCGAACTGATGGCCAGCGGCGGTACCGATCGCGATAGCCTGATGAAAATGCGCAGCCAACTGCTGGCCGCGGCGAATCAAAGTACCGAGCTGCAGTCGGTACGCGCCAACGATCTGCCGCAAATGCCGCAGCTGCAGGTGGATATCGATAATAACAAAGCCGTGTCGCTCGGGCTGTCGTTAAGCGATGTCACCGATACCCTTTCCAGCGCCTGGGGGGGGACCTACGTTAACGACTTTATCGATCGCGGTCGCGTGAAGAAGGTCTATATCCAGGGCGAAAGCGACGCCCGCGCCGTGCCGTCCGACCTCGGTAAATGGTTTGTGCGCGGCAGCGACGACAGCATGACGCCGTTCTCCGCCTTCGCCACCACCCGCTGGCAATACGGTCCGGAAAGCCTGGTGCGCTACAACGGTTCCGCCGCCTTTGAAATCCAGGGTGAGAACGCCAGCGGCTTCAGCTCCGGCGCGGCAATGGACAAGATGGAGGCCTTAGCCAATAACCTGCCCGCCGGTACCACCTGGGCGTGGAGCGGCATGTCGCTGCAGGAAAAACTCGCCAGCGGCCAGGCGATGAGCCTCTACGCTATCTCGATTCTGGTGGTCTTCCTGTGCCTCGCGGCGCTGTATGAGAGCTGGTCGGTACCGTTCTCGGTGATCATGGTGATCCCGCTTGGGCTGCTCGGCGCGGCGCTGGCGGCGTGGATGCGCGGTCTGAGCAATGACGTTTACTTCCAGGTGGCGCTATTAACCACCATCGGCCTGTCGTCGAAGAACGCCATTCTGATCGTCGAATTCGCTGAATCGGCGGTGGAAGAGGGCTACTCCCTGTCGCGTGCCGCCATGCGCGCCGCGCAGACCCGTCTACGCCCTATTGTGATGACCTCGCTGGCGTTTATAGCCGGGGTGCTGCCGCTGGCGATCGCCACCGGAGCCGGGGCCAACAGCCGCGTGGCGATCGGTACCGGAATTATCGGCGGCACCCTGACCGCGACGCTGCTGGCGGTGTTCTTCGTGCCGCTGTTCTTTGTGCTGGTGAAACGTTTCTTCACCCGCCATCGTTCTTCTCAGGAGTAAGTTATGTTTCGTTTTACCTTAGTTTTTGTTGCGCTCCTGACGGCGGGCTGCGTCTCTCTCGACCCGCACTATGAACGTCCGGCCGCGCCTGTCCCGGCGACCCTGCCGGGTAGCCACGGCGAGGCAACCGCGGTAGTCAGCGACTGGCAGCAGGTAGTGAATGACGCCCGCCTCAAAAAAGTGGTGAACATCGCCTTGACCAGCAACCGCGACGTGCAGAAAGCGCTGGCCGATATCGAAGCCGCGCGCGCCCAGTTTGGCGAAACCCGCGCCTCGCTGTTTCCGACCCTCGACGCCGAGCTGAGCCATACCCGCAGTAGAACGGTGGCCAGCGGCCTCACCTCGTCAGCGGAAGCTGACGGCGCGGTTTCCAGCTTCGAGCTGGATCTGTTTGGCAAGAACCAAAGCCTGACGCGCGCGGCGCGGGAAACCTGGCTTGCCAGCGAATTCACCGCCCAGAATACGCGTCTGACGATGATCGCCGATCTGACCACCGCGTGGATAACGCTCGCCGCGGACAACAGCAATCTGGCGCTGGCGCAGGACACCATGGCCAGCGCGGAGAACTCGCGCCGCATCGTCACCCGCCAGATGGAAGTCGGCACCGCCTCGGCAGGCGACCTGAGCGATGCCGAAAGCGTTTATCAGCAGGCGCGCGCCAGCGTCGCCAGCTACCGCACGCTGGTGGCGCAGGATAAAAACGCGCTCAACCTGCTGGCCGGAGAAACCGTGCCGGATAGCCTGCTGCCCGGCACGCTGGAAAGCCTTGGCGATCGGAGTATCACCCTGGTGCCGGCGGGCGTCTCTTCATCGGTACTACTGCGCCGCCCGGATATCCAGGAAGCGGAGCATAATCTGAAGAGCGCTAACGCCGATATCGGCGCGGCGCGGGCCAATTTCTTCCCGTCCATCTCGCTGACCGCCAGCGCCGGGGTCGGCAGCGACTCGCTCTCGTCGCTGTTCAGCCACGGCATGCAGGTGTGGTCATTCGCGCCGTCCATCAGCCTGCCGCTGTTTACCGGCGGCAGCAACCTGGCGCAGCTGCGCTATGCTGAAGCGGAGAAAAAGGGGCTGATCGCCACCTATGAGAAGACGATTCAGAGCGCCTTTAAGGATGTCGCCGACGCGCTGGCGCGCCGGGAAACGCTCAGCGAACAGCTGGACGCGCAGAATAAATACGTCGCGGCGGAGCAGAAATCGTTGAATATCGCGATGAAGAGCTATCAGGCCGGGGTCGGAGATTATCTGTCGGTGCTGACCGCCCAGCGAACGCTGTGGTCGGCGCAGGCCACGCTTATCTCCCTCCAGCAAACGGATCTGGAAAACCGCATTACCCTCTGGCAGTCGCTGGGAGGCGGCGCCAGCTAACGCTTTTGCCGGGCGGCAACGCCCGGTTTGATGACAAGGAGCCCGTTGATATGTCCCGAATTTCCCTCTCCTGGGTCGTGGTTCTCGGTTTGCTCAGCGCCATTGGGCCGCTGTGTACCGACTTCTATCTGCCCGCGCTACCGGAAATCACCCAGCAGCTCAGCGCCACCGGCACGCAGACCCAGCTTTCGCTGACCGCGGCGCTGATTGGCCTCGGCCTTGGACAGCTGTTTTTTGGCCCGCTGAGCGACCGCATTGGCCGTAAAAAGCCGCTGGCGCTCTCCCTGCTGCTGTTTATCTTCTCCTCGGCGATGTGCGCGATAACCTACGATATCCATATGCTGATCGCCTGGCGCTTTCTGCAGGGCTTCGCCGGCGCGGGCGGCTCGGTGCTGTCGCGTTCCATCGCCCGCGACAGGTATCAGGGTACGCTGCTGACCCAGTTTTTCGCCCTGCTGATGACCGTTAACGGCATTGCGCCGGTGCTTTCACCGGTGCTCGGCGGCTGGATCATCACCGCCTTCGACTGGCGTATCCTGTTCTGGGCGATGGCGGCGATCGGCGCTGTCTTGCTGCTGCTCAGCCTGACGGTGCTGCACGAAACGCTGCCGGCCAAAAGCGCCGCCTCGGCTACGCGGCAGCAGGCTGATGCGCCGGTGCTGAAAAACCGCCGCTTTATGCGCTACTGCCTGATTCAGGCCTTTATGATGGCAGGGCTGTTTTCGTATATCGGCTCGTCTTCGTTCGTTATCCAGAGCGAATATGCCATGAGCGCGATGCAGTTCAGCCTGCTGTTCGGCCTTAACGGTATCGGGCTGATTATCGCGGCGCTGATCTTTTCCCGCCTGGCGCGCCGCTTCAGCGCCGAAGCCCTGCTGCGCGGCGGCCAGCTGCTGGCGGTGGCGTTTGCCGCCATCACCCTGCTTTTCGCCTGGCTACCGCAGCCGACGCTGGCGCTGGTCGGCCTGTTTTTTACCGTTTCCATGATGAGCGGTATCAGTACCGTTGCCGGCTCGGAAGCGATGAACGCCATTCACGCCCGCCAGTCCGGCACCGCTTCCGCCCTGATGGGCACGCTGATGTTTGTGTTCGGCGGTATTGCCGCGCCGCTGGCCGGTCTCGGCGGCGAAACGATGCTCAAAATGAGCTTCGCGATGACCCTTTGCTATCTGGCCGCGCTGCTGATTGGCCTGAAAAAGCCGCGCCCCATCGCATAACCTCCTCTTGGGTAATAAAATATTCCAATTATATTACCCCTATTTTTCCCGCCAGTACTGTAATCTCCTATTATTCCTTCAACACCAATCGTGATAACCTTCACAGGAAAGGAATAATTAATTCCTTATACTGCCCGCCACCGTGAATAAAGAGGTTCCTATGAATATCGACCTGAGCAAACTGCTGACCGAGCGCCGCAACGCCAATAGCGCCAACATTGATATCCTCACCACCGAAGAGATGCTGACGGTGATTAACCAGGAAGACCAGCAGGTGGCTCACGCCATCACCCCCTATCTGCCGCAAATTGCCCAGGTGGTGGATAAGGTCGCGGCGGCGCTGCAGGCGGGTGGTCGACTGATTTACATTGGCGCGGGCACTTCCGGGCGTCTGGGGATCCTTGATGCCAGCGAGTGTCCGCCGACCTTCGGCACCCGCCCGGAGCAAGTGGTGGGCATTATCGCGGGCGGCCATAAAGCCATACTGAGCGCCGTAGAGAACGTCGAAGACAACAAAGCGCAAGGGGCGATGGACCTGCAGAACCTGAACTTTAGCAGCCGCGACGTGCTAGTCGGCCTGGCCGCCAGCGGACGCACGCCGTACGTCATCGGCGCGATGGAGTATGCCCACAGCCAGAACGCTTTTGTCGCCATCGTCAGCTGTAACCCGCACGGCGAAATGGCCCAGCTGGCGGACGTCGCCATTACGCCGGTCGTGGGTCCGGAAGTGGTGACCGGCTCAACGCGCCTGAAGGCGGGCACAGCGCAGAAGCTGGTGCTGAATATGATTTCTACCGGGGCGATGATCCGCATCGGCAAGGTCTACAGCAATCTGATGGTGGACGTGGAAGCGACCAACGCCAAGCTTATCGAGCGCCAGGTGTCCATCGTCATGGAAGCGACCGAATGCGATCGCGCAACCGCCCAGAGCGCGCTGGAAGCCTGCGATCGCCACTGCAAAACGGCGATTGTGATGGTGCTGGCTGATTTAAGCGCCGCGGATGCCCAGGCGCTGCTGGCAAAAAATAACGGCTATATCCGCAAGGCGCTGAGCCACTCCTGACCGCTGACTCACGGGTAATCTGCAATGGCAAAAATAAATAAAGAGATGATAGCGCGGATCCTGCAGCACGTTGGCGGAGCCGGGAACGTCGCGCAGGCGGGCAACTGTATGACCCGGCTGCGCCTGACCCTGCGCGATGAATCACGGGCCGATAGCGCCGCCATCCGCCAGATTGACGGCGTAATGGGGGTGATCGTTAGCGATGAACAGTTCCAGGTCGTCCTTGGGCCCGGCAAGGCGCAAAGCGCGGCGGAAATGATGAATACGTTACTGGAAGAGGCCCCGGCGGATGCGCCATCGCTGGCCGATGTCGCCGCCGAAAAGAAACAGGCGCTGAAGAGCAAGCAAACCAGCGGTATTCAAAAATTCCTCGCGAAATTCGCCACCATCTTCACACCGCTCATTCCCGGCTTTATCGCCGTCGGCCTGCTGTTGGGGTTCGCAACCCTGGCGGAGCAGATATTTGTCCTCGAAAACGCGCATCCGAACGCGACATTGATGGCGCTGATCGGCTACATGAAGGTGTTCAGCAAAGGGATGTTTACCTTCCTGAGCATCCTGATCGGCTATAACGCCCAGAAAGCCTTCGGCGGCTCCGGGGTCAACGGGGCCATCATCGCTGCGCTGTTTGTTCTCGGCTATAACCCGGAAGCCACCAGCGGCTTCTATTCCGGGATTTCCACCTTCTTCGGCCACGGTATTGACCCGCGCGGCAATATTATCGGCGTGCTTATCGCCGCGATTATCGGCGCGTGGGTGGAACGACAGGTACGCCGCATCATGCCTGCCAACCTCGATATGATCCTCACCTCGGCGGTGACGCTGCTGATCATGGGCGCGATCACCTTTACCGTCATTATGCCTATCGGCGGCTGGCTGTTCACCGGGATGTCATGGCTGTTTCTGCACCTTAACGGTAACCCGTTCGGCTCTGCGGTACTGGCCGGCCTGTTCCTGCTGGCGGTGATGTTCGGCGTCCATCAGGGCTTCGTGCCGGTCTATTTCGCGCTGGTGGATGCGCAGGGGTTTAACTCGCTGTTTCCGATCCTGGCCATGGCCGGTGCCGGACAGGTTGGTGCGGCGCTGGCGCTGTTCTGGCGGGCGAAGCACGGTTCTCTGCTGCGCACGCAGATTAAAGGGGCGATTATTCCCGGCTTTCTCGGCATCGGTGAACCGCTGATTTACGGTGTGACGCTACCGCGCATGAAGCCCTTTATCACCGCCTGTCTCGGCGGCGCCTGCGGCGGTTTCTTCCTCGGGCTCATCGCCTGGCTGGGGCTACCGGTCGGCCTGAATACGGTGTTTGGCCCGTCGGGGCTGGTGGCGCTGCCGCTGATGACCTCCGGCAGCGGCATCTACGCCGGAATGGCGGTGTATGCCGCCGGGCTGGCGGTCTCTTACCTGTGCGGCTTCGCCCTGACCTGGCTGTTCGGCAGTAAAAACGTTGATTTGAGCTAAGAGGCGCGCACGGCGCATAAAAATTGAATCTTTTTTAACCCGCCGAATGGCGGGTTTATTTATTTCTGTGTAATCTACACGTGTAGATTACACAGGAGATTCCCTATGCCAGCCGCAAAACGCAATAAGCAGAACGTCAGCGTGACACTGGACCCAGGCCTGGTTAAACAGGCTCGTGAGGTCGGCATCAATCTGTCTCTAACGTTGACTAACGCTCTAAAAAGCGAAATCCACAGCCTCGAAATAGCCCGCTGGCAAAAAGAAAATGCCCAGGCAATCGACTACCTCAATAATTTAACTGAGGAAAATGGACTTCTCTCTGATGAATACAGGACGTTCTAAATATGCAGTATTACGTTTATAAGAATACAGGTCGAATTGCTGCGTATCCTTACCTCCTTGATGTACAGAGTGACATTATCGGCAAGCGCAATACTCGGGTCGTAATTCCACTGTTTCCACTGAAAAACTATAAAGGTCCACGCGCCGATCGTTTAACACCGCTTGTCACCGTAGAAGGGGAAGAATACGTCGTGATGACTCACGAACTCGCCAGCATCCCACATCGTGTTCTGGGTGAAGAAGTTTGTAATCTGAATCACCAGCGCGAAGTCGTTAAAGCTTCAATGGATTTTCTTTTCGACGGGATCTAACTCGCTACAAGCTTACGCGTCAGATCGCCAAACCCAACGATCTTCCGCCGCAAGGGGCACGCAAATACTCCGACTACCCTTTCCTGCCCCGCTTCCCGCGCGTGCTCATGCTATGATACTGCTTTCGCGCTATTTTCACCTGAGGGAAAGATGGGCTCCAGCAAAAAAGGGATGCTGAACGTACTGATCGCCGCCGTGCTGTGGGGCAGCTCGGGCGTCTGCGCGCAATATATTATGCAGCAAAGCCAGATGTCATCGCCGTTTCTGACCATGACGCGCCTGCTGTTCGCCGGCCTGATCCTTCTGATGCTCTCGTTCTTCCACGGCGATAAGATTTTCCGCGTCCTGCAAAACCGCAAAGACGCCGCCAGTCTGCTGATTTTTTCGCTGTTCGGCGCGCTTACCGTGCAGTACACCTTTCTGATGACTATCGAGCAATCCAACGCCGCCACCGCGACGGTGCTGCAGTTTCTGTCGCCGACGATTATCGTCGCCTGGTTTGCCATCGCCCGCAAAACGCGCCCCAGCCCGCTGGTGCTCGCGGCCATCGCCACCTCGCTGGCGGGCACTTTCCTGCTGGTGACCCACGGCAACCCGACGACGCTGTCGATTTCCCCCACGGCGCTGTTCTGGGGGATTGCTTCGGCGTTTGCCGCCGCTTTTTATACGACTTATCCTTCGACGCTGATTGCCCGCTACGGCACGCTGCCGATTGTCGGCTGGAGCATGCTGCTCGGCGGCGCCATGCTGCTGCCGTTCTACGCCGGACAGGGCAACCATTTTGTGGTGACCGGCGGCCTGCTGCTGGCCTTTTTCTACCTGGTGGTAATCGGCACCTCGCTGACCTTCAGCCTCTATCTGAACGGCGCGCAGAAGATTGGCGGCGCGAAGGCGGGGATCCTCAGCTGCGCGGAGCCGCTGAGTAGCGCCCTGCTCTCCCTGCTGCTGCTCGGCATCACTTTTACTCTCCCGGACTGGCTGGGCACGCTGCTGATTCTCTCGTCGGTGGTGCTGATCGCCATGGATTCGCGGCGGCGGGTTAAAACGGCCTGACGATTATCGGCCAGGAGAGGCTGCGACCGGCGTTTGCAGCCTCTTCAGGTCGTCATCCGTCAGCTCGCAAGCCACCTGCACCAGCTCGCGCTCAAACCCCTGCTCCAGAAGTGAACGGGCAATACGCAACGCTTCTTCTAGTCTACCCTCTTGTTTACCTTCTAACTTGCCCTCCAACTTGCCTTCTTGTCTCCCTTCCTGCCGTAGCCTTTCCGCAATCGTCATGAGTACCTCCTTATGTTGAGGAACGCGCCGCTCGACCTCGTGAAGAAATTCACCAAAATGAGGCGCATCGCCGCACTGCAGCATGTAATTAAACAGCGCTTTCAGCTGGCTGTCATTAGCGCAACCTTTAACCAACAGCTCGGCTAATCGCTCCACCAGGCCAAGTAAATCGCGCTGGCGAATATGCTTTTGAATCAGCTCCAGCAGCGCCACGCGCCGGTGCTGCATAATGTCGTCATCCGGCACCACCGTAATATCCACCAGTGGGAAAGCGGCGGCATAAAGTCGTCGCGCCGTCTGCGTATCAGTAAACTCATCCAGCCAGCAAAGCGAGAAGGGATAGGGACTTTTCGCGCCGTGATAAAACAGCATCGGCACCACCAGCGGCAACGTTTTATGCCCGGCATCCAGATGACGCTGCATCGCCGCCAGCGCGTAGCGCATCAGCCTGAATGCCATATGCGCATCCGGCGTGCTCTGATGTTCAATCACCACATAGATATAGCCGTCGCCGTCGCGGGTTTTCAGCGACCACAGCACGTCGGAGTAGCTGGCGCGCAAATCGGCCTCAATAAAGCTGCCGGACTCCAGCTTGAGCGTTTGCAGATTACACAGCTGGCGCAGCGAAGCGGGCAGATGAATCTCGATAAAATCCCTGGCGCACTCGGGATGCGATAAAAACTGTTTAAAAACCGCATCGTGCGGCGTCGAGGGGGTTCCTTTTTGCGTCATGGTCCGCCATCCCTGGAACGTAATGGCTGGAATATATCCGTCCCAAAAAGCGCAAACACCTGTGCAACAACGGCTTTGCTTGCCGATACGAAAGATAAATTTCAGCGGCTGAAACAGACTCATTCTTATGGAAACCAGCGCGCAAAATGTTGGTTCAGGAATGCGTCTATAGTTAGAGGAACCCTTTAATAAAAATAAGGATATCCGTAATGAAGAGAATGAGTTTTGCGCTTTCGCTGGCAGCCAGCCTGATGTTCTCCAGCGTGGCGACAGCTGCACCGCTCTCCGGGCTGAAGTTTGAACAGCAAAAGCAGCAGATAGTGAAGGATGTGAGGAAAAATTGCCCTACCAGCAGCGCGCTGGATGATACGCAGTTTGCTAACCGCGTGCTGGAATCAGCGGAAAATAAGACCGCCGTACAAAGCGCGACGCGGGCGCTGGATAAAAACAACAGCGCCGCTTATCAGAAGGCCATTAGCGGCATTCAGTGCCCAACGCCCTAGCACCGGGCGCGGAGGCGTCACCATCAGCGGTTCGGAATGATCAAATCTCCGCGCAGCGGGCTGCTAGCGAGCATTTGCGTCTTCTCGGTCAGCCAGTTGACTATCTGGCTGGCCATCGCGTCCATGGAATATTCAATCGCCGGAATCGTCGGAATACCGGGCAGCTGTAACGAGCCCGCCAGGCTGAACACCATGACTTTTTCCGGCACCGCGCGATTAAACGCCTGGAGCTGCGGCACCACCAGCTGCGCCTGCTGCTCGTTGGCAACCAATAACGCATTAAAATTCAGGGTGGTTGCGTTGTTCACCAGCTCCTGAACCGCCACGGACGGCGAATGGCTGTCGAGAAAAACCAGGTTGCGATTGAACGGCAGAAAATTCTTTTCCAGCGCGTGCTTGTAGCCCAGCAGAACCTGGTCAGCAAAGCCGTTAGCCTGAGGATGAATCAGCGCAATCTGCCGCCGCCCCTGGCTTATCAGATAGTTGCAGGCCGTTTCCGCCGCAAAGGCGTGGTCAAACTGAATGCTATTCGTTGCGTCACTTTCCAGGCAGTCAATCAGCACTACGTCGGGCCGGTCGATATTGAGCGGAAACCGCGCGCCGATGATTAACACATTATCGCAGAGGCCGCAGGTCAACTCTTCCAGCGAATGGAGCACTCTGCCGCGGCTGTTGGCAAAACGCAGCAGCAGGTGCATCTGGTGCTGGCTGAGCTGTTTTTCCAGCGCGTAGAGATAGCTGGTGGTTTGATTAATGTTGTCCTGGGCGCAAATGACGCCGATGCAGCCGGTGGTCTGACTCAGCAAAGATTGCGCGATCATATTCGGCCGGTAGTTAAGCGCTTCCGCCGCCTGCAATACCGCCTGTCGGCTGGCTTCCTTTACGCCGCGCGAACCACTCAACACCCGAGAGACTGTGGCTTTAGACACCCCAGCTAACCGTGATACATCGTTGATTGTAGACATTATTTTCCCCTGACAGGGCCAGTCCGATCCCTGTAAATCCTTAAACCTGAATCGCTTCAATAATAACCAGCGGCAGTATATCCGTTTCCCTTTTTATTTGGAAACCGATTTTCCGTTTCATGGAAAATCGTAGCAAAAACCAGGAAAATTTGTGAGCCAAATCTAATTAACACGTCCTTTGACTGACAGATCTTGACGGTTATCACAGTTCTGTTTTTTATAAATGGAAACCGGTTTCCGTCTGATATCAAATCATCCACGCAATAACTTTTTACATTTTGAGGACGATCGTCGATGTACAAGATTATGCTGTGCTGCTCTGCCGGAATGTCCACCAGCCTGTTGGTCAGAAAGATGGTTGATGCCGCGAAGGAACGTAACCTGCCGGTGCAGATTGACGCCTACGGAGTTTCCGAATTTGACATGCAGTTTCCGCAATACCAGGTGGTGCTTCTTGGACCACAGGTGAAATACATGCTGAAAAACTTAGCTGAGAAAGCCGCTCCCCTGAATATTCCGGTCCAGCCGATTAACGCCATGGATTACGGAATGCAGCGGGGAGACAACGTCCTGGATTATGCCCTGTCGCTGATTGAAGCGCATTAAGAGGTGTGCAAATGAGTTCTCTGTATCAGTCCATGATTGCCGCGATCGAGCAATCAATTACCCCGCTGGCAGGACGCCTTGGGCAGCAGAAATACGTTATCGCGATTCGCGATGGTTTCACTGCCGCATTGCCGTTTATGATCATCGGCTCATTCATGCTGGTATTTATCTTTCCGCCTTTTTCCCCGGATACCACTAACGGTTTCGCCCGCGGCTGGCTGGATTTCTCCCAGCAGTATCGCGAACAGCTGATGCTGCCGTTTAACCTCAGCATGGGCGTGATGACGTTCTTTATTTCGGTGGGGATCGGCGCCAGCCTGGGACGCCAGTTCCAGCTCGACCCGGTGATGTCCGGTCTGCTGGCGTTTATGGCTTTCTTACTGGTTGCCGCGCCGTACGCCGATGGCAAAATCTCCACCCAGTACCTCTCTGGTCAGGGTATTTTTACCGCCTTGATCACCGCCATCTATTCCACTCGCGTTTACGCCTGGCTAAAGCAGAACAACATTACGATTCGCCTGCCGAAAGAAGTGCCGACCGGCGTTGCGCGTTCGTTTGAAATCCTTATCCCGGTGCTGGTGGTGATCGCGACCCTGCATCCGCTGAATCTGTTTATCGAAGCGCAGACCGGTATGATCCTGCCGCAGGCGATTATGCATCTGCTGGAGCCTCTGGTTTCCGCCTCTGACTCCCTGCCGGCGATTCTGCTTTCCGTCCTGATGTGCCAGATCTTCTGGTTCGCCGGGATCCACGGCTCGCTGATCGTGACCGGCATTATGAACCCCTTCTGGATGGCCAACCTGTCGGCGAACCAGGCAGCGCTGGCGGCCGGTGCGGCTCTGCCGCATGTCTATCTGCAGGGTTTCTGGGACCACTACCTGCTGATTGGCGGCGTCGGCTCCACGCTTCCGCTGGCGTTCCTGCTGCTGCGTAGCCGCGTCACCCACCTGCGCACCATTGGCAAAATGGGTATCGTACCGAGCTTCTTTAATATCAATGAACCGATTCTGTTCGGCGCGCCGATTATCATGAACCCGATGATGTTTATCCCGTTCGTCTTTGTGCCGATGATTAACGCCGTTCTGGCTTACGGGGCGACGCGCCTCGGCTGGCTCAGCCAGGTCGTTTCGCTGACGCCGTGGACGACGCCGGCGCCTATCGGCGCATCATGGGCTGCAAACTGGACGCTAAGCCCGGTGGTGATGTGTTTAATTTGCATGGTGATGTCGGCGGTAATCTACCTGCCCTTCCTGCGCGCCTATGAACGCTCGTTAATGAAAACTGAAGTTGAAAAAGCAAAAGCCGCAGTGCCGGTTGCCGAAACGGTCAGCCAATAATTAATCTCTATATTTAATATTATATTTAAAATGACGGCATAAATAATGTGGAAAAGGGACTTTCACTGCATTATTTAAAGAATAAAGTTAATGACCTCAGGATCTATCATGATTGAATTAGAAGATGCGGTAATGGAAATTATCGTTAATGCGGGCCAGTCACGCTCATTATGTTTTGAAGCGCTCCATTGCGCCCGCAACGGTAATATAGATGAAGCGCGCTTGCTTCTGAATGAAGCCGATGGCTACGCCCGCCGGGCGCACCAGATGCAGACCCGGCTTATCGAGCAGGACGCTGGCGAAGCGCGCCAGCCGATGACGTTAATTATGGTCCATGCTCAGGATCACTTAATGAATTCACTGCTCGCCCGTGAATTTTCGGAAGAGTTAATTCATTTATACCAGCGTTAATTTATATCAATATTTAGCAACTGTACCCGAACTAAATATACCAGCTTATCCTGGCGGGATAGCTATTATCTAAATATATCCGTCATATTTCAAGCTGCATGTACGTTGGCTGCGCTCGCTTACCCGAATCACTTACCAAAGTAAGCTCATCGGGATTCACTCCCTTGCCGCCTTCCTGCAACTCGAACTATTTAGGATATATATAAATTATTAAAAGCGAGATAATGATGAAAACTGTAAAAATGCTGCCATTAACCATGGCGGTCGTCGCCGCGCTGTGCCCAATTTCCGTATTCGCGCAAGAATTTACTCAAGAACAGATAGACGCCATTGTGGCGAAAGCCGTCGATAAAGCCCTGGCCGAACGCCAGGCGAAAATCGACGCCGCGGCTGATAAAAAAGTGGATGTTATCACCAACCCGCAGACCACCGCGGCCACGCCGGATATGGCGATCCCCTTCGGCCTGAAGTTCAGCGGCTACGCCCGCTACGGCGCGCAGTTCCAGACCGGCGATCAGAAGTTTGTCGGCGTGGATGGCTCCTATAACGGCGCTTCGGCGATCGGCCGTTTAGGCAACGAAGGCAACGGCGGCGAATTCCAGATAACCAAAGCCTTCAAGAGCAGTAAAGGCGCGATCTGGGATATCAACGTCATGTTTGACCACTGGAGCGATGAAGTTAACCTGAAAAAAGCCTACGTCGGCGTCACCAACGTGCTGGAGTCTAACCCCAACGCCTATATCTGGGCCGGCCGCGACTTCCATCAGCGCCCGCAACAGGGGATCAACGACTACTTCTGGATGAACCACGACGGCCAGGGCGCCGGGGTGAAGAACTTTGATATCGGCGGCGTGCAGTTTGACGTGGCGGGAGTGTCGCAGGTGGAGTCCTGTAGCCCGGAAGTGATGGCCGACGAGGCCAACCCGTCGCGCATCACCTGTACCGGCGGCTCCGGTACCGGCGATAACGGCCACTACGCCCTGACCACCAAAACCCACAACATCAAGGCCGGGCCGATCGACGTTGAGGTTTACGCCAACTACGGTTTCGATTCGAAAGCGGTGGACAGCGACGAACGTCTCGACGCCTGGCAGGGCGGGCTGGTGCTCAGCCACACCAACGACAGCGGCGTCAATAAAGTGATCCTGCGCTACTCCGATAACTCGGATAACAGCGTCTACAACAAAACCGATGACCTGACCGCGATTTACGCCAGCTTTGAAGGGCTGCATAAATTCACCCAGCAGGCGCAGATCGAATATCTGCTGGCCTTCCACGACTATGACAACGGCAAGGACAACACCGATAACCGTAAAAACTACGGCGCCATTGTCCGTCCGATGTACTTCTGGAACGATGTGCACTCCACCTGGCTGGAAGCGGGCTACCAGCGCGTCGATTACGACCAGGGCGGCGATAACCACGGCTGGAAGCTGACGCTGTCGCAGAACATCGCCATCGGTATGGGGCCGGAGTTCCGCCCGATGCTGCGCTTCTACGTGACCGGCGGCCAGGTGGATAACAAGCGCACCGCGAAGGTTAACGGCACCAAAGACGAGCAGCTGGATTCGCTGAACGTCGGCGGCATGTTTGAGGCGTGGTTCTAAGAGAGTGAAACCATCCCGGGTCGCGGCGTCAGAGCCCGATCCGGGCTATCAGATCGTAACCTGTAGCCCGGCTAAGCGCAGCGCGAGCCGGGAAGAAGCCGCATCGATATATTCATCCCGGCGCATTCCCCGGGTTGCGGCGTAACGCCTTACCCCGGCTACCACTGGCTTAGGCGGTTTGCAAAAGGAGCCGGAGATTACCTCTGGCTCATCCGGCGGGCGATGCGTTCAAGCTTAATCATCAGCAGCAGCGTGACGCCCACCAGCACGATGGTCAGCGCCGAACCATCGGCAATATTGCCGCGATCGGTCAGGCTAAAAATCGTCACCGGCAGCGTTGTCCAGCCCGGCGGGTAGATCATCACCGTCGCGCCCAGCTCCCCCATCGATAGCGACAGGCTTAACGCCAGTGCCGAAATCATCCATGGCGTCATCAGCGGCAGCGTGACGTGGCGCAGACGATACCACGGCGATGCCCCGAGGCTGGAGGCGACGTTTTCAATATCAGCGGAAATCCGCGCCAGACCGGTGGAAACGTTGCTGAAGGTAAACGCGGAAATCAGCACGAAGTGCGCCGCCAGAACGATCCAAAAGGTGCCGTTCATCTGCAACGGTCCCTGGCTGAAGGCCACCAGAATGCCAAGACCCACAGAAACGGATGGGATGGCGCTTGGCAGATAGAACATCAGCCCAAGGTATTTTTGCAGCTTCGCACCGTACTGCCGCAGGGACAGCGCAGCCCACATGCCGCACAGCAGAGCGAACAAGCTGGCGCAAAACCCGACCATCAGACTGGAAAAGAGCGCATCCCACGCGGCGCCGCGAAACGCGTTAACAAAGTGTCCGAGGGTAAAGCCGGACGGCAGCAGGCCGTTCCACTGCTGGCTCAGGCTGGACATCAAAATCACCGCCAGCGGCAGGAAGAAAAACCCGGCAAACAGCGTCACCGCCAGCGCTCCCGCCGCCGTACGGCCTTTACGCGACCAAATCAACATCGTTATCTCCTCACGCCGGTACGCGCGGCGGCCAGCCGATAGAGCATAAACAGCCCCAGCGACAGCAGAATATTAATCAGCGCAATCATGCAGGCGACGCTGTAGTCCGACTCGAGAATAGCCTTGCTGTAGACCATCATCGGTAGAGTATTTACCCCTTTGGCGCCGATAAACAGCACGATGCCGAACTCGTTGGTGGTCAACAGCAGACACAGGCTGCCGCCCGCCATTAGCGCCGGCAGCACCGCCGGAAAAATCACCTGGCCGATAACCCGCAGCGGATGCGCGCCGAGGATGCTCGCCGCTTCAAGCTGGCTTTTATCAATCTGCCGCAGCCCGGCCATCAGCGGGCGCATCACCAGAGGGGTGAAGACGGTCATTTCCGCCAGTATGACCCCCTGAATCGAATAGAGAAAATCCACCGGCGGCAGTTCAAAAGCAAACAGCGACATCAGCGTCCCGTTCAGCAGACCAGCGGAGCCGTAAATAAAGGTGAAAGCCAGGGTGATGAGAAAGGTCGGCAGCGCAATAAAGGTATCAATTATCCGGCTAATCAGCTGGCTACCGGGAAACGGGATAAACACCAGAATCAGCGCCAGTACGCTGCCGAGCAGCAGGCAGCCTGATGTCGCGATAACCGCGATTTGCAAGGTATTGAGCAATGCGCTGAGAAAGCGCCGGGACTCCACCACCTGCCAGAAGGTTTCGAGGCCCAGGTGGCCCTCGGTATCGCGCAGCGCCTGTTCGCCGATGAGCAGCAGCGGGTAGAAAAATAGGGTCGCCAGCACCAGCAGCGGCGGCAGCAGCCACAGTAAGGGCCGCAGATGAACAGAGCGACGCGGGAGCGTTAAGATCTGCGACATTATGACACCTCAATCAGGACCGCATCGTTGGGTTCAAAATAGAGCGCCAGCCTGTCGCCCGCACGCGGCAGCGGATTCACGTGGGTCATCACGATACGCACCGCCTCCCCCGCCACGTCGCATAGCAGATGGGTCAAATCGCCCTGCCAGTGCACGGAGGTCAGGATGGCGTTCAGCCGGTTGCTGGTGGCCGATCGCGGCGCGAGACTCATATGCTGCGGGCGAATACACAGCAGCTTATTGTTGCCATGCTGGCCGCCGCGGCTGAACGCGGCGATCAATCCGCCGCCGCAGCTGACGCTGACCAGGCCAGGTCCCGCGGTATCTGTCAGCGCCGTCGCCTGCAGGATATTGGCACGTCCGAGAAACTCAGCGCTAAAACGATTAGGCGGATAGTGGTAAAGCTGATGGGTTTCGCCGTGGGCAATGAGCGAGCCGTCTTTCATGATGCCAATCTTGTCCGCCAGGGTCAGGGCTTCAGTCTGATCGTGGGTGACGTAGAGAATGGTCAGCTCCGGCAGTTCGCGGTGCAGACGGGCAATTTCCTCCACCATGTTGTGACGGATTTGCGCGTCCAGCGCCGAGAGCGGCTCATCAAGCAGCAATACCCGCGGACGCACGGCGATGGCGCGGGCAATCGCGACGCGCTGCTGCTGGCCGCCGGAAAGCTGGTGCGGATAGCGGCTGGCGTAATCCGCCATGCCGACGATTTTCAGGGCTTCCTGAACCCGTTCAGCGATCTGCGCTTTGGGCTGTTTCTGCGCCCGCAGGCCGAAGGCGACGTTATCTTCTACCTTCATGTGCGGAAACAGGGCGTAGTTTTGAACCACCATACCAAGGCCGCGTTGATACGGCGGCAGGTGGGTGATATCCATGTCGCCAAGCAAAATTCGACCACTGGCAGGTTGCACAAAACCGGCTATCGCCCGCAGCACCGTGGTTTTCCCGGAGCCCGAAGGGCCAATCAGCGCCAGCACCTCACCGGGTTCAATGGTTAATGTCAGCGGCTTCAGCACCACGTTGCCGTGATAAGAAACGCGCAGCGCGTCGAGAGTAATTCCGGACGTCCCCGCCAGCGACGGGGTGGGGGCAACGGTCGTTTTCATTAACATCACGCTTACTCGCTGTCCGTCACTTTATGCCAGCGGGCAATATCCGCCGACAGCGAAACCGCAACGTCGTCCCAGTTGGGTTCCCAGCTTTTCACGCCGTTAAGCGCCGCTTTCGCCGCTTTAAAGTTAGCGTCTTCCGGCGTCACGTCGCTGCGCACCGGCAAGCCCCAGGAGAGCGCGCTGACGCTGGACTGAGCGGATTTATCGAGCAGGAAGTTAATCAGCTTTTTACCGTTTTCGCCGTTCGGACCGTTCTGCACCAGGCCGATGGTATAGGGCAGCGCCAGCGCGCTGCGTTCGCCTTGCGCGTCCGCTGGCCAGAAGATTTGCACATTCGGGTTACGCGCCATCTGCGACAGGTTCATTTGCAGATCGCCGTTAGCGATGTACAGCTCGCCTTTATTGACCAGCGCGGTCAACTTACCGGTGGAAGCAGACGGACCAACGTTATTGGCCTGGAGCTTACCGAGATAATCGAACCCCGCCTCTTTGCTCCCCATGCTGTGAAACGCCTGTAACATGACCGCCGTACCGTCACCCGCCTGCCCCGGCGTCGAGTACTGCAGTTTGTTCCTGAAGCGGCTATCGAGCAGATCCTGCCAGCTGGCCGGTGCGGTTTTCAGCAGCTTACTGTTATAGATAAAGGTCAGATAGTTATTCACCAGCGGCGAGTAGCGGTCGTGTACGCCCGGGATCCGGGCGCTGTCCTGCGGCTGAAATTCGGCCAACAGCTGTTCTTTCGCGGCACGCTGGATAAACGGCGGCACCGTCACCAGCACATCGGCCTGAGGGTTGGTGCGCTCTTTTGCCAGGCGTTCAACAATCGCCCCGGAACCGCCTTCCACGTACTGCACCTTGATGCCCGTTGCTTTGGTGAAAGCGGCGAACTGGTGCTGGTACCAGCTGTTATCACCGTCGTGCAGCCCGTCAGCGGAGTAAACCGTGACGATGCCATCTGCCCAGACCGGAGAGCTGGTCAGCGCGAACAGGGACAGCAGGGCAAGTCGGGAGAGTTTCATCGTATATGCCTCATCGGGTAGTTAGTCATTCTGGTGTAGACCAGATTGTTTTTCACGCTACCGGGGGTTTATGACAAAACGATGAATGAAGTGTGGCGAAAGGATGACGCCGGCGCAGAAGACCCCCTCCCGGAGGCGGCGCTTGACGCGCCTGTCCGGGCTACCCGTCCGCAGACGGCGGTGAACCCGTAGCCCGGGTAAGGCGCCAGCCGCAACCCGGGAAAACGCTCGGGCTGGACCAATAAAATCAATGGGTATCGACTTCAATACGCAGGCTGTCGTGGCGCCAGTACTCGATATCGTAATCGAGAATTCGCCCGTGCTGATCGTAGTTGAGGCGGCGCAAGAGCAGCGCCGGTCGCCCTTCCATCACCCCCAGGGCTTCCGCGGCCTGAGGCGGCATTGAGGTGGGCCAGAACGACAGATGCATACTGGTATATATCAGGTCATAGTGGGTCTGATAAATTTCGGTCAGGCTGCCGTTTAAATCATGGCGCAGCAGCTCCGGAACCCTGGCCGGCAGGCAGTGATTTTCACAGTAGCAGATTGCCCGCCCGTCAGCATGGCGCAGTCGGGTGAGCAGGTAGATCTGGTCGAACGGCTGCAGCGCCAGCGGCGCCATAACGTCCAGCGGAACGGCGGCCAGACGCCCATCGAGCAGTACCGTTTTCGGCTCTCGTCCCTGTTCCAGGCACAGCTTGTGGAAGTTGGTATTCTGCGTCGGATCCAACCACAAGCGCTCCGGCGTAACAAACCAGCCGCGGCGGTCGGCGCGATAAATCACGCCGCTGGACTCAAGCTGCGCCAGGCTCTCACGCACCGTAATACGCGTGGTGTTGAACAGCGCGCACAGCTCGCGCTCGGACGGCAGCTTATCGCCGCTCTTCAACGCGCCGTTTTGAATACGCGCCTGAAGCTGCGCCTTGATCAGCAGATACTGTGGCGTCTCGCCAGAGGGTGATTTCATGTTCGCTCGCGGCCAAATTTGATGCGCTCATTATACATAACCAGATGAATTTTTTGTTGCAGCGCTACTTTCCCTTTGACCTTTTCGGGGCACGATCGTCATTATAAAAAATATCTGGTATAGACCAAATGGTGAAAACAATGACTTCGCGTAATTATCTGCTGCTGACGCCCGGACCGCTAACCACTTCCCGTACGGTAAAAGAGGCGATGCTGTTCGATAGCTGTACCTGGGACGACGACTACAATCTCGGCGTCGTTCAGGTCATTCGCCAACGGCTGGTGGAACTGGCGACACCCGCTAACGGCTACACCTCAGTACTGCTGCAAGGCAGCGGCAGCTATGCGGTTGAAGCGGTGCTCGGTAGCGCGATCGGCGCGCAGGGGAAAGTGCTGATTATCAGCAACGGCGCCTACGGCGCGCGCATGATCGAGATGGCGAAACTGATGTGCATTGCGCACCATCCCTACGACTGCGGCGAAGTGGCGCGGCCGGACGCGGCGGCGATCGAACGGATCCTGCAAACCGACCCGGCGATCACCCATATCGCCATGGTGCATAGCGAAACCACGACCGGCATGCTCAACCCGATCGAAGAGGTCGCCGCGCTGGCGAAACGTTACGACAAACGCTACATCGTCGATGCCATGAGCAGCTTCGGCGGCATTCCCATGGACGTCGCCGCCCTGAATATCGATTATCTGATCAGCTCCGCCAACAAATGCATTCAGGGTGTGCCGGGCTTCGCCTTCGTCATTGCCCGGGAGGCGGAACTGGCAAACTGCCAGGGCCGCTCGCGCTCGCTGTCGCTGGATCTGTACGCCCAGTGGCGCTGCATGGAGGATAACCACGGCAAGTGGCGCTTCACCTCACCGACCCATACCGTGCTGGCCTTTGC
The DNA here is from genome assembly GCF_040064575.1 of Klebsiella sp. CN_Kp106. Classification (NCBI taxonomy): domain Bacteria; kingdom Pseudomonadati; phylum Pseudomonadota; class Gammaproteobacteria; order Enterobacterales; family Enterobacteriaceae; genus Klebsiella; species Klebsiella sp. CN_Kp106. Next base: position 102,767 of record NZ_JBEAIG010000049.1, on the reverse strand, counting down.
CCAGGCGCTGAAGGAGCTGGCGGAGGAAGGCGGCGTGCGCGCACGTCATCAGCGTTACAGCACGAACCAGCGGCGTCTGGTGGCGGGAATGCGTACGCTAGGCTTTCAGCCGCTGCTCGACGATAGCCTGCACTCGCCGATCATCACCGCGTTTTACTCCCCGGATGCGCCGCAGTATCGCTTTAAGGATTTCTATCAGCGGCTTAAAGAGCAGGGTTTCGTGATCTATCCGGGCAAGGTGTCGCAAAGCGACTGCTTCCGTATCGGCAACATCGGCGAAGTGTACGACGCCGACATCACCGCCCTGCTGGCGGCCATCAAAAACGCCATGTACTGGCAATGCTAAGGAACCGTCATGAACCGTATTAACGCCGTTATTCTTGATTGGGCAGGCACCACCGTCGACTTTGGCTCCTTCGCGCCGACGCAGATTTTCGTTGAGGCCTTCCGTCAGGCTTTTGCCGTGGAGATTACGCTCGAAGAAGCCAGGGTGCCGATGGGTCTCGGCAAATGGCAGCATATTGAAGCGCTGGGGAAACTGCCCGCCGTGGACGCCCGCTGGCAGGCGAAGTTTGGCCGGGCGATGAACGCTGCCGATATCGACGCGATCTATGCTGCTTTTATGCCGCTGCAGATTGCCAAAGTTGTCGATTTTTCTGCGCCGATCGCCGGGGTTGTCGACACCATTGCCGCGCTGCGCGCCGAAGGCATAAAAATTGGCTCCTGTTCCGGCTATCCGCGTCCGGTGATGGAAAAGCTGGCGCCGGCCGCCGCCGCTCAGGGCTATGCGCCTGACCACTGGGTGGCGACGGACGACCTCGCCGTCGGGGGACGGCCAGGCCCGTGGATGGCGTTACAGAACGTCATTGTCCTCGGCATCGACTCGGTAGCCCACTGCGTCAAGGTTGATGATTCCGCTCCCGGCATTACCGAAGGATTAAACGCCGGAATGTGGAGCGTGGGTCTGGCGGTTTCCGGTAACGAATTCGGCGCCAGCTGGGAGGAATATCAGCAGATGAGCGCCGAAGAGATCGCCGCCCGCCGCGAGCACGCCGCCGGGAAGCTGTACGCCGCCGGGGCGCACTATGTGGTAGATACGCTGGCGGATTTGCCGGGCGTGATTGCCGACATCAACCGTCGTCTGGCGCAGGGCGAACGCCCGTAGTTTTATTGACGATTCGCCTGACTGCGGCCCCATTACACTCGTACTTTCGTCGCCACCAGCAGGCCGGTCAGCAGCATCAACGTACCGGAGAGGACCAGCGGCGAGAGCAGACCAAGGTGATCCAGCGCCACGCCGCCAACCGCGGCGCCGCAGGTGTTGGCCAGCTGGATCACCGCCACCTGAATCGACCCGGCTTTCTCCGCCTGATCGGACAGGGAGCGGGTGATCCACGTTGACCAGCCAACCGGTATCAACGCGAAGGCAAAGCCCCAGATAACGGCAACCGTCGACGCCACGATTTTACTCTCCCCCCACAGTACCAGCACCGCCGCGCTGATGGCCAGCACCACCGGGGCAACCGCCAGCGCCGCTTTCACCGATCTTTTGAGCAGCATCGAAGAGAGCGAGGTGCCGACGAAGCTGGCGATGCCGAAGCTCAACAGCACCAGCGTCAGGCCGTCAACGTCAAAGCCCGCCAGCGTCATATACACCGGGCGAATATAGGTAAAGAAGGCGAACTGGCCGGCGAAGGCCATAAAAATGGCGCACATCCCGGCCATCACGCCGGGGCGCTTTAGCAGGCCGAACATATTTTGCTGCGCCGAGGTCGACTCGCCCGGCAGAGACGGCAGCGCCTTCAGCACCCAAATCGTACAGACCACCCCCATCACCGCGGCGCCGTTAAAGACGTTACGCCAGCCGATAATCCCACCGAGAAAGCTGCCCAGCGGCGCGGCGATCACCAGCGCTATCGATACCGCGCCAAAAATGACCGACAGGGCTTTGGGCACCACGCGCATCGGCACCAGCCGCATGGTGAGCGACGCCGACATCGCCCAAAAGCCGCCCAGCGCCAGCCCGAGGCAGGCGCGGCCGAGCAGCAATAACGCAAAGCTGTTAGCAAAAGAGACCAGCAGGCAGGAAAGGGTCAGCAGAACCGAAAACAGAATCACCACGTAGCGGCGATCGGTACTGCGGATAATCGAGGTGATAAACAGGCTGGCAAACATCGCCACGAACGCCGTGGTGGTGACCGACTGTCCGGCAACCCCTTCGGAGATGCCTAAATCCTGCGCCATCGGCGTGAGCAGGCTTACCGGCAGGAACTCAACGGTAATCAGGCAGGCCACGCAGAAGGCCACCGCAAAAACCGCCGACCAGTTGGGTCGCGCCGACTGATGAGCCTGTGGCGTAGAGGCATTCGAAGGAGTCATAAGTTACCTGCATGGTTGAACACGGGGAAGCCGCGCAGTGTAACATTTTAAATGTGACGAATTTAACGTTTTGACAACTTTTCAGGCCTTGCAAAGCTCCTGCGTAGCTGCTCGCATAACCGGAAAATCACGTTCTTAGGTATTTCAGAACAGTAAGAGGAAGAAATAACATAGCACTTGGTGCTATATTTATGGTTACAGGATGTCAGCCAATGCGTGTTTTTAAAACGAAATGGTTTACCAGGGAAGCCCGGGCCCATGCGATTGATGATGGCGAACTCTGCAAAGCGATTGAAGCCATTCTCCAGGGAAAAGCAGATAACCTTGGTGGCGGCGTTTACAAAAAACGCCTCAATAAAAATCGCGATCGCGCAATTATTCTGGCAAAGGGCGCTGAGCATTGGTTTTACACATTTTTATACGCCAAACAGGATATCGCCAATATCGATAACCGAGAACTCGCGGCGTTCCGTGAGTTAGCCAGGCATTATTCCCTTCTCAGCGAGGAGAAAATGGCGGCATTGGTTAAGAGAAAAGAATTGGTGGAGATTTGTCATGACTGCAAAAACTAAATTCAAAAGCCCCGCCTTTGAAGCTATCCATAGCGCTGCAGCAAGTTTATACAGTGTTGATGCGATCGCGCAGGAGACAATGCGCAGCTTTGATGAAACATGCATCAGCCGCGTAAGCGATTTCCAACCTGGTGAAATTAAGGCTCTACGTGACCAACTCAACGTCAGTCAGCCGGTTTTTGCCCGCTATCTGAACACCAGCGTTTCCACGGTCCAAAAATGGGAAAGCGGGGCAAAACGCCCCGGTGGGCTGGCACTGAAATTACTCACCATCGTGCAAAAACATGGGTTAGAGGTACTGGCATGATGGCTTTGTTGCGATGACTTATGCACCGGTGGCCTCGTCGGCGTGACGTTTAACGAAGCCAACAGTGCACCGGAAAGTGATATCAGTGCAGCCAGTGGACGCCATCCTCCGGCAAAAACAGCGCGTTATAGCGCTCCTGCAAAGCGTGCAGGTCGCTCACTTCCGGCTCCAGCTCGCGAAGAAAACCTTGTGCCAGGCGGATTTGCGCTTCGGTAATCGGCGCCGCGAGGCGGGACTTTTTCATCAGCCGATACCAGTAGTGCAGGTTCTGCTCGCTGCCGTCGACGATAGCGACCTGCCAGACCAGCAGCACCTGCGCGGCATTTTGCAAATGCGCTTCATTCGGCCGCTCCAGGTAGCGCAGATACTCGTTGCCGGCGGTTTTTCCCAGCTGATCGATCATCGATTCCAGCGGTACCGGCGTAATGCCTAATCGTTCGCTCAGACGGCGAATCGCACGGCGTGAATCAGAGGTAAGCACCCGAAATCCCACAACAAATACCACTATCAGCGTGGCCAGTCCTAACCAGATCATGCATCCTCTCATTCAATCGCAGCCCCACTATCATAATGGGAAATTGCCCGCTGTCGACTGCCGGACGTACCATAATGTGACTTATCGCGGCCCCGTATCGCTATCATCAAACCGCCCGGCAAGAGGCATAAAAAAGCCCGGCGCAGGGGCCGGGCAACGTGACTCACACCCAATGACTCAGGCAGTCTGCAACGTTTGCGTCTTTTTCTGACGGCGGATTTTACGTTCCTCAAACACCGCGACGATGGCCATCAGGCAGATGCAGCCAATCGCCGCCGCATCCAGCGCCGCAAAGGTGCCCGCCCAGCCGGTGAGGCCGAAAATCGGCGTACCGTCGGCAATCATCCCGAGGCCCAGCTTGGCGAAGCTGTCGCCGATCAGATAGGCGAAGGTGCCCTTGATCCCGTCGGCAGCGCCAATCGCCTTTTTCGGCACGAAACCTACCGCGGCAACGCCGATCAGCAGCTGGGGGCCAAACACCAGGAAGCCCAGCGCAAACAGCGAGGCGAGATAAACGTATTGGTTACTGGCGTGCTGATAAACCCCCAGGGTGGCGATAATCAACGCCAGCGCAACGCAGGCCACCAGCGCGCGACGACCGTTTGCCAGATCCGACAGCCAGCCCCACAGCAGCGTGCCGACCAGCGCGCCCACTTCAAACAGGGTAAAGCCCTGAATCGCCACCTCTTTGGAGAGCTTCAGCTCCTGGAAAGCGTAAACGGTGGACCACTGGTCGATACCGATGCGCACCACGTACAGGAAGATATTGGAGAAGCACAGCAGCCAGATGACTTTGTTCTTCAGTACGTACTCGACGAAGATCTGCCATTTGGTCATGGCGTTCTCTTCCGTCTCTTTATCCTCTTCGCTGATCTCTTCGCCAAACAGCTCTTCGGCGTTACCGAGACCGTAGGATTCCGGGGAGTCGCTGCCGAAGCGCAGGCCGATAAAACCGACGATCAGCGCGATAATCGACGGGAAGATAAACATCCCGATCACGTGGCCGTCGAACAGGTAGTTGGCGCCAAACAGCGCTACGCCCGCCGCGCCGGCGCCGCCGAGGTTGTGAGAAATATTCCAGAAGCCGAGGAAGGTGCCGCGCTTACGGCGAGGCGTCCACTTGGTAATAGTCGAATAGCTGCATGAGCCGCCAGTGCTCTGGAAAAAGCCGCTCAGAGCGTAGAAGGCGATCATCAGGAACAGGCTGGTCGACCCTGCACCCATGCTGGCGCTGAAGCCAAGCATACAGATGGCCGAAAGGATCAGCATAAACGGTAGAAACTGCTTGGTGTTCTTACCGTCTGCGTAGTAAGAAACCAGCGTTTTACCCACGCCGTAGGTGATTGAGAATCCGAGACCGATCATCCCCAGCTGCGTCATGCTCAACCCGTAGGTGGAGATCATGTCGTTCTGCGCGATGTTAAAGTTTTTGCGGATCAGGTACATGGTCAGATAGCCGATGAAAACCACCAGATACGACTGCATGAACGGTTTGAACCACATTTTGCGCCGCGCTTCGAGCGGCAGGTCCAGGGTTGGCTTACGCACCTGGTTTAAGAAGGCCAGCATGATTGGGTGACTCCTGAGCTGATTTAGTACCTGCGAATGGCAGGCATTGTAAAAATCAGCCGGGAGACTCGCCTGAGACAGCGTCCAGGCGAAACCGGGAAAATTTCTTAGTTTTACGCCCTTCGGCGAAGAAAGGTGAAGTGGGTCACGCTTCTCGCGGCGCCTGGGCGTTTAAAAACGGCAGCAGCAGCAGGGCGGAAATGCCGGCGGCAATGGCGATAACCACGAAAAAGCCGCTCCAGTGCCAGATTTCCATCACCTGCGCCAGCGGCCAGCCGGAGAGCGATGCGCCAAGATAGGCAAACAGGCCAACAAAGCCGGTTGCCGCCCCCGCCGCCTCTTTGTGCGAGCACTCCGCCGCCGCCATGCCGATCAGCATCTGTGGGCCAAAAACGAAAAAGCCGGTCGTGAAGAAGCAGGCCGCCTGCATCACGTAGCTGGCGAACGGCATCAGCCAGAGGCCGCCCACCGACAGCAAAATACCGGCGGCGAAAATCAGGTTCATCGGCCCGCGGTTGCCGTTAAACAGTTTATCCGAGCCCCAGCCCGCCACCAGCGCGCCGATAAAGCCGCCCACCTCGAACATGGTGACCGCCGAATTCGCCGTGACCAGATCGACGCCGAGCGTTTCCGACATATACAGGTTGCCCCAGTCGTTAATCGCCGCGCGCACCACGTACACCAGCACGTAGCACAGCGAGAGCAGCCAGATATAGGGATTCAGCAGCACGTATTTGGTGAGGATCTCTTTACGGGTCAGGCCAGCCCCTTCCTGCTGCTGGGCAATCTCCAGTTCATCGTGCCGCCAGTCGCCCACGGCGGGCAGTCCTACCGCCTGCGGCCGGTCGCGCAGCCGCCAGCAGAGAAACAGCCCGGCGAGGATCGCCAGCATGCCGGCAATCATCATCCCCGTTCGCCAACCGTAGTGCAGCGCCGCCGCGCCAACCACCATCGGGATCAGCGCCCCGCCGACGTTATGCGCCGTATTCCACAGCGCCCACCAGCCGCCGCGTTCGGTGCGCGAATACCAGGTCGTCAGCAAACGGGCGCACACCGGCGAGCCCCAGCCCTGGAAGAAGGCGTTCAGCGCCCACAGCAGCGCGAAGGCCCACAGCGAAGTGGAAAAGCCAAACAGAATATTCACCACGCCGGTAGCGACCAAACCGATGCCCATAAAATAGCGGGCGTTAGAGCGGTCGCTGACGATACCGGAGAAAAATTTCGACAGCCCGTAGGTGATGTAGAACAGCGTTGCCAGCAGGCCGATATCGCTGCGCGTCAGCACGTTGCTGGCGAGGATTTCCGGCACGGCGGCGTTAAAGCTTTTACGCGTAAAATAAAACAGCGCATAGCCCAGCCAGATGGTCAGCAGAATATGCCGACGCCAGTAGCGGTAGCGCGCGTCCAGCGCCGGTTTGTCGGTAATCGGCGGAGCATCGGGCGGGGATTTCAAAAAGGCAAACATCGTCGCTCCTCAGGCGTAGCGCAGCGGCAGGCTGACGCAAACGCGGGTGCCGTGGGTGCAGGAGATGGTTAAGGTGCCGCCCAGCGCGCTGACGCGCTCGCGCATGCCGGTCAGGCCGAAGCCCTGCTGACCGGAGCCCGGCGGCAGGCCGCAGCCGTCATCCTCCAGCACCAGCATCAGTCGCTGCTCCTGCTGCCAGCCCTGCAGCGTGACGGCGCTGGCGCTGGCGTGTTTGACGATATTATTCAGCCCTTCCTGGCAGACGCGGAACAGGGTGACGCGCTGGTTTTCGCTCAGCAGCGACTCATCAATGCGCCACGCCAGATGGCTGACCATACCGCGGTCCTCCAGCTCCATTTCGCGCATCAGCGAACGCACCGCCTGTTCAAGCGTCAGGTCGTCCAGCTGGCGCGGGCGCAGGCGGCCCAGCAGGCGGCGTACCGAATCATAGACGCCGAGCGAAAGCTGCTCAATCAGCTGGCCGCTCTGCCTGACGCTGGCGCTGTTGGGCGCCAGACGCTGGACGATCCCCGCCTGAGTACGGATGGCGGTGATGGTCTGGCCGATATCATCGTGCAGCTCGCGGGCCACCTCGCGGCGCACGCTCTCTTCGGTTTCCAGCAGGCGTTCCGCCAGCCGCTGGTTACGCACCAGCTCGTTTTGCAGCGACTGATTCAGCTCGCGCAGCCGCTGAATGCCAGCGCCCAGCAGCAGGCCCGTCAGGCTTTGCGCCAGCAGCGAAAGCAGCAAATCCACCGGATGATCGTGCCAGCTCTGGCTGGCAATCAGCGCGATGGCGTTCATCAGGGTCGCGATCAGCGCGCCCTGCCAGCCGTAGTGCCAGGCCAGGGCGATAATAGGCAGCGCCAGGCAGAAGGGCGTAAATCGCGAGAGCTCGGCGGGCAGCCCCAGCTGGAGCCAGAGGCTGACGCTGAACAGCAGCAGGTACCAGATAAGATGCCGCCCGCGCCAGTTTACCGGCTGCGAGACCAGCGATGGCCCCAGCGGCCGCCAGACGGTACTGGTAAGGTAGTGCCAGATAACCAGGCAGGTAGGCGCCAGCGTCAGGCCGCCGGTCAGGGTCAGCAGCAGCGCGTTCAGCCCCTCCTTGCCTTCCGGCAGCCACGGCAGCGACTGGAGCAGCGCAGCGGCGATCAGCGCCCCTCCCTGGCGCAGCAGGGTGAGCCAGTCGCGCTGCTGGCGATAGCGCGAAATCAGCGCCACCGGCAGCAGGGTCAACAGACTTCCGGTCATCAATATTATCGGGTGCGCCAGCGCCACTTCCTGCGTCAGCCAGAAGATCAGCAGCCACTCAGCGCCCAGCAGAACCGGCCAGTAGCCGCGCGGACACTGCAGCATCAGGCCAAGACGCAGGCCAAAGGGGAAAAGCAGCACCGCAAGGTCGGCACGCTCCACCAGGTGCAGGCTGATGCTCCACAGGCAAAACCACGCGGCGGAAAAGATAAAGCAACAGCCGATAACCGAGAGCAGCCGGGAGAGAAAGGCGTTCATTGCCAGCTATCGAACATGCGGCGCGCCAGCTCGACGTCGTTGCTGACGCCCAGCTTTTCCAGCAGATTAGCGCGATGAACGTGCACGGTTTTTGGCGACAGGCCCAGCTCGGCGGCAATCTCTTTTACCGCCATCCCCTGCGCCAGCTTTTCCGCCACCTCGCGTTCGCGTTTGGTGAGCGGGTCTCGTCGCCCGGCCGCCAGCTTCATGGCGATATCCGGCGTCAGGTAGCAGCCGCCGGCCGCCACGGTGCGGACGGCGGCGATCAGCTCATCCGGGCTGCAGCGCTTGGAGAGAAAGCCGCGCGCGCCGGCGTTCAGCGCCTGCTCCACCAGCGCCGGGCTGTCGTGCACCGACAGCATCACGATCGCCATCCCTTTCGGTAGCTGGCTTAACAGCTCAAGCCCGGAGATATCCGGCATCGAGATATCGCAGATACAGACCTGCACGCCGCGGCCGGGCAGCCCCGCCAGCGCTTCGCGCCCGGAACCGAATTCGGCGACGACCTGAAAATCGGCTTCCAGCCCCAGCAGTTGGGCAAAGCCGGAGCGGACGATAAGATGATCGTCAATAAGGGCGATTGTGGTCATGGCGATTCCTGGGGAGGATAAAAAACGCGCTTACCTTAACGGTATAAACGTCATCCTTCAAGCTGCCTCTGTTCCCCCCAGTCACTGACTTCAGTCAGCTCCCGGGGGATTCTCAGAGTTGCCGCCCTGATGCGGCTTGAGTGATTTTGTTTATCGCGCGCAGCGGATCAAGCCGCGAGCGATTATTCGAAGAACACCGCGATTTTGCTGAACATGGAGGGATCGGACTGATTGCGCACCACCTTCTCAACGTCTTCCAGCTTTTCGATCTGGCTAATCATCTGCCCGAGGCGCTGATCGTCGTTGACCAGTAGCCAGATGCGGCTCTGGTTGCTGTCCGGGATCGGCAGACAAAGAATGCCTTCCACGTTAAATGCGCGGCGGGCAAACAGGCCGCAAACGTGGGTCATCACGCCAGGGTGGTTGCGCACGGTGAGCTGTAGAATAACGTTTTCATGAGTCGCTTGTTGCATGGCTTATTCCCCCACCATTTCAGTATTGGCCGCACCCGGCGGTACCATCGGATACACTTTTTCTTCGGCATCGATACGCACGTGGATCAGCGCCGGACCCGGGCGGTCGATAATCGCCTGCAGCGCCGCCTGCGGATCGGCTTCGTTATTTAAATCACAGGTTTGCAGACCAAAACCGGCGGCGATCTGCATAAAGTTGACCATGCCAGGATAGGTCGCGGCGAACACGCCCTGCTTATAGAACAGGCTCTGCTGCTGGTGAACCAGCCCCAGCGCTTCGTTATTCATCAGGATGATTTTTACGTCCAGCTGATTTTCCGCCGCGGTAGCCATTTCCTGAATGTTCATCATCAGGCTGCCATCGCCGGAGAAGCAGATGACCTTGCGCTGCGGGTTAGCCAGCGCCGCGCCTACCGCGGCAGGCAGACCAAAGCCCATGGTGCCGAGGCCGCCGGAGGTCAGCCACTGGCGCGGGCGGTTGAGCGGATACGCCTGCGCGACCCACATCTGGTGCTGGCCGACGTCGGTGGTCACGATTGCCTCATCGTCAACGCAGGCGGCAACGGCGTTAATCAGGCCATAGTGGGTAAGCGGGTCTTGCTCCTGCGGAATGGTGCAGGGGAACTCCCGCTGCAGATCGGCCACCAGCTGCAGCCATTCGCTGCGCGGCTGCGCCTCGACCTGCGGGATCAGCTGCGCCAGCACTTCGCCAACATCGCCCTGAATCGCTACGTGCGGCTGTTTGATTTTACCCAGCTCAGAGCGGTCGATATCAACGTGGATAATTTTCGCGTTCGGGCAGAACTGCTCGGTTTTACCAATCGCCCGGTCATCAAAACGGGCGCCTAAAACAACCAATAAATCAGCCTCTTGCAAAATAAAATTGGTGCTGCGCGCGCCGTGCATCCCCAGCATGCCCAGCGACAGCGGATGCGCTTTCGGCAGCATCCCCAGCGCCATCAGGGTCTGGGTGGTTGGCAGGTTGGCTTTTTCCGCCAGTTGCCGAATGGGCTCAGGCGCGTTGATCGCCCCACCGCCCAGATAGAGTACCGGACGCTGCGCGGCGTTAATCATCGCCGCCGCTTCACGCACGCTGGCGCTATCGAACGTCGGAGGCGCCGTACGGGCGCCGGGTTCCGGCAGGGCGTCAAGCTCAATGGTCGCGGCCTGAACATCCTTAGGAATATCTATCCACACCGGCCCTGGTCGCCCGGACTGCGCGATGCGAAACGCGTCGCTTATCACCTGCGGCAGCTCAGCAATGTTGCGTACCAGATAGTTATGTTTCGTGATGGGGATAGAGATACCGTAGGTGTCGACTTCCTGGAAAGCGTCGGTGCCGATCATTGAGGCCGGAACCTGGCCGGTAATGCACACCAGCGGAATCGAATCCAGACGGGCGTCGGCGATAGCGGTGATCAGGTTAGTGGCTCCCGGGCCGCTACAGGCCATACACACCGCCGGTTTGCCCTCGGTGCGCGCCATGCCCTGGGCAATAAACCCCGCGCCCTGCTCGTGACGCGCCAGAATATGGCGGATCTGCGTGCTTTGGCTTAACGCATCGTAAATGGGAAGGATGGAGCCGCCCGGAATGCCGCTGACCGTGGTGATCCCCTGACGCTCCAGTAAATGAACGACTAACTGTGCGCCAGTGAAGCGCATTTTTTGTGATGTTGTGCCCGAACTTGCCATGCTCCAGTCCTTTTATTCTGGGCCGACTTACCGGGGGGCATGAAACGAAAAACCCCGCTCGGTTTGCGCCGGCGGGGTTTGGAATTCGTGTTGTTCCGGACCCTACGGCGCGTTGCCGACGACGACCACCACAGACACGACGACCACCGCGGCAGGCGCGGTTAGTAGTAGGGTCGAAGTCAGCGTGGTAGCGTTCATGAGGGACCTGTTGTCTCAAAAAAGGAATGAATTTATACAAACACAGCTTTTGTCATTTCACAATGGATTTATTTTCAACCAGGAGAAACTGCGCGGAAGATCACATTAATTTGCGGCGGGATAAAAACAAAAAACCCCGCCGCGGCGAGGTTTTCTGTTCGGTGTTTTTACGGTTGGTAGCCGCAAGCACACTGTATTACGTCAACGAAAAAAGTATACGCGATCGGGGAAGAAGGCGCAATTTTCACGATGGTTTTTGCTGATTTAGAGTATGGATCGCATATACAAATTTGTCCAAAAAATACTGTTCATATATACAGTATTCATTCTATACTGAGGGGGTACGCAGGGGGAATCTGGGGCCGCACTTTTACCGGCGCAAAAAAGTCCTGGCTGAAACGGGTGGTGCCGTCAGCGCCTTAACCCCAGAAGAGCACACTGTGTTACGTCAACAAATACCCCGAATTATTGAGTCCGCCACCGGCAGGTGGCGCCTGAATATGACGGGTATACCCTGGCTGGCAACAGGCGGCGGAAAGGTACGCCAGCCGGTTGTGCTCCTGAACCAGAGGAGACGCGTATGGGCGGAGTGGATATCGTTGTTCTGATCCTGAAACTCATGGTTGCCGTGTTGCAACTACTTGATGCAGTCCTGAAGCAGTTCCGCTGATTCAGGTTCAAGTCGCACCTGAGAGGGGCGGGAAACCGCCCCTCTACAGGCTAACCTGACGGAGAAAAATTATGGCATCGTTGTTGATCGCCGCTATCACCCCGGACGAACCCGGTTTTTCGGCGCTCCGCGCCGAAAGCCTGGCGCAAAACCTGAACATGCTGCGTCGCCTGGCGGAGAACTGGCAGAACGGGGAAAACCGTTTTAACGCGCCGGGAGAAAAGCTGCTGGGGGCTTTTGCGCACGGGCAGCTGGTCGGCGTGTGCGGGCTTAACATCGACCCTTTTAGCCAGCAGCCGCGGGCCGGTCGCATCCGCCATTTGTATATCGCCGATCGCCATCGTCGGCAGGGGATCGGGCATCAGCTGCTGGTCTCGGTTATCACCCACTCCGGCAGCAGCTTTGATTTTCTCAACACCCATGCGCCGTCAACGGCCTGGTCGTTTTATGAAAATCTGGGATTTCGCCCGATATATGATGAACCCCGGGTCACCCATCGTCTGTTCTGTTCGCTCTAGCCGCCACTGGCTGCTGAAGAGTGCGCATGTTACAGTCCGTTGACGATTTATTCCCCAGCGCCAGGCCGCAATGACCATTACCGTATTCTGTATTTTGCTGTTCGCCGCCCTGCTTCACGCCAGCTGGAACGCTATCGTTAAAGCCAGCGGCGATAAAATGTACGCAGCGGTAGGCGTTAGCGGCTCTGCCTCGCTCATCGCCCTGGTTCTGCTCCCTTTTGCCCCCCAACCCACGCTCGCCAGCGTGCCGTTTCTTGCCGTCTCCTGCGCGCTACAGGTGGTGTATACGGTGCTGGTGGCAAAAACCTATCAGGTCTCGGATATGAGCCAGACCTATCCGCTGATGCGCGGGACCGCCCCGCTACTGGTGGCGATAATCAGCGTCGCCTTTCTTGGCGACACTCTCTCCCCGCTGGCGTGGCTGGGCATCGGCGTCATCTGCCTGGCGATTCTGGCGATGGCCTTTAACGGGCGCGCCAGTTCGAGCCGGGGTATCGTACTGGCGCTGATCAACGCCTGCTTCATTGCGGGCTACACGCTGGTTGACGGAACCGGTGTGCGGCTTTCAGAAACCGCGCTGGGCTATACCCTGTGGACCTTTTTTATGAACGGCTTCTGTCTGCTGGGCTGGGCGATGATTGCCCGGCGCCCGCAGGCCAGCCGCTATCTGCGCCAGCACTGGAAGAAAGGCATGGTCGGCGGCGTCGGTACCATGGGCTCCTATGGCCTGGCGCTGTGGGCAATGACCCAGGCGCCGCTGGCGGTGGTGGCCGCCCTGCGCGAAACCTCGATTCTTTTTGGCGCAGTTATCGCGTTTATCCTGTTGAAAGAGAAGGTAGTTCCATTGCGCATCGCCGCCGCCTGCGGCATTGCCGCCGGGGCGATTCTGCTGCGGCTGTCTTAATCCACACATGGCAACATTAGTTGCCGACTTTCGTTTACAAAACCTGCCTGAACATCCCCGACAATCCCCCCTTACAGGGTTGTTCTGTCATTTTTATGTGGTAGATTCCTCCATCGTTTAGCGGGTGTGCCAGTCACATATTCTTCATCTTCAACTTTATACAAAGTATTCATCGACATGAAACGGCATAAGAACTTCAATTTGTTGTTGATGCTGGTGCTGCTGGTGGCCGTAGGCCAGATGGCGCAGACCATTTATATTCCGGCGATTGCCGATATGGCGATATCGCTCAACGTTCGCGAAGGCGCGGTGCAGAGCGTGATGGCCGCTTATCTGCTGACCTACGGCGTCTCGCAGCTTTTCTACGGCCCGCTCTCCGATCGCGTTGGCCGCCGCCCGGTGATCCTGGTGGGAATGTCCATTTTTATGCTGGCGACGCTGGTTGCCATTACCACCCATAGCCTGCCGGTGCTGATTGCCGCCAGCGCAATGCAGGGGATGGGTACCGGCGTCGGCGGCGTGATGGCGCGAACCCTGCCGCGCGATCTGTATGAAGGGGCGCAGCTCAGGCACGCCAATAGCCTGCTGAATATGGGGATTCTGGTTAGCCCGCTGCTCGCGCCGCTGATTGGCGGCATTCTCGATACCTTATGGAACTGGCGGGCCTGCTTCGTATTTCTGCTGGTACTTTGCGCCGGCGTCACCTTCAGCATGGCGCGCTGGATGCCGGAAACCCGGCCCACCGGCGCGCCGCGTACCCGGCTCATCACCAACTATAAAACGCTGTTCGGTACCGGCGCGTTCAACTGCTATCTGCTGATGCTGATCGGCGGCCTGGCGGGCATTGCCGTGTTCGAAGCCTGTTCCGGCGTGCTGATGGGCGCGGTACTGGGTCTGAGCAGTATGTCGGTCAGCATTCTGTTTATTCTGCCGATCCCGGCGGCGTTCTTTGGCGCCTGGTTTGCCGGCCGGCCGAACAAACGCTTCCCGACGCTGATGTGGCAGTCGGTGATTTGCTGCCTGCTGGCGGGGGTGCTGATGTGGATCCCTGGCCTGCTGGGCGTGATGACCGTCTGGACCCTGCTGGTTCCCGCCGCGCTATTCTTTTTTGGCGCGGGGATGCTGTTCCCGCTGGCAACCAGCGGCGCGATGGAGCCCTTCCCGTTCCTCGCCGGCACCGCCGGGGCGCTGGTGGGCGGGCTGCAGAATATCGGTTCCGGCGTGCTGGCGTGGCTGTCGGCGATGATGCCGCAAACCGGTCAGGGCAGCCTCGGCCTGCTGATGATGCTGATGGGATTGCTGATTCTGCTGTGCTGGCTGCCGCTGGCGTCGCGCTTTCATCAACACCAGCAGCCGGTTTAAGGCTTCATTGCGGGTTCCCCGGGTCGCGACGCGGGGCGTCTTACCCGGGCTACAAAATGACGGACGCCGATGAACCCGTAGCCCGGCTAAGCGCAGCGCAAGCCGGGAAGCGGTGGCGAATTATCAGCCCCGGCATATTTCCCGGAGGCGGCGCCTGACGCGCCTGTCCGGGCTACCGGCCCGCAAACGGAGGTAAACCCGTAGCCCGGTCAGCGCAGCGCCACCGGGATGAAACTAAGCCGGTCATCATAATTGCGCCTGACTCTGCAGCCAGTGGATAAAGGCGTCAATTTTCGGCCACTGACGGCCCGGCAGGGTCGTCACGTAGTAGTGCTGATGGCACTTCAGGGTCATCTCGCCGAACGGTGCGATCAGCTCGCCGCTCTCCAGGCGCTTTTGCACCAGCCGCTTACGCCCCATCGCCACGCCAACGTGATTCATCGCGGCAATCACCGCTAAATCCGAACGATCGAAGCCAATACCCGACGATTGCGGCAAATCTACGCAAAATGTCTGCGCCCAGCTGAACCACTCATCGGTGCCGGAATCGTTGCTCCACGCCTGACGATCGTGCAGCAGCGTACAGTGACGAAGATTGCCGGGGTTCTGCTGTAGCTGATGCTGGCGCGCGTAATCCGCCGTGCAGACCGGTACGATGGCCTCATCCATCAGAAAATGGTGGCTCAGCTGCGAGGAAGGCGCATCATCGAAGTAGATTGCCAGATCGATGCCCGCGCGCTGCATATTGACGTTATCGTTGCCGGTCAGCACGGTAAGCGAGATCGACGGATAGCGGCGGGTAAAATCGCCGAGCGCGGGAACAAGCCAGCACTGGGCGATGGACGGGCGCGAATAGACCGTTAACGTCCCCGACAGCTCCTGGTTTTTAATATCCAGAATTTCCTGGTTCAGGCTATCCAGCGAGGACTTCAGCGCCCAGAACACCCGCTTACCTTCATGCGTCAGCTCTACTTTGCGGTGCGAACGCACAAACAACTGGATCCCCAGCTCTTCTTCCAGCTGATTGATACGGTGGCTCACCGCGCTGGGCGTCAGCGACAGCTCCTCCGCCGCCAGCGCAAACGACTCATGCCGGGCGGCGACTTCAAAGGTATACAGCTTCGATAGCTGCCAGCCGTTAAGCAGGCGAGTGCCTAACTCTTTTAGCGTCTCCATCTCTTACTCCTTCACTATTCCCCGCCGAGTGTAAGAAATTTTTCGCGCCAGCTGCGCGTTAAAGATGAATAAAAGTGATGCATAGCACACATAACAGACAATTTTAGAGCAAAATCACCTTTTTGATTCAATCTGACTCACCTGAAGGGCCGTTTATATCGTTTGTCAGCGCGTGCCGTTTTTCTGTTCAATACCCATAGATTATTCACAGGCGAGGTGGGGTATGGAATCTCAGATCTGGGTTGTGAGCACGCTGCTGATCAGCATCGTGTTGATTGTATTAACTATCGTCAAACTGAAGTTTCACCCGTTTCTGGCGCTACTGCTGGCAAGCTTTTTCGTCGGCGCCATGATGGGCATGAGCCCGCTGGATATGGTTAACGCCATTGAGAGCGGGATTGGCGGCACGCTGGGCTTCCTTGCGGCGGTGATTGGGCTGGGGACGATTCTCGGCAAAATGATGGAGGTCTCCGGCGCAGCGGAACGTATTGGCCTGACGCTCCAGCGCTGCCGCTGGCTGTCCGCCGACGTCATTATGGTGCTGGTGGGCCTGATTTGCGGGATCACCCTGTTCGTTGAAGTGGGCGTG
Organism: Klebsiella sp. CN_Kp106; assembly: GCF_040064575.1. NCBI lineage: Bacteria > Pseudomonadati > Pseudomonadota > Gammaproteobacteria > Enterobacterales > Enterobacteriaceae > Klebsiella > Klebsiella sp. CN_Kp106. Next base: position 86,256 of record NZ_JBEAIG010000049.1, on the reverse strand, counting down.
GTGCTGCTGATTCCGCTGGCGTTTTCCATTGCCAAAAAGACCAACACGTCGCTGCTGAAGCTGGCCATCCCGCTGTGTACAGCGCTGATGGCGGTGCACTGCGTGGTGCCGCCGCATCCGGCTGCGCTGTTCGTCGCCAACAAGCTGGGCGCGGATATCGGAACGGTGATCGTTTACGGTCTGCTGGTGGGCCTGCTGGCTTCGCTGGTCGGCGGCCCGCTGTTCCTGCGGCTGCTCGGCAACCGCCTGCCGTTTAAAGCGGTACCGGCTGAGTTTGCCAACCTCGAAGTACGCAAAGAAGAGACCCTGCCGTCGCTGGGCGCCACGCTGTTTACGGTGCTGCTGCCGATCGGCCTGATGCTGGTAAAAACCATCGCCGAACTGAATATGACCAAAGGCGGCACGCTGTATATGCTGCTGGAGTTTATCGGCAACCCGATCACCGCCATGTTTATCGCCGTCTTTGTGGCCTACTACGTGCTGGGCATCCGCCAGAATATGGGCATGAGCACCCTGCTGACGCATACGGAAAACTGTTTCGGTTCTATCGCCAATATCCTGCTGATTATCGGCGCAGGCGGGGCCTTTAACGCCATTCTGAAAACCAGCGGCCTGGCCGATACGTTGGCGGTGATTCTGTCGAACCTCGATATGCACCCGATTCTGCTGGCCTGGCTGGTGGCGCTGATTCTGCATGCCGCCGTCGGTTCCGCCACCGTCGCCATGATGGGCGCAACCGCCATCGTCGCGCCGATGCTGCCGCTCTATCCCGGCGTGAGCCCTGAAATCATCGCTATCGCCATCGGCTCCGGCGCGATTGGCTGCACTATCGTGACGGATTCCCTGTTCTGGCTGGTTAAGCAGTACTGCGGGGCAAGCCTTAACGAAACGTTCAAATACTATACCACGGCGACCTTTATCGCTTCGCTGCTTGCACTGGCCGGTACATTCCTGCTTTCTTTCATCATCTGAGCGCAAAGAGACGTAATATGAAAAACGCTGACATGACCACTTTACTCGCCCAGTTTCCTCTACTGGAGGAGCTGATAGCCCTGAAAGAAACCACTTGGTTTAACCCGTCAACGACGTCGCTGGCGGAGGGGTTACCCTACGTTGGCCTGACGACAGAAGACGTTCAGGATGCCCACGCCCGCCTCGATCGTTTTGCGCCCTATCTGGCGGAAGCCTTTCCGGAAACCGCCGCCACCGGCGGGATTATCGAATCCGAGCTGGTGGCCATCCCGGCAATGAAGGCCCGGCTGGAAAAAACCTTTCGTCAGCCCATTGCTGGCGATCTGCTGCTGAAGAAAGACAGCCACCTGCCGATTTCCGGCTCGATTAAGGCCCGCGGCGGCATTTATGAAGTCCTGACCCACGCGGAAAAACTGGCGATCGACGCGGGATTGTTAAACACAGCCGACGACTACCGCAAGCTGCTGACCCCCGAGTTCAGGACGTTCTTCAGCCAGTACAGCATCGCCGTTGGCTCCACCGGCAACCTGGGGATGTCGATTGGCATAATGAGCGCGCGCATCGGCTTCAAGGTGACGGTCCATATGTCCGCCGACGCCAGAGCGTGGAAAAAGGCCAAACTGCGCAGCCACGGCGTGACGGTGGTGGAGTACGAAGAGGATTACGGCGTGGCGGTTGAGCAGGGGCGTAAAGCCGCCGAGTCCGACCCGAACTGCTTCTTTATCGATGATGAGAACTCGCGCACCCTGTTCCTCGGCTACTCCGTGGCCGGCGAGCGGCTAAAAGCGCAGTTTGCCCGCGAAGGGCGCGTGGTGGACGCCAGTCATCCGCTGTTTGTTTATCTGCCGTGCGGCGTTGGCGGCGGCCCCGGCGGCGTGGCGTTTGGCCTGAAGCTGGCGTTTGGCGATAACGTCCACTGCTTCTTCGCCGAACCGACCCACTCCCCTTGCATGCTGCTGGGGGTTTATACCGGCCTGCATGACCAGATTTCGGTTCAGGATCTGGGAATTGATAATCTGACCGCCGCGGACGGTCTGGCGGTAGGCCGCGCTTCCGGTTTCGTTGGCAGGGCAATGGAGCGCCTGCTGGATGGGTTCTACTCTCTCGATGACCAGACAATGTACGACATGCTGGGTTGGTTAGCCGAGGAAGAAGGTATTCGCCTGGAGCCGTCCGCGCTGGCCGGCATGGCCGGGCCGCAGCGGGTCTGCGCCAGCCAGGCGTATCAGCAGATGCACGGTTTCACCGCCGGGCAGATGCGCAATGCGACCCACCTTGTGTGGGCAACCGGCGGCGGCATGGTGCCGGAAGAGGAGATGGCGCAGTATCTGGCAAAAGGACGGTAAACCTCCCGTCAGGTCAACGCGATGGCGACGAAGCTTCTTTCGTCGCCATTTTTTAGCGCAGCAGATGCATAAGCTCAACCGGCGAACGGTGCTGATTGAGTAGATCGCGCAGAACGCGCATATAGGGGGCGCTCCAGCTATAAAACTGCCGGTAACCCTCGCATAGCGCATTGGAGCCATCCTCCAGACGCAGCTGCGGGCAGCCCCCACCGCATAATCTTAGCCAGGCGCAGCCCGCGCAGGCAGGCCCCGGCGGATTGTTGGCATACTGCACCGACTCGCCGCGCCAGGCGCGCAGCGTGGCCTCAAACAGCGGCACGACGATGCGGTTAGCATCTTCTTTAACCCAAATCGCAAACACCGCGCAGAGGAAATCCCCCCACAGCCGGGCGTCGGAAGGTTGCAGATGGGGAATAAACTTGATGGCCACGGCTCCCTGAGCGCTCAGTTGATGATAGACACGCTCGGGGCGTTGGCACGCCTGACGATCGATAATGACTTCCTGTACCGGAAGATCGCTCGCCAGCGATTTGCAGTTACCGCAGTGCCGATCGTCACCGTAATCGGCCTGACATCCTGTCATGTCATATCCTTAATAAACAAAATCACCTGTCGTATATGGGTTACAGCAAACAACAATGACAGGGAAAGTACTGCGAATGCGATCAAAAATTTGTCACGAACCGCCTGCGGCTGAGCAAAATCGCTTTGCTCAACGTTCATCAGATTGCGGCTGCGGGTATAGCGCCAGAGGATAAGGGCGGCGAACGGCAATATGCACAGCGAAATCCAGAATGCGATCCCCGCCTGATGCCAGTGGTGCTTAATCGCCAGCGCCAGCAGCGCGCCATAGCCTAAAAGGGTGCGAAACCAGGCCAGCGACGTACGCTCCGGCTGCAGGCCCGGATCGCTCTCGCGACGCGCCCGGCGATTATCCGGCATAGAGCACCAGCGCCATCACCACCACGATGACGAGGGTCAGCAGAATACTGATCAGCAGCAGCGTGCGGGTATAGGGAAGATCCTGTTTCAGCCGCATCGCCTTTTCGTTGCTCAGCCAGCGTATATAGCCGTAAATCGCCAGACCGCCGGCAAACAGGCACAGCAGCAGCGCCAGAATTTCGCGAATCAGCGGCGTAGCGAAATCCGGCGCCAGCTGGTCCAGGCCGACGCCACCGGCTAAAAAGCCAAGCGAAGTGCGGATCCACGCCAGAAAGGTACGTTCATTCGCCAGCGAGAAGCGGTAATCCGGCGCTTCACCAAGGCGGGATATTTTCATCATGACTCCTTGATGGATTCCCGGTTGCGTAAAATACCGCCGATTCTACCTGACTGCCAAAGCGGAGGGCATTAATAATCGCCCCGTTTCAGAGGAAGCTCAGGCCTGATAACCGTATAAAGTCGAGCTATCAGGCCGATAAATGAATAACCGGCACCCTGTGGCTGCCGGTCAGCAGGATTAATGCAGTTCCGGCCAGTACGCTTTATTGGCCGCAATCAGGTCATCAAGAATCGCTTTCGCAACGGATGCGCTCGGCACGGTTTTCGACAGCGCAATGGCCTGCCACAACTTGTGATAAGAGCGCTGTTCCCAGGCATCCACCACCAGTTTTTCCACCGCAACCTGCTGGCTCATCATCCCTTTCTGGAAGTGGGGAATATCGCCTACCGTCAACGGCTCCGGTCCGTTGTGGCCAACCAGGCACGGAATTTCCACCATCGCATCGGCGTCAAAGTTATGAATCGCCCCGTTGTTTGGCACAATCAGCAGCATGCGTTCCTGAGTATTAAAGGCAATCGCCGCCGCCAGATCGACGATGTAGGACGCGTGTTCGTCAATTTCCAGATCGCCTGCGGACGAGTGGCCCGCGGCAATAATGGCCCGGCAGGCGCTAAAGACGTTTTTCTCACGGTGGTCCATCACCTCGTTGGCGCGGGTGCGTTCCGGATTGGAGTGCGCCACGACGTAGTCCGGGAACAGATAATACTTAAGGTAAGTATTCGGCATCGTATCCGGATCCAGCGCCTGCACGTCCTTCGCCTTGGCGAAGGTGTCGTTCCAGCTCGCCTCGGTATGGGGATCGTTTGATGGCGGAACATAGCCGAATTTCGCCACGTGTTCGCGCAGTTTCGGCATCAAATCGTTACCCTGCAGATCTTCAATCGAGGTCCACCAGCCGAAGTGGTTCAGCCCATAATAGCGCACGCGCATCTGCTTGCGGTCCTTGAGGCCGACGATTTGCGCCATCCGCCCTTCGATACCGATCGGCATATCGCAAATGTTGAGAATTCTGGCGTTCGGACGCAGGCGACGGGTCGCTTCCGCCACAATGGCCGCCGGGTTGGAGTAGTTCAGCATCCAGGCGTTCGGCGAATATTTTTCCATATAGTCCACCAGCTCCAGGACGCCGCCGATGGAGCGCATACCGTAGGCTATACCGCCAGGGCCGCAGGTTTCCTGCCCCAGCACGCCGTGGCGCAGCGGAATTTTTTCATCTTTTTCACGCATCGGGTATTTGCCCACGCGGATATGCGCCATCACGAAATCAACGTCGGTAAAGGCCGCCTGCGGGTCGGTGGTATAGCTGAATTCAATCTCCGGCGCCTGCTCTTTGAGGATCACTTTGCACGCCTCGGCGATGGTCTCCTGACGCGCGCCGTCGTTGTCGTAAAATTTCAGCGACCGCAGCGGGAAGCGATCCTGGTTCGCTAACAGCATCAGCACGATGCCCGGGGTGAAGGTACTGCCGCCGCCTGCGATAACAACTGAGAATTTTTTCATGATACTGCCTCCGTCATGGTGGTTTGTTCGGTCTGTAGAGAATCTTTGATGAGGGTTTCCAGCTGGTCGCGCACCTGAGGAACGTGCAGGCCGACGATGACCTGAATTCCGTTGCCGCGGCGGACTACGCCGTGGGCGCCCAGCGCTTTAAAGACGTCGTCGCTTTGCGTCTTCGCCATATCGACCAGCGCGATGCGCAGCCGGGTGGCGCAGTTATTAATGCTTTCGATATTCCCCGCTCCGCCCAGCGCCTGCAGGAAGCCGGCGGCCTGGCCCAGTTTGGTATCCGCAGCCCCCGCGGCGCTGGTTTTGCCGCGCGCGGCCTGGTAATCCGCTTTGCTGTAGAGCTTAATTTCACTCTCTTCGCGGCCCGGCGTTTTCAGGTTCAGGCGCAGAATCAACGTGCGGAAGATGACGAAGTAGAGCGCGGTGAAGCACACGCCAACGCCTATCTGGATAAACATCATTGAGGCATGGTTGTGGAACATGGGGATCCAGTTTTGCGGCAGAAACTGGTCGAGCAGGCCGCCGCCAAAGTTGCCTACCACGCCGCAGATATACATCACCGTCGCCATAGTGGCCGCCAGCACCGCATGGACGGCAAACAGCAGCGGCGAGATAAACAGGAAGGTGAACTCTAACGGCTCGGTTATTCCCACCAGTACGGCGGTCAGGGTGGCGGGAATCAGCAGACCGGCGACTTTCACGCGATTTTCCGGCGCGGCGGTGTAGTAGAGCGCCAGCGCGATACCCACGGAACCAAAGACCTTCGAGTTACCGTGCAGCGCGAATCCGCCTTCCGGGAAGAGAGTTTTCAGCGCCTCGGTACTCTGGCTGAACTCATGTAAATGCTGCGCCCAGTAAACCTGAATACCGCTTTCCACTACCGCCGGGCCGAAAATAAACGGTCCGTAGACAAAGTGATGTAAACCGGTCGGGATCAGAATGCGCTCGAGGAAAATATAGACCCAGACCCCCAGCGCCCCGGCCGAGCGTAAGAAGGCCTGCAGCGATTCAATGCCCATCTGCACTTTTGGCCAGCCCAGCAAGGTCAGCCAGGCGCAGGGGATCATCGCCAGGAAGGCGACAATCACCACAAACGAGGAGCCCTGGAAAATCCCCAGAAACACCGGCAGCGGTTTATCGAAGTAGCGGTTATGCAGGGCGGTCACCAGCCCGGAGATAACGATCGCGCCGATAATGCTGGTATCGAGCGTTTTAATCCCGGCCATCATCGTCAGGCCGCTGCCTGGCGTCGGCTCCACGGAAAAATCGACGCCGAAGAAGTGGCCCCAGGTCATCCCCATGGCGTTGATGAAGTAGTTCCAGGTGAGGAAGCTGACCAGTACCGCCAGGCAGGCCCGGCCCTGGGCCTGTCTCGCCAGGCCGATCGGCAGACCGACGGCGAAAATCAGCGGCATATTACGAAAGACGGTCCAGCCGCCCTCTTCAACAATGTGAACGATCTGAGCAAATAAACTATCGGGTGCTGTGAGCGCTTCCCCGACGAACATCGGGTTGCGCAGCATAATGGCGATACCCACCACGATCCCGGCGAAAGGAAAGAGTAAAACCGGGGTAAACATGGCGCCGCCAAAGCGTTGTATTTGACTGAGCATTTGAAAATCCTCATATAACAACTCATAGGGTGAGTGGCCTTATCCATACCCGACATGCTTCACGTACCGCGGTGAATGATTCAGGGTAATTATTTGTACTGGCCTGAAACGAGAATAGAAATTTGCCCGGTCAACAACATGCGGCGCCGTTACGATTCGTGATCGCTTTCATGGTTTTAATTGCGCCAATGTTGTCTACTTTTTAAGTAAAAATTAGACATCCTGAATTGCGCTGATTACGCCTCTGTAACGAAGCGTATTTATCCATATGTATTAACTCTATTTTTAAAGCTAATAATCCGTGCATCATCGTTTTCAACTGAGTGAATAGAGGTCTACTGGTGATCTACAAATCCATCGCCGACAGATTACGTTTGCGTCTCAACTCCTCCGATTTCGAAGTCGGCAGCCCGCTTCCCGGGGAAAAAAAGCTGGCGGAAGAGTTCGGCGTCGCGCGCATGACTATCCGCAAAGCCATCGATCTGCTGGTCACCTGGGGACTGGTGGTGCGTCGGCACGGCTCCGGCACCTACGTCGCCCGCAAAGACCTGCATCATGAAACCAGCAATCTGACCGGGCTGGCCGAGGTGCTGCGCAAGCAGGGTAAAGAGGTGGTCAGCCGGGTATTGGTTTTTGAGGTGATGCCCGCCCCCCCGGCTATCGCCAGCCTGCTGCGGATACAAATTGATGAACGGATCTACTTCTCGCGCCGGGTGCGCTATGTCGATGGCAAGCCGCTAATGCTGGAGGACAGCTATATGCCGGTGAAGCTGTTTCGCAATCTGTCGCTGGTGCATCTGGAAGGGTCGAAGTTCGATTACATCGAGAAGGAGTGTGGCATAACCATTAGCGGCAACTATGAAACGCTGTCGCCGGTGCTGGCGGACAGGCAGCTGGCGCAGTCGATGAACGTGCCGGAGCAGACGCCGCTGCTGCGTATAACCTCCCTTTCCTACAGCGACAGCGGCGAGTTTCTTAACTATTCGGTGATGTTCCGTAACGCCAGCGAGTATCAGGTGGACTACCACCTGCGGCGCGTCCAGGCGGAGAATCCGTTAACCTATCCCCCAGAACAGCACCGCCAGTAGCTGCGGCGTGATAATACGTAAGAACATGACCAGCGGATAAACGGTCGCGTAAGAGAGCGCCGCCGCGCCGCTGGTGGCATGCAGGTTGTTGGCAAAGGCCAGCGCGGGCGGGTCGGTCATTGAACCGGCCAGCATCCCGCACAGGGTCAGGTAGTTCATCTTCGCCAGCATCCGCGCCAGAATACCGACAGCCAGCAGTGGGATAGCGGTGATAAAGATGCCGTAGACAATCCAGCTCATGCCATCACCGTCAATCAGCGTCGCCACAAAATCGCCGCCGGATTTCAGGCCAACCACCGCGAGAAACAGCACAATGCCCAGCTCGCGCAGCGCAAGGTTAGCGCTGGGCGGCATAAACCAGTAGAGCTTACCGATGCTGCCGATACGCCCGAGGATCAGCGCCATAATCAGCGGCCCCCCTGCCAGGCCCAGCTTCAGCGCCGCCGGGAACCCCGGAATAAACAGCGGAATGGAGCCCAGCAGCACGCCCAGGCCAATACCGATAAATACCGGCAGCATCTGCACCTGCTGCAGTTTTTGCTGGGCGTTGCCCAGCTCGGCGGCCACCGCGTCAATCGCCTCCGGACGGCCGACGAGGTTAAGAATATCGCCGAACTGCAGGCTGGCATGGCTGCTGGCGACCAGCTCAACCCCGGCGCGATTGAGTCGCGAGATCACCACGTCATAGCGCTGTTTAAAGTGCAGATCGCGTATGCGTTTACCCAATACTTTTTCGTTAGTGACCACCACGCGCTCGACTTTCAGATCGGTACCGCGCGTGGAGAGCGAAGTGGAAACCTCCTTGCCAATCACCAGCTGGGCATTGTGTAAATCCTCCGGTCGCCCGACCAGGTGCAGCAGGTCCCCGAGCTGAATCAGGGTATTCGGCGCGGGCACCATTAGCATCTCCTCGCGCTTGAGGCGCGAGCAGATCAGCTTGTCGCTGTTAAGCATCGGCACATCCTGAATCGCCATATTGTTCAGGTTGGGGTTTTCGACCCGCACGTTGATGGTCTGAAGATGCGCGTGGCCGTTGCCGCTGATCTCGTCAAACTGCTGGGCTTCTTTCTCGACGTTGATGCGGAAAAACAGTCGCACCAGCCACATGGTCAGCAAAATGCCGCAGATGCCAAACGGATAGGCCATGGCGTAGCTCATCCCCATCTGATCGACGGTATCAAGCGGTACGCCAAGGTCGCGCAGGATCTGCTGCCCGGCCCCCAGCGCAGGCGTGTTGGTTACCGCGCCGGAGAAGATGCCGAGCACCACGGGAAGAGGGATATCGAACAGTTTATGCAGGACCGCGGTGACCAGGCCGCCGAGAATGACGATCAGAATAGCGAAGAGGTTCAGCCGCAGGCCGGAGACGCGCAGCGAGGCGAAGAAGCCCGGCCCCACCTGGATACCGATGGTATACACGAAGAGAATCAGGCCAAATTCCTGAATAAAGTGCAGCATAGGGCTGCTGAGCGTAATGCCCGCCTGGTCCACAAAGTGGCCGACGATAATACCGCCAAACAGCACGCCTCCGATACCGAAGCCGACACCGCGCACTTTTACATTGCCGATCCACAATCCGACGACCGCCACCAGCGCCAATACGCTAACGGTCAATGCTATATCACTCATCGTCTCTTCCCTGTGTATAACATTACTCACAATGAGGATTATGACCGGTACTCACCAGGCTGTATGCCGCCTGGCGCACAATAATCACGGGATCAGCCAACGACCATTTTGTTGAACACAGCAAGAAAGGACAAAGTAATGCGTATCACGCACAAAAAAGCCCCGAACATCGGGGCTTTATAGGTGGTTAGCTTAATTAGCTATCTAACGCGGGGCGCTCGCTGATGGCGATGCGCTGCGGTGCGATCTGTTCCGGCTCGTTGCGGGTCAAATCGATATGCAGCAGGCCGTTGGTAAAGGTTGCCCCGGAGACTTCCATATTTTCGGCGAGCGTGAAGCTCAGGCTAAACGCCTGGTTAACCAGCCCCTGATGCAGCCATTTGGTCTCTTTTTCCGGCTGCTGCGGCGCGCCTTTTACCGTCAGGCGCGTGCCTTCAAGCTGGATATCCAAATCTTCCTGACGGAAACCGGCCAGCGCAAGGGTAATGCGATAGTGGTTGTCGTCGCTTTTTTCGATGTTATAGGGCGGGAAGGTCTGGCTTTCACCGGCGGTTTGTAGCGCGTTGGCCAGTTTGTCAAAACCGATCCATTGACGCAGCAGCGGGGATAAATCGTAGTTACGCATAGTCTTTCTCCTTCTAAGAAGCGAGTGGATATCTGCAAATCCTGTGGATTCGCCTTTGCCCCCTGACGGCGGGCAGTTTTTTGAATGAATACCGGGCCGCCTTCGCGGCCCAACAAATTAGTTGATCTCGATACGGCGCGGCTTATTCGCTTCAGGAATAACTCGCTCAAGGTCGATATACAGCAGACCGTTTACCAGGTTGGCGCCGCGAATATGAATATTTTCCGCAAGCTGGAATTTACGCTCAAAATTGCGTTCAGCGATGCCCTGATACAGGTAAGTGCGCTCTTTCTGCTCGGCGGCATGGGCGCCTTTTACGATAAGCAGATTATCCTGCGCGGTAATTTCCAGTTCGCTCTCGGCAAAACCGGCAACGGCAATCGCGATGCGGTAGTTGTTCTCGTCTACTAACTCAACGTTGTACGGAGGATAGCCGCCATTACTCTGGCTTTGATTATTTTCTAACAGATTGAAAAGGCGGTCGAAACCAATAGCAGAACGATACAGCGGGGAGAGATCGAAATTACGCATAATACATAGCTCCTGAAATCAGCGAGAATTATCTGACCTTCCATCATGGACAGGCCGTTATTACCCGGAATACCCATTCGGCGTATTCTCCGGGAGACACATTCCTAAAATGGGTATATCCATGGCCTTTTCAAGGGGAAATGGGCAATTTTTTTTGCAGTTTGCGGTCTATTGCTTAGACTGGAGGGACAGCACAAAAGGCAAAGTGCGACGCCTGCCACAGTGCGGCGCAATGGCACTATGCATCCATGGAATGGCCCGATATAACCGATATGTACGCCATTCTTCAGGCCGCGGCTCTGTTGGCTGCGCCCTGCATGATTTTGTACATAGAAGGTTCTATCAACGCCCGTAACGATGACGGAAAAATGATGAAAAACGGTCTGTTAAAGCTGGTCCTGTTCAGCGGGATGATAAGTTTAGGCGGTTGCTCCAGCGTGATGTCACATACCGGCGGTAAGGAAGGAACCTATCCGGGAACGCGCGCCAGCGCGCAAATGCTGGGAGATAGCGATGCCAACTGGGGTACGAAATCCCTGGTGGCGCTGGATATGCCGCTCACGGCCGTTATGGACACGCTGCTGCTACCGTGGGATATGTTCCGCACCGATAGCTCGGTTAAATCGCGCGTGGAAAAGAGCGAGAAAGAGACGCTGGCGACCAACGCAGTGATCCCGCCAGCGCCAATGCCGAACCCCTGATTTAGCGCGCCGTTGTGGTTACCCACAGCTGGCGGTAACTGTCCACCTCCTCCATCCAGGCAAGCCGTGTGCCGTCTGGCGAAAAGACGACCGCGTCGGCCGAAGGCGGATTGGCATGCTCATCGGTCAAAAAGCCGATTTCCCCGCTCCGCGCATCACAAAGCGCGATGCGGTTTTCCAGCACAAAGCCCAGCCATTTTCCTGATGGATGCCAGTTAAACGCCGACTGGATATCGGATCGGTTGTGGGTCAGCTGCCGCAGCTTGTCTCCCTGCGCCGAGATAAGCCACATTTGCACCACGCCGGCCTCGTCGCGCATCAGAAAAGCGATGTCCGTTGCCGACGGATTAGCGCGCACCCAATGACGCGGCGTATTCACCAGTCCCGGGTAACGGCGTTGGTGGGTAAACGTTAAGCGACGCTGAATAACGCCGGCAGGGGGAGCCGGCATCGTGGTTTCCGTTCCTGCCAATGGCGCATCGCCAGACTGCTTCCAGCCCTGCCCGCTCTCCGGCAGCTCGACAATAAATAGCTCCGGCACTTTGTCGCCATTTACCGCCAGCGTATCGCCAATAAACGCCAGCGCCCGGTTGCCCACCCAGCCCTCTTCATAGGCGCGATTAATCTCGTCGCTGCCCGGCGCGGGGGTCGGCGTTGTGCGGCTGACCAGCACGCACCAGTGGCTGCCGCCGTATTCTCGTGGATGATCCCCACGCGGTGCTACCGGGCCATAGGGAACCGCCACGCCAACGTTGCGCAAATCCAGCGCCGGATCGCGTTCATGCAGCACGTGGTCGTTATAGGTAAAGCTGACAAATTCGCCGTTCGGGCTGAAGACATGCACATGGCTGCCGCCGCGCAGCGCGCCGGGTGTATAGGGGGCGGAAATATCCATCGCATCGAGGTTGTGCGTTTCGCCCTGCCAGGAGACCACGCCGCGACGATGGTGGAAATCGTAATGCCAGCGCTCGTCAGGGTTTTCCGGCCCGTGGATAAAGACATATTTATCTATCGATGGATGAACGGTCACCACGCCAACGTACGCGCCCTGTCCGGCACAGTAGAGGATCTCAACCTCTCCCGTCTCGACATTCACCCGCTCGATGGTTTCGCCGGTAAAAGAGGCGCCAGAGGGACGAACGTCAAAGACCAGCCACCGGCTGTCCGCCGTCCAGGCGCGCGTGTTGGTAAGTTGATGATGACGGGGAGCAAAGGTGACTTGTTTCATAAACATACCCTGATGCGAGACTTTCGCATCAGGGTATCGTATCGGAAAGAATTAGCCTACTCGTTTGACATCCCCCACCAGCAGGATGTAAGAGAGCGCGCCCACCAGCGCAATAACGGAAATATAAACCAGCGCAGGAGCAAAACCATAGTCCTGGGCCAGATAACCCACCACCAGCGGAACGGTGATACCGCCCAGCCCGCCGACGAAATTAAACATTCCACCGGTCAACCCGATAAGCCGCATCGGCGCAAGCGAAGAGACCAGCGACCAGGTAATGGAGGCGAAGCCGTTACCGAAGAAGGCCAGCGCCATCAGGACCATAATCCACACCGGATCGTTGGTATAGTTTGCGCCCATGATGCAGGTCGAGATCAGCAGGCCGCAGATAATCGGGGTTTTACGCGCGGCGCCTAATGAGAAACCTTTTCTCACCAGCCTGTCCGCCAGCCAGCCGGAGAGCAGCACGCCAACAAAGGCGGCAAGGAACGGAACTGTGGTCATAAAGCCCGCTTTCAGCGCCGTAATCCCCTTTTCCTGGGTCAGATAGTTAGGGAACCAGGTCAGGAAGAACCACAGCGTCGAGGTCACGGCAAACTGCCCAAGATAAACGCCAATCAGTTTGCGATGGAATACCAGCTTCCAGTCGGCTTTGGTCAGCGGCTGCCGCGCCTCTTTTTTAACGGGCGCATCGCCGTCCACCAGACCACCGCCGTCGCGAATATAATCCAGCTCGGCTTTGCTGATGCTTTTCGTCAGACGCGGCGGCTGATAAACCTTAATCCAAATCAGTGACCATACGATCCCGATAGCGCCGGTAACGATAAATACCCAGTGCCAGCTCAGCATTTCCTGAATCCAGATTAATAGCGGGGTCAGGAATGCCAGCCCGACAAACTGGCCTGAGGTGTAAAAACCGACGGCTGATGCGCGCTCGTGCTCCGGAAACCAGCTGGTCACCATGCGATTATTGGTGGGAAACGCCGGCGCTTCAAATATCCCGGTAATCGCGCGCAGGCCAATCAACGACATTAGCCCCGTGGCAAATCCCTGCAGTAGCGTCGCCACCGACCAGCCAAAAATAGCGATAAAGTAGGTCAGCCTTGAGCCCACGCGGTCAAGGAACCAACCGCCGGGAATCTGGCAAAGCGTATACAGCCACGCGAAGGCGGAAAATACATATCCCATTTCCGCTTTGGTAATACCAAACTCTTCCTGAATATGCGCCGATGCCACCGCAAGGTTGGCGCGATCAACATAACAAATCACCACGGTAATAAAGATCATAATCAGCGTCAAATAACGACGACGCCCGGGTTTTGCAGCTGTAACTGAAATATCCATCGCAATCTGTCTCCAGATTTTGGGCATAGCGAGGCCGCTCACCATGCCCGGTAATTTACAGAGGGTTTATTTAAATTTTTTATTAATAACTTAACCGTAATGCGCTAAATAATTTGTGCTGGGGAAAGGCGGCAAATTTTCGCATTCCCAGGAGCATACATTAGTATGTGACTGGGATAAGAAAATGCAGCCAACGCATCAGCAGCGCAAAGTATGACGCGCATTTACCATTCGGCGACGCTACCATCCTCATGCCGCCACAACGGATTACGCCAGTCCGGCGCATTCTGACTTAATTCAATGACCCGCGCTTCATCGATTTCTACGCCAAGCCCGGGCTTCATTAATGGTTTAAAGAAACCGCCTTCCATATTGAAGTCGTCTTTATTTTTCACAAAGTCGAGTAATTCCGCGCCCTTGTTATAGTGAATGCCCATACTTTGCTCCTGGAAGACGGCGTTATAGGAGACAAAATCGACGTGCAGGCAGGCGGCAAGCGCAACAGGCCCCAGCGGGCAGTGCGGCGCCAGCGCCACGTCGTAGGCTTCGGCCATTCCGGCGATTTTATAGCACTCGGTAATACCGCCCGCGTGCGACAGATCGGGTTGGAGAATGGCCAGCCCACCGGCTTCCAGCACACGTTTAAACTCGAAGCGCGAGAACATGCGTTCGCCCGCCGCGATAGGAATCGAGGTTTGCGCCGCCAGCCGCGGATAATATTCCGCCTGCTCGGCAAGAACCGGCTCTTCAATAAACAGCGGGCGATATTGCTCCAGCTCTTTAATCAGCACCTTCGCCATTGGCGCGCTAACGCGGCCGTGAAAATCGAGACCGAACTCAATTTCATTGCCGAACGCTTCGCGAATTTGCGCGACGGTATTCACCGCCGCATCCACCGCGCGAGAATTATCGATCAGCCCCAGCTCTTCGCAGCCGTTTAATTTGAAGGTATCAAAACCAATACCGCGCAGCTTCTTGATGCCATCAATCACCTCTGCCGGACGGTCGCCGCCAACCCAGCTGTAGGCTTTGATTTTGTCACGCACCAGGCCGCCCATTAGCTGCCAGACCGGCGCGTTCAGCACTTTGCCTTTAATATCCCACAGCGCCTGGTCGATACCGGCGATGGCGCTCATTAAAATCGGGCCGCCGCGGTAAAAGCCCGCGCGGTACATCACCTGCCACAGGTCGTTAATCCGCGCCGGATCCTGGCCTATGAGATATTCGCCGAGCTCATGCACCGCCGCCTCTACGGTGCGCGCGCGCCCTTCAATCACGGGCTCGCCCCAGCCAACCACGCCTTCGTCGGTTTCAATTTTTAGAAACATCCAGCGCGGGGGTAAACGATACGTGGTGAGTTTGGTTATTTTCATTGCACTGCCTCTCGATACGCTTTAACAAATGCTGCCGCCTGCCGTTGGGTACGCTCTACGGATTGGCCAGCGCGATAGAGATCGCTGCCCAGCCCGGCACCGGTACAACCTGCTTTTATCCACTGCGCCAGATTTTCCGGCGTCACGCCGCCCACCGCAAAAACGGGCACCTCCGGCGGCAAAACGGCCTTTAGCGCTTTGATGTAGTCAGGGCCAAAAGCCGAAGATGGGAAGACTTTCAACGCCTGAGCCCCGGCGTCCAGAGCGGCGAACGCTTCCGTCGCCGTCGCGCATCCGGGACAAACCGTCATGCCGTAGCTCACCGCACGGCGAATGACCTCGGGCTGAATATTGGGCGTGACGATAAGCCTGCAGCCCATTAGGGCAAGCTGGTCCACCCGCTCTGCATTAAGCACGGTGCCCGCGCCAATCAGCGCCTTATCACCATAAGCCTCAACAACGGCGGGAATACTCTTTTCCCACTGCGGTGAGTTGAGCGGAATTTCAACGGCGTCGAAGCCGGCGTCGATCGCCGCCCCCACGTGCGCCAGCGCCTCTTCCGGCGTAATCCCGCGCAGGATAGCGATAAGCGGTAAGTTAGTTTGCCACTGCATGGATGATGCTCCTTATTCCTGTCTGAAATGCGTTGTCGCCCGACACCACGCTGGTCTGACGGCCAATGGCGCTCAGTGCCTGCTGATAGCGGTTCGCCAGCGTCTCGCCGGCGACAATGGTGACCTGCTGGTCGCGAAAGCGTTGGCTCAGGGTGGCGACTTCCGCGCCAATCAGCAGTCCCGACAGAAACTCGCCGACATGCGCGCGCGGCAGCGAACCCAGCACGTGTGAAGCGCGAACCTCAAAAAGCTGCGGCAGGATGTCTGGCGAATGCAGGCCGCGCTCAAGCCCGGCGTTAAACGCGTCAGGAGCGGAGACCTGCTCCGGTAACCCGGCGCCGACCAGCGAGTGGCGCAGCAGCAGGTGGTGAAGTTCGCCGGTCATCACCGTGCGAAAGTCGTTAATTTGTTGGCGGTCTGCCTGCACCCATTTGCAGTGGGTGCCGGGCATCACGTAGACGGAAGAAGGGGCTATCGCCCGCGCGCCGAGGAGCTGAGTCTCTTCGCCGCGCATCACATTATGGTTATCGTCGCGAGAGACGCTGAGTCCGGGAATAATCCAGACGTTGTCGCTAACGGCAGTTAATTGTTCACCAATGGCGGAGAAATGAACGGGAACCGGCAAGTAGGGTACCGCCTGCCAGCCGACGTTACTGCCGACCATTCCTGCCATCACCGCCGGGGTCGCGCCGTCGCGCCAGCCCCGGGTTATTTCGCTAAACACCGCGGCGGGGGAGTGTCCGTTCAGACGCGTGACGCCTGCTTCCGATTGCCTGCTCTCCAGACACCGTTCGCCCTGATAGAGCCAGGCGCGCAGGTTGGTCGATCCCCAGTCAATTGCGATGTAGCGAGATGTCATGTGATTTCCTTTAACCTTCGTGTCGAGCTGGCGATCATGGTGAGCGCCGCCTGCTCCGCCGCTTCGCTGTCCTGATGCCGGATGGCGTCAAACAGCGCCTTATGTTCCTGGAGCGTTTTCGGCATGTTGGCCTCATCGCCCATCCACGTTCTTTCAAATACCGCCCGCTGTAGCGAGCTGATCGCCACGTTGAGCTGCTGCAGAACCGGGTTATGCACCGACTGCAGCACCGCCTCGTGATAGCGAATATCCGCTTCGTTAAACGCTTCCCTGTCCTGGTTATTGGCGATCATGTCGTTGAGCGCTTCTTCTATTTGCGCCAGGTCGCTCGACGTCGCGCGCTCTGCCGCCCAGCGGGCGATCGCGGGTTCAACCAGGTTACGTACCTCGCTCATCGCGCTAATCAGCCGCGGGTCGTAATCACTCTCCAGCACCCACTGTAAAACGTCGGTGTCGAGATAATTCCACTGGTTGCGCGGGGTAACGAACGCGCCGCGATAGCGCTTCATTTCAATCAGCCGCTTAGCCATCAACGAACGGAACACTTCGCGAATGATATTGCGCGAGGTGGCAAACTCCTCACACAGGTCGGCTTCAGCGGGCAGCGCAGAGCCGGGAACGTATTTGCCGCTGACAATCTGCTTGCCCAGCGTGATGACGATGCGATCGGTTTTATTGAGAGTCATGGAAAGTCCTTGTGCTCTGGATGTCTCTCTACTTTACCGCGACAGGCGGTTTTAACCGCAACTTTGTAGTACTAACGCGATGTCACTCGTCATCGCCATGGACACAATGTAGTACAATACAAATATGTTGTACTACAATTTAGATCACAAAAACGACAATTCAGTTTGGAGATTTTGCGGCGGGGTAAACTCAGGGCATAAAAAAACCCGCGATAAACGCGGGTTTTTCAGAAAGAGAATTTTAGTTTAAGACATATTTTTCAATAGCATATGCCACACCGTCTTCCAGATTGGATTTGGTGATAAAGTTTGCCGCTTCTTTGACGGCCGGAATCGCGTTATCCATCGCCACGCCGACACCAGCGTATTCAATCATCGCGATGTCGTTTTCCTGATCGCCAATCGCCATCACCTCTTCCGGCTGGATGCCCAGCGCATCGGCCAGCGATTTCACGCCGGTACCTTTGGTGACGCGTTTATCAAGAATTTCAAGGAAGTACGGCGCGCTTTTCAGCACGGTGTACTTCTCTTTCACTTCAGCCGGAATGCGGGCGATAGCCTTGTCCAGAATCGCCGGCTCATCGATCATCATCACTTTCAGCAGCTGGATATTCGGATCCATCTTTTCGGCTTCGCAGAAGACCAGCGGGATCGTCGCCACGTAGGATTCATGTACCGTGTAATAGCTCACATCGCGGTTCGCGGTATACAGGGTGTTACGATCGAGTGCGTGGAAATGGGAGCCGACATCGCGGGCCAGCTGTTCCAGATAGCGGTAGTCGTCGTAGCCCAGCGCGGTTTGCGCAACGGTACTGCCGTCGCTCGCCTTCTGCACTAAAGCACCGTTATAGGTGATGCAGTAATCTCCAGGCTGCTCCATATGCAGTTCTTTCAGATAGCTGTGCACGCCAGCGTAAGGACGGCCGGTGGTCAGCACCACGTTGACGCCGCGTTCACGGGCTGCGGCAATCGCGGTTTTCACCGCAGGAGAGATAGTATGGTCAGGCAGCAGCAGCGTGCCGTCCATATCGATTGCAATCAGTTTAATAGCCATGAAATCCCCGGGTAAGATGAGTCCTTACTCATGCTAACGCGATTAAGCCCACAAAAATAGAGCTACATTGCGCAGCAGAACCCCCCCTTTTAGGCAAGATCCGGGGAACGGGGTCTTACTCGCGGGTGAGCACGATTTTGCCAAACGCACCGCGATCGAGGTGTTCAAGCGCCTGTGCAAGCTGGTTAAAGCGGTAACGGTGCTCAATCACCGGTTTCAGCCTGGTCACGTCAACGGCGCGGACAAAATCTTCCAGTGCGCGACGGTGCCCCACGCCAATACCTTGAATCACCGGGGATTTGAGCAACAGTTCGCCCGCGGGCAGCGAGATTTCACTGCCGGCCAGCACGCCGATGACCGAAATACGCCCATGAACCGCCACGGCGCGCAGGGAATGCCTCAGGTTCTCCCCGCCAACGGTTTCAATGATGTGGTCGATGCCGCGATCGTTCGTCAGTTCGTATATCCCTTCAGCCCAGTCGCCTTTAAGCCGGTTGATGCCATAATCGGCGCCGAGTTGTTTGGCCCGCGCCAGTTTTTCATCGCTCCCGGACGTGACAAAAACCTCTGCCCCCTGCGCTTTGGCAATTTGCAAAGCGAATATCGCCACACCGCCCGTGCCCTGCACCAGTACCGATTGCCCGGCGCGTAAATGACCGCGCTCCACCAGCGCGAACCATGCGGTAAGCCCGGCGCACGGTAACGTGCTGGCCTCTGCGTCATCCAGGGTTTCCGGGGCGGCCACCAGCCCGTTTTCATTCACAATCACGTACTCAGACAGCATGCCCTGGAAGTAACCGCCGGTCGTTTTATAGGGCAAAGTGCGGGCGTCCGCTGTTGGCCTACCGTCGATCCACTCCGGGAAAAAGGTCGAGATGACGCGAGCGCCGGGTGTGAAACGCGTGACGCCCTCGCCCGTGCTTTCCACCACTCCCGCCATATCGGACGCCGGCGTAAACGGGAAGGAAAGCGCAATCGGCATGGTGCCTTCAATGACCATTTTATCGCGATAGTTGAGCGCAACGGCGTTCACCCGTACGCAGACTTCACCCGGCCCTGGCTGCGGAACAGGCGCCTGGATGAGTTTGAGGTTGTCGCGCCCGAGGGCGTCCATGGACCAGCGTTGCATTGTCTCAGTCATTTTTTCTCTCCTGCCATTAAATAAGCTTCAGGAGCGACAGTCTACCGTTGACTCAAGGTCGCCAGTGGCGATAAGTTTTCCCATTATTGATGAAAGAAAAGATACAATCCATGACCGATACGCTGAAGGATATTCCGGTTTTTGTGGCCGCCGTTGAGGCTGGGAGTTTTGCTCAGGCCGCAATCCGTCTGCATTTGTCGCGTTCGGCGGTAGGAAAGAGCATCGCTCGCCTTGAGGAGCGACTGGGGGTACGTCTGTTTCAACGAACGACCCGCAGCCAGAGCCTGACCGACAACGGCGCCCTTTTTTATGAACACTGCCTGCGCGCGCTGGAGGAAATTCGGGGCGCAGAATCGCTGCTGGAAACGGGGAAACAGCAGGTCAGTGGCCGCCTGCGCGTGGCCATGCCGGTGCTGTTTGGCCGCCAGTGCGTCGCCCCGCTGCTGATCGCGCTGGCGCAGGAACATCCAGGCCTTGAGCTGGAGATGTCATTCAGCGATCGCGTGGTGGATCTCGTCGAGGAAGGGTTTGATATGGCGGTGCGTAACGGCACGCTTCAGGACAGCAGCGTTCTGGTCGCCAGAAGGCTGGGAGAACACCGCATGGTGCTGTGCGCCGCGCCGGATTATCTGCTGAAGAAGGGCACGCCGCAAAGCGTTGATGATTTACTCCATCATGCGGCCATTAACTATCTGCAGGCAGGCAGAGTGCTCTCCTGGCAGCTTATGGATAGCGAAGGTGCCTCGCCGCACACCTTCACTCCCCGTTCATCGCTCAATATGGATGATTTGCAGGCGATCTGCGATGCTGCGCTGGCCGGACACGGCATTGCATGGCTGCCCTGCTGGATGGTCAGCAAAGAAATTCATCAGGGAAAACTCGTTCCGCTGTTAAAGCAGGCGCCGGATGTGCGCTTCGACGTTCACGCGGTCTGGCAACAGACGCCGCATCTACCGCTGAGGGTGAGAATTGCCGTCGATACGCTCGCCAGCCGTTTACCGTCCATAATGTCGCTGGACAGGCCTGCGCCCACAAAAAAGCCGCACTAAACGCGCGGCCTGAGTATGGCGGTGTACGACGATTAAATATCGATGTTTGCCGCTTTGAGGGCGTTCTCTTCGATAAAGGCGCGACGCGGTTCAACGGCGTCCCCCATCAGGGTCGTGAACAGCTGGTCAGCGGCAATCGCGTCCTTGACGGTCACGCGTAGCATGCGGCGGCTGTCCGGATCCATGGTAGTTTCCCACAGCTGATCCGGGTTCATCTCACCAAGACCTTTATAGCGCTGGATAGAGAGTCCGCGACGGGACTCTTTCACCAGCCAGTCCAGCGCCTGTTCGAAGCTGGCCACCGGCTGACGACGTTCGCCGCGCTCAATAAAGGCATCGTCTTCAATCAAACCGCGCAGCGTTTCGCCCAGCGCGCAGATACGGTGGTATTCCGGCCCGGTGACAAACTCGTGATCCAGCGGGTAGTCGGTATCCACGCCGTGGGTACGCACGCGAACGATCGGCTCAAACTGCTGCAGCTCGGCGTTCTCGCGGACATCAAATTTCCACTGGCTGCCGTGCTGCTCTTTCTCGTTCAGCTCGCTCACCAGGGCGTTGATCCAGCGCGTTACGGTCTGCTCGTTCGCCAGGTCGGCCTCCGCCAGCGTCGGCTGATAGATAAGCTCTTTCAGCAGGGCTTTAGGATAACGACGTTCCATACGCGTAATCATTTTCTGCGTGGCGTTATACTCGGCAACCAGTCTCTCCAGCGGCTCGCCGGCTAAGGCCGGCGCGTTGGCGTTGGTATGCAAAGTGGCGCCATCCAGTGCGATGGAGATTTGGTACTGATCCATCGCTTCGTCGTCTTTAATGTACTGTTCCTGCTTGCCTTTCTTCACTTTGTACAGCGGCGGCTGGGCAATGTAGACGTGTCCGCGCTCAACGATTTCCGGCATCTGGCGATAGAAGAAGGTCAGCAGCAGCGTACGAATGTGCGAGCCGTCGACGTCCGCATCGGTCATGATGATGATGCTGTGGTAGCGCAGTTTGTCCGGATTGTACTCATCGCGGCCAATGCCGCAGCCCAGCGCGGTAATCAGCGTCGCCACTTCCTGAGACGCGAGCATTTTGTCAAAGCGCGCTTTCTCAACGTTAAGGATTTTACCTTTCAGCGGCAGAATCGCCTGGTTCTTACGGTTTCGCCCCTGTTTCGCAGAGCCGCCCGCAGAGTCCCCTTCCACTAAGTACAGTTCAGAGTGCGCGGGGTCGCGTTCCTGACAGTCCGCCAGCTTGCCCGGCAGGCCAGCCAGATCCAGCGCGCCTTTACGGCGAGTCATTTCACGCGCGCGACGTGCGGCTTCGCGCGCGCGCGCCGCGTCGATGATTTTACCGACCACGATTTTGGCGTCAGACGGGTTTTCCAGCAGGTATTCGTTCAGCAGTTCGTTCATCTGCTGTTCGACCGCCGATTTCACCTCGGAAGAGACCAGCTTGTCTTTGGTCTGCGAGGAGAATTTCGGATCCGGCACCTTCACGGAGACCACGGCAATCAGGCCTTCACGGGCATCGTCGCCGGTGGCGCTGACTTTCGCTTTTTTGCTATAGCCTTCTTTATCCATGTAGGCGTTCAGGGTACGGGTCATTGCCGCACGGAAGCCTGCAAGGTGGGTACCGCCGTCGCGCTGCGGAATGTTGTTGGTAAAGCAGTAGATGTTTTCCTGGAAACCATCGTTCCACTGCAGCGCAACTTCAACGCCGATGCCGTCTTTTTCGGTGGAGAAATAGAAGATATTCGGGTGGATCGGCGTTTTGTTTTTGTTCAGATATTCGACGAACGCTTTGATACCGCCTTCGTAGTGGAAATGATCTTCTTTACCGTCGCGCTTGTCGCGCAGGCGAATCGACACTCCGGAGTTCAGGAACGACAGCTCGCGCAGGCGTTTTGCCAGAATCTCGTATTCGAATTCGACCACGTTGGTAAAAGTTTCGTAGCTCGGCCAGAAGCGAACCATGGTGCCGGTTTTTTCGGTTTCGCCGGTAACCGCCAGCGGCGCCTGCGGCACGCCGTGGGCATAAATCTGACGGTGAATTTTGTTATCGCGCTGAATGACCAGCTCCAGCTTCTGCGACAGGGCGTTAACAACGGAAACGCCTACGCCATGCAGACCACCGGAAACTTTATACGAGTTATCATCGAATTTACCGCCCGCGTGCAGAACGGTCATGATCACTTCCGCCGCCGACACGCCCTCTTCCGGGTGAATACCGGTCGGAATACCGCGGCCGTCATCCTGTACGGAGACGGAGTTGTCGCTGTGGATAGTAACAACGATGTCTTTACAGTAACCTGCGAGCGCTTCGTCGATAGCGTTATCCACAACCTCGAATACCATGTGGTGCAGACCGGTGCCGTCATCCGTGTCGCCGATATACATACCCGGGCGCTTACGCACCGCATCCAGCCCTTTCAGGACTTTGATACTGGAGGAGTCATAAGAATTCGACATCAACGTTTCTCGCTCA
Source organism: Klebsiella sp. CN_Kp106 (assembly GCF_040064575.1). Taxonomy (NCBI): domain Bacteria; kingdom Pseudomonadati; phylum Pseudomonadota; class Gammaproteobacteria; order Enterobacterales; family Enterobacteriaceae; genus Klebsiella; species Klebsiella sp. CN_Kp106. Next base: position 63,152 of record NZ_JBEAIG010000049.1, on the reverse strand, counting down.
TTTCATCTTAGGTTAATCCGCTATTTTACCCTTTTCCACGGTAAACATCTTCGAATTTTCGTCCGACATGTCCATAACGTGTTCAGCGCTAATGGCGCTGACGAAAACCTGCGACTGCGTGGCTTTTAAGCGGCTGGCCAGCAGCCCGCGCCGCGCGTCGTCAAGTTCCGAGGCAAAATCATCTATCAGGTACAGGCAGCGCCGCCCGCTTTCACGGGTCAGAAACTCGCCTTGCGCCAGTCGTAGGGCGCACATCAGCAGCTTAAGCTGCCCGCGTGACAATGTATCCTCTACCGGCGCGCCGTCGGCACGAATGCGGAAATCCGCTTTGTGCGGGCCGTGGGCGGTATAGGTTAGCATGCGGTCGCGTTCGAAATTTCGCTCCAGCACCTCGGCATAATCCGTTTCTTTCTCCCAGCCGCGCTGGAAAGAGAAGGTGAGAGCAAACTCCGGTAAAAACTGCCGACAGGTATCCGCCATGTCTTCGACGATAGCGGCACTGTATTCGGCCCGCCAGCGGCTGATTTGCTCCGCCAGCGGTATCAGCTCCAGATCCCAGGGCCGCAGCTGCGCATAGCGGCTGACCTGACGCAGCGCGGCGTTGCGCTGCTTCACCAGGCGCTTCAGGTTGCTCCAGGCGGTAAAGAATCCGGCTTCGTTGTGGAAGCATCCCCAGTCAAGGAACGCTCTTCTGTATTTGGGGCCGCCGTTGAGTAAAGTAAACCCCTCGGGCGTAATCAGCTGCATCGGCATCAGGTGCGCCAGCTCCGCCACTTTATGCCCGTCGGTACCATCGATACGCACCTTGCTGTCGCCCTGCTTATCTTTTGTCAGGCCGATAGATACTTCTCGCTCTTCGCCCTGCAGGCGACCGTGCAGGACAAAGGACTCCTGCTCGTGGCGAATCACGCGGCCAATCTGCAAACTACGAAACGCCCGACCGTGGCCAAGCGTGTAGATAGCTTCAAGCACGCTGGTTTTGCCGCTGCCGTTGGCGCCAACCAGGAAGTTAAAGCCGGGGGATAAGGCGAGATCCGCATTTTCAATATTGCGGAAGTCTTTGATTAGAAGTCGGGATAGCGACATATCAGCTCGTCATCATTCAAGGGGCGTGGGTGTCGCAGCCAGTTCGTCTACCGCCAGCGCGCAGAAAGCGGAGCGTACACGAAGTACGTGAGCATTTCGAGCACTGCCGGAAGGCGAAATGGCAAGTAAACCAGCCCCTTTGCAGATTCTACAATCGCATAGGCATGACGACATAGGCTGCGGATTGAGAAGCCGCATCCTCAATCTGCACGCTCGACACGGAATCGGTCAGCAGGATACGCACATTCTCGCACTTCAGCGCGTTAAGCACATCCAGTACATAGCTGACGTTAAAGCCGATTTCCATCTCAGTCCCGGCATAGGTGACGTCCAGAATCTCTTCCGCTTCTTCCTGTTCCGGGTTATTGGCGGTGATTTTCAGCTGATTTTCACTGACGTAAAGGCGCACGCCGCGGAATTTTTCGTTAGAAAGAATCGCCGCGCGGGCAAAGGCCTGCTTGAGAATATCGCAGCCGGCGTCCAGGTGCTTATCCGGATTTTTCGGTAGTACGCGGCGATAGTCAGGGAAACGACCATCCACCAGCTTTGAAGTGAAGATAAAGTCGCCAACGTGAGCGCGGATATTGTTGCTGCCGATCTGCACGCGCAGCGGGGTATCGCCGCCGTCGAGCATACGCATCAGCTCAATCACACCTTTACGCGGTACGATCACCGAATGATTGGGCAGGGACTCTTCCAGCGGCATCGAGCAAACCGCCAGGCGGTGGCCGTCGGTCGCCACGGTGCGCAGTTCGCTGCCTTCGGTTTCAAACAGCATGCCGTTCAAGTAATAGCGAACGTCCTGGTGAGCCATCGAAAACTGCGTCGCCTCGATCAGGCGCTTCATGGTCGCCTGCGGCAGGGTAAATTCAACTTCGCTCTGCCAGTCATCAAGGTTGGGGAAATCCGCTGCAGGCAGCGTAGAGAGCGAGAAGCGGCTGCGACCGGAACGCACCAGCATACGCTCGCCTTCCAGCTGTACCGCAATCTCCGCGCCTTCAGGCAGGCCGCGGCAGATATCAAAAAATTTACGCGCCGGAACGGTTGTTGCTCCCGCTTCGTGCGGCTGAATCAGCGCAACGCGCGCGACCATTTCCATTTCCAGATCGGTACCGGTCAGCGACAGCGCGCCATCGGTAACCTGAAGGAGCAGGTTGCCAAGAATCGGTAGCGTCGGACGACCACCTAAAGGACCGCTCACCTGTTGCAGCGGTTTTAATAAATGTTCACGTTCTACGGTAAATTTCATAGCGTCACGAGGATAATGTTCTGATTAAATTGGAAAAATCTTCTTTGATATCGTGGCTTTCTTCACGCAGTTGCTCAATCTTACGGCAAGCGTGCAGGACGGTGGTATGGTCGCGGCCGCCAAACGCATCGCCGATTTCCGGCAGACTGTGGTTGGTCAGCTCTTTTGCCAGCGCCATCGCCATCTGGCGGGGGCGCGCCACCGAACGGGAGCGGCGTTTAGACAGCAGGTCCGCTACCTTAATTTTGTAATACTCCGCCACCGTCTTTTGAATATTGTCGATGGTGACCAGTTTTTCCTGTAAAGCCAACAGATCGCGCAGCGCTTCGCGTACGAAATCGATGGTGATCGCCCGGCCGGTAAAGTTGGCGTTGGCGATAACGCGGTTCAGCGCCCCTTCCAGCTCACGTACGTTAGAGCGCAGGCGCTTGGCAATGAAGAACGCCACTTCGCCCGGCAGGCGGATGTCGTTTTCATCGGCTTTTTTCATCAGGATCGCCACGCGGGTTTCCAGCTCAGGCGGCTCGATCGCAACCGTCAGCCCCCAGCCGAAGCGTGATTTCAGACGATCTTCAACCCCGTTGATCTCCTTCGGATAGCGATCCGACGTCAGGATGATCTGCTGATTGCCTTCCAGCAGGGCGTTAAAGGTGTGGAAAAACTCTTCCTGCGAGCGCTCTTTATTAGCAAAAAACTGAATGTCATCGATCAGCAGTGCGTCAACGGAGCGGTAATAGCGCTTAAATTCTTCAATGGCGTTGTTTTGCAGGGCTTTTACCATGTCCTGTACAAAACGCTCGGAGTGCATGTAAACCACTTTCGCATTGGGTTTACGCGCCACAATTCCGTTACCCACCGCATGTAAAAGGTGCGTTTTACCCAAGCCGGTGCCGCCATAAAGAAACAGCGGGTTGTACGCGCCGCCGGGATTATCCGCAACCTGACGCGCCGCCGCGCGAGCCAGCTGGTTGGATTTACCTTCGACGAAGTTATCAAACGTATGTTTGACGTTGACGTTAGAGCGGTAGGTCGGTTCTGCCGGCGCCGGAACGTTATCCCAGCCCGGACGCACGATAGTGGGCGCAACGCGCGCCGTCTGGATCTGCTGCGCAGGTGCTGCGGCCGCAACGCTTACCGTACCTCTCTGCATCTGAACGGCAGGCTTAGCGCCCACCTCAAACCGCAGCTGTGGGGCATCCGCACCGCAAAAATCATTGAGGAGTCCATTGATATTATTGAGGTATTTATCCCTTACCCAATCGAGCACAAAACGGTTTGGCGCATACAGTGCCAGCGTGTTATCGCTCAATTCCGCCTGCAAAGGGCGTATCCACATGCTGAATTCTGTGGCTGGTAACTCATCCTGCAATCGGGCAAGACACTGCTGCCAAAGCGAAAGTGACACGGCGGACTCCACTCGAACAAAAATCGATATATAAAGAGAAACTGAAACAATCGTGATTGTTGGCACACGTCGACAAGACCCTGCATAGCCGAAAAGCCCCTGCACAAAAGGGGTGACGTGCGAACCGCTATCTGCGGTTATTACCCGATGCGGATCTCTGGATCCCGATCGGGACCGGGGATCATAGCCTAAACTGAGAAAGAGATCTTGTGTTTCTCAACAGATTCTTCCCGATTTATCCACAGGAAGGATCGAAGCTGGGTAAGTGTAATCGATCCTGGCTGGAGTGGGGCACGATTTCAGCCGCATATTGGAAAAATTAATGAACTATCCTGGTTTTGGGCTTAATCGATCTAACAAAGATCCTTTGCGATCCTTGCGCTTTATCCACCAGGTCGTATAATCCACCACCCGGCGCGTAATGCCCGTTTTCCGCAGCGTGCCATCGCCTGTTTTTTGTGCGGCAAGGTGCGAGAAATAAGGAAAGAGAATTGACTCCGGAGTGTACAATTATTACAATCCGGCCTCTTTAATCACCCACGCTGAGGCGTAGGCCGTTCGAAATTCGTTCGGATTTACGCGAAAGTCAGTGAAATTATTCAAGTTTAGGTAGAAATCGCCATGAAACGCACTTTTCAACCGTCTGTACTGAAGCGCAACCGTTCTCACGGCTTCCGTGCTCGTATGGCTACTAAAAATGGTCGTCAGGTTCTGGCACGTCGTCGTGCTAAAAGCCGCGCTCGTCTGACCGTTTCCAAGTAATAAAGCTAACCCTGAGTGGTTAAGCTCGCATTTCCCAGGGAGTTACGCTTGTTAACTCCCAGTCATTTCACTTTCGTCTTCCAGCAGCCATTACGGGCTGGCACGCCGCAAATCACCATCCTCGGCCGCCAAAATTCGCTGGGGCATCCCCGCATCGGTCTTACCGTCGCCAAGAAAAACGTCAAGCGCGCGCATGAACGCAATCGGATTAAACGTCTGACGCGTGAAAGCTTCCGTTTACGTCAACATGAACTCCCGCCAATGGATTTCGTGGTGGTGGCGAAGAAAGGGGTTGCCGACCTCGATAACCGTGCTCTCTCGGAAGCGTTGGAAAAATTATGGCGCCGCCACTGTCGCCTGGCTCGCGGGTCCTGATAGGCCTGATTCGGGTCTATCAGCGCCTGATTAGTCCGCTACTCGGGCCGCACTGTCGTTTCACGCCGACCTGTTCTCAATACGGAATTGAGGCATTGCGCAGGTTTGGATTGATAAAAGGCAGTTGGTTGACGGTGAAACGCGTATTAAAATGCCACCCTTTACACCCTGGTGGTGACGATCCCGTCCCGCCTGGACCATTTGATACCAGAGAACACTAACGATGGATTCGCAACGCAATCTTCTTATCATCGCTTTGTTGTTCGTGTCTTTCATGATCTGGCAAGCCTGGGAGCAGGATAACAATCCTCAACCCCAGCAGCAGACCACGCAGACAACGACCACAGCAACGGGTAGCGCCGCCGACCAGGGCGTACCGGCCAGTGGCCAGGGGAAACTGATTACGGTAAAAACCGATGTGCTTGACCTGACCATCAACACCCGCGGTGGTGATGTTGAGCAAGCGCTGCTTCTGGATTATCCGAAAGAGCTGAAGTCAACTGAGCCGTTCCAGCTTCTGGAAACCACTCCGCAGTTTACCTATCAGGCGCAGAGCGGCCTGACCGGTCGTGATGGCCCGGACAACCCGGCTAACGGACCGCGTCCGTTGTATAACGTCGATAAAGATGCGTTTGTGATGGCTGATGGCCAGAACGAAATCGTCATTCCTCTGACGTACACCGATAAAGCAGGCAACGTATTCACTAAAACTTTCACCCTGAAGCGCGGTGAATATGCGGTGAACGTCGGCTATAGCGTGCAGAACGCCAGCGAAAAACCGCTGGAACTGTCGACCTTTGGCCAGCTGAAGCAAACCGCCAACCTGCCGACGCATCGCGACACGCAGACCGGCGGTCTGACGACGATGCACACCTTCCGTGGCGCGGCGTACTCAACGTCTGAAACGAAGTACGAAAAATATAAATTCGATACTATCGTCGATAACGAAAACCTGAACGTCAGCACCAAAAACGGCTGGGTTGCCATGCTGCAGCAGTACTTTACTACCGCATGGGTTCCGCAGAACACCGGTACTAACAACTTCTACACCGCGAATCTCGGCAACGGTATTGTGGCAATCGGCTACAAATCTCAGCCGGTTCTGGTGCAGCCGGGTCAAACCGATAAGCTGGAAAGCACCCTGTGGGTCGGCCCGGCTATTCAGGACAAAATGGCCGCCGTTGCGCCGCATCTTGACCTGACCGTCGACTACGGCTGGCTGTGGTTTATCTCTCAGCCGCTGTTCAAACTGCTGAAATGGATCCATAGCTTCCTGGGCAACTGGGGCTTCTCCATCATCGTCATCACCTTTATCGTTCGTGGCATCATGTACCCGCTGACTAAAGCGCAGTACACCTCCATGGCGAAGATGCGTATGCTGCAGCCGAAGATTCAGGCAATGCGCGAGCGTCTGGGCGACGACAAGCAGCGTCAAAGCCAGGAAATGATGGCCCTGTATAAAGCTGAGAAGGTTAACCCGCTGGGTGGCTGCTTCCCGCTGATTATCCAGATGCCAATCTTCCTTGCGCTGTACTACATGCTGAGCGCCTCGGTTGAACTGCGTCATGCGCCGTTTATCCTGTGGATCCACGACCTGTCGGCGCAAGACCCGTACTACATCCTGCCGATCATCATGGGCGCGACGATGTTCTTCATCCAGAAGATGTCTCCGACCACCGTGACCGACCCGATGCAGCAGAAGATCATGACCTTTATGCCGGTCATCTTCACGGTGTTCTTCCTGTGGTTCCCGTCCGGTCTGGTGGTTTACTATATCGTCAGCAACCTGGTCACCATTATTCAGCAGCAGCTGATTTACCGTGGTCTGGAGAAGCGTGGCCTGCATAGCCGCGAGAAGAAAAAATCCTGATTCTCTTCATTCTTCAAGCCGCAGATGCGTTGGCTTCGTTAGTTCGCCCCGGTCACTTACTTCAGTAAGCTCCAGGGGCCTCTCTAACTTGCCGCCTTCCTGCAACTTGAACTATTTCGAGAATCTACGGTAAAGTTAATGCCAGAGAAGGCGGTCAATAGACCGCCTTTTTTACATCCACATAGAGAGTCACCATGAGCCATAACGACACTATCGTCGCCCAGGCAACCCCACCGGGACGCGGTGGTGTGGGCATTCTGCGCATCTCTGGCCTGAAGGCGCGCGACGTTGCGCAGGCGGTGCTGGGCAAGCTGCCGAAGCCGCGCTATGCCGACTACCTGCCGTTTAAAGACAGCGACGGCAGCGCGCTGGATCAGGGGATTGCGCTGTGGTTCCCCGGCCCGAACTCCTTTACCGGCGAAGACGTGCTGGAGCTTCAGGGCCACGGCGGCCCCGTTATCCTCGACCTGCTTCTGAAACGCATTCTGACGCTGCCGGGCGTGCGCATCGCCAGGCCCGGCGAGTTCTCCGAGCGCGCGTTTTTAAACGACAAGCTCGACCTGGCACAGGCAGAAGCCATTGCCGACCTGATCGACGCCAGCTCCGAGCAGGCGGCGCGTTCTGCGCTGAATTCGCTGCAGGGCGCATTCTCCACTCGCGTAAACCATCTTGTGGAAGCGCTGACGCACCTGCGCATCTACGTGGAAGCGGCCATTGATTTCCCGGACGAAGAGATCGACTTCCTCTCCGATGGCAAAATCGAAGCCCAGCTAAACGACGTTATCGCCGATCTTGACGCCGTGCGCGCCGAAGCGCGCCAGGGTAGCCTGCTGCGCGAAGGGATGAAGGTCGTCATTGCCGGGCGGCCGAACGCCGGGAAATCAAGCCTGCTGAACGCGCTGGCGGGCCGGGAGGCGGCTATCGTCACCGATATTGCCGGTACCACCCGCGACGTGCTGCGGGAGCATATCCATATCGACGGTATGCCGCTGCACATCATTGATACCGCCGGCCTGCGCGATGCGAACGATGAGGTCGAACGTATCGGCATCGAACGCGCCTGGCAGGAGATTGAACAAGCCGATCGCGTGCTGTTTATGGTCGATGGTACCACCACCGATGCGACCGATCCGGCAGATATCTGGCCAGATTTTATCGCCCGTCTGCCGAAAAACCTGCCGATTACCGTGGTGCGCAACAAGGCGGATATCACCGGAGAAACGCTGGGGCTGAGCGAAGTGAATGACCACTCACTTGTTCGCCTTTCGGCGCGTACCGGCGAGGGCGTAGACGTGCTGCGTAATCATCTCAAGCAGAGCATGGGCTTTGAAACCAATATGGAAGGCGGCTTTCTGGCGCGCCGCCGCCATTTGCAGGCGCTGTCCGACGCCGCAGAGCATCTTCAGCAGGGTAAAGCGCAGCTGCTGGGCGCCTGGGCTGGCGAGCTGCTGGCGGAAGAGCTGCGCCTGGCCCAGCAGAGCCTGAGCGAAATCACCGGCGAGTTTACCTCCGACGACCTGCTGGGACGCATTTTCTCAAGTTTCTGTATTGGTAAATAAGCTCAGTATGTGAGCATTGACTAACCCGCACTAACTGATTGTTAATGCGGGTTTTTATTGTTTGTACTGGCGCGTAGTCGTGCGGGACCATCCGCGATTTTGTATTCTGAATTAAAAACGCTGTGTCATTGTTCACTTTTTACGCTAAAAATCACATCAAATGTTTAGCGGCAAGCAAAAGAACTCACGAACTGCACCTGCATAAATCATATCGAGATTTCATTACTGACCGCCTGCGGTCTGATGAAAGCACAGCGCGATAACCTGACAGGGCAGAAAAATATCTACCCTGTCATTTTCATTCATATGAGAGGGTATAAGTCGCCGTCGCATTCACCGTTCCGGGAACCACATCGCCTGTTCTGTAGAATCTGGCGCCAAGAGTAATCACTTCGCTGGTCTGTGAATTTTCGATAATTGTCCAGGAACTCCCGAGTGGGACAGGCCTGTTGTTATTGTTGGGCTCCAGTAATTGCGTACCGACCCCCTCCGCGGTACCGGTATTTACCATGACCGTGTTATTGTCACTTACGCTGGTGCCGTCAATCTGTATTATTACTTTCGTACCGCTGATACAACTTAGCGGGATATTGAGTCCAACCTGATTAGCCGTTGAACCCACAGAAGGTAAATCCGCCCGGTCAACCGTACCCAAAGAAAGCGTAAAATCTGTAGCGCCATCTACTGTGCAGGATTGAGCCGTCAAATTTCCCGTAATATGAATATTGCCCCCGTCAGCCTCAGCTAATGACGCTATCGCTAGCAGTAACAAAGGGAGAAAAAATAAACGCAGAAACATATTCATTCTCCTTAATCATAATCAAGCGTGTAGGTGGCGCTGGCGTCAACGGAGCCCGGGGTTAAGTCGCCCGTGCGAATATAACGCGCGGCGAGCGGTATTTTTGCCGTCGTCCCTGAGCTGGTAATCGGCGACCAGCGGTAATTCAGATTGACCGGGTGATTACCGCCGCCATGCAGATCCATCACCTGCACGGAAAGTCCTTTAGCGGTGCCATTATTCTTTAATATACTGGTATCACTGGTGCCAGGTTCCTGTGTGCCGCTAAGGGTAAAATAGACATTCGTTCCGGCAGTACAGCTCAGCGATATATCTTTTTCACTGCTCTCTCCCCAAGTGCTCCCGACCGAAGGCAGTTCGCTTTTTTGCACATCATCAAGCGTAAAACTCAGATCCGAGCCGCCGGAGAGGGTACAGCCGCTGGCCGACAACGTGCCAGTGAAATTAATATCGATATTTGCCGACCCCTGGTTGCCGTTCGCCTGACCGTAACCAACCTTTCCGGAGAGCGTACCGCCGCTTACCGAATCGGCGATTTTAATTAAATTAAGCTTTGGGGTAATCGACATATAAATCATCGCCCCCCAACCGATACTGTCATCGGTTAACAGCTTTATTGACGAGCCGCTGGTTATCCAGCCGTTGCCCGAGGCCCCTTTCGTATCCGACATGCTGGCGCCAAGCTGAACGCCAACGCCGGACAAATTGGTTTTAAAAGTCAGTCGGCCGTTATAGGTTCCCGCCGAAGCCAACGACGAATAGAGATAACCATAAAAGTATTTCTCTACCGTAAATGAGGATTCACATGACGCAAACTGAACCGAATCAAACGTTTTATCGCCGCCGGTAATCGATTGTCCAACGGCCAGATCCGGCGACACCGATATCGTTTTCAGATCAACGCTCGTTGAGGCAACACTCGAGTAACACTCTGAAGCCCAGACATTCAGCGATAGCGTGCAAGCGCATCCAGCCATTACCGCCTGGCGAAAAAACCGTGTGTTTGCCTCGCGCTGCCCTGTCAACGGCGGCCTGCATGTTGTTCTGTTTTTCATTTCACCACCTTTTCTCTACTGACATTGCGCATCAAGATTAATTACGCCAGTTTTTTCACCCTCTTGTGGCAGCTGATAATGGGCATGGCACTGCGCATTTTTTCCTTTGCCCCACTGTGCCAGGATGTCGCCCTGCTGCGGCATCCCGGTCAGATACACTGAACCGCCGTCGCTAACGATGCTATTGACGCTGTCGTCCTCTGCCAGCGTGACGGTGGCGCCGAAAGGAACGTCCGTACTCGCGTGATGCAGATGCATCAACACCCTCGCACCGATATGCGTTTTAAACCCCGCCAGTACAATCGCCCCTTCCGTCGGCACCACCTGCGCCGTGGAGCTATCGACTTCCGCATTGTCGGCCAGGGTGCTGGTATCAAGCCTTACCGTCGTGCGGCGATACGGCGTGAGATAAGGTACGATGGCATAACCGCGCCAGTCGGTGCTGACCCCGGTGCCGTTTTCCACGGTCACATCGCTGACCCCCGGCGAGCGCACCAGCGCCAGCGACTGGATATCCTCACTCAGCGACTGCGAAAAGGTGACGCCGTAAGGGTGCACCACCACTCCGCCCTGCACGCCATAGTTCACCTGCCTGCTGTCCGGATCGTAGTTGTAACCCATGTTCGCTTCGCCCGCGCGACCGGTATAATCGACGGATAGCGTGCCGTTATTGCCGGAATTTTCATGGTTGCTGTAGCCTTCCATCACGCTATAGCTAAGGTTCGAATCCTTCAAAGCCGTACCGTACAAGCTGACCTGCTGGGTGGTGTCTCCGTGGCGGTTAGTGTTGAGGCTGTATCCGGCATAGGCTTTCGGCAGCCATTTACTCAGCGGGATACTGATATTCAACGCGCCCTGATGGTCGTCCTCTGTTCCCGGCATGCTGCTGAAGGTGTAGTTCAGGCCCAACGTCATGCCATCCCAGCTGGTGTCGTAGCCGAGGGACAGGTTTCGCTCATATCCACCTTCGTCCCAGTAATCCTGCTGGTAGCCGCTCGCATAAAGCGATCCCCAGCCCTCTGGTAGCGACTGACTGAGTGACAGCTGCCAGCGGGAACGTTTGTTATGGCTTAAGTCAAATTCATCCTGGTCGTTCAGGTCGTCATCGTGAGAATCATCGACGATTAGATCCGCCGCATCCTGAAAGCTGTAGTAGCCCTTAGTGGAATAACGGTATGCCGCCAGCGTGATCGTTGAGCCGGTGCTGAGCATACTTTTTGAGTACTGGGCGCGTATGGACTGCCCCTCTTTGTGCTCGTCATTGCTCAAATCGGCCGAGGAATAGGCCCCGTCAAAGGAGATGGAGCCCAGTTCACCGAGGGTGAATCCCATCCCCAACAGCCCGTTCTGGTAGCTATCCGCCAGCTGCGTACCGCCGTATATCGTCATATCGTACGGTAGGCCGTAGATCAGCGTCATCTGGGCGAACTTCGGCTCCTGACCATCGCTGTTGCTGCGGTATTTACCGCCGGTGAAGTCATACTTAAGATGCCCTTCGCGCTGCATGATTGCCACGCTGGAGAACGGCTGGACAAAGCTGCGTTCGCTGCCGTCTGACTCTTTAATCGTTACCAGCAGGTCGCCGTTTGTGGAGTTTGGGTAGAGATCGTCGATCTTAAACGGCCCCGGCGGTACCTGCTTCTGGTAAATCACGCTATTATTCTGGCGAATGGTGACCGTCGCGTTGCTGGTTGCAATGCCATGTACCGTTGGCGCAAAGTTGCGCAGACTGTCAGGCAGCATGTCATCGTCTGAAGAAAGCTGGACGCCGCGGAACGTAAAACCGTCGTAAACATCGGAAGGAGTGGTCGCATCGCCCAGCGTTAACAGCCCCTGTACGGCCTGCACGTCGCGTTGTAAAAAGGTGTTGATGGAGCTCCAGTCGCTTTCGCTGCTCCCGCCGCTGCTAACGTCTTCGCCGCTTGTGGTGTCGTGATATTCCGGCGATTTGCTGTAGGTCCAGGTGCTGTAGTTTCGCAACCGCCACGCGCCCAGGTTAATGCCGCTGTGCAGGTTCAGAAAATAGCTATCTTCCCTTCCAGAATCGTTCTCGTCGCGCCAGGTGTTTGAACCGTTAAAGTCATAGCCCAGCAGCAGCGCCGGCACTCCTTCATCCCACAGCGTCGGGCTGACGGAATCCTGCGCCGCGCTGTTGACGTCAGCCTGCGGTATGGTGAGATCCAGACGCATCTGGCTGTAATCAAGTCTGATCTGGCTATCCGGGACGGTTGCAGCCAGATCGTTGATACTGTTCTTGTTCCGCAGCGCATCGATATCACCAATCTTAATACCCCACTGCGCCAACAGCGCGGGGGTCACCACAGGCGTAAGCTGCCCATGTTTATCCTGCACAAAGTCCAGCGTTTGCGTGTCAACCTGCTCATGGTTCACATAAACGTCTACGTGGTAGCGACCCGGTAGCTGTGAACCGGGTTGGGAAAACTGGCTGAGATCAACGTTAAGTTTGGGCCCACTGGTCTCCAGCGCCGCCATATCGAACTCATCCTGAGCCAGCGCGCCCTGCGTTCCATACAGCGCTAAAATAATAATGCAGGCAAGCGGTTGTAATAAAAAAGCGCTGCTTTTGCCCGCTACGTCTATGGATGGTTGAGACATGATTACCCTTTCCCGTCCAGAACCAACGATCCTGCGCCATAATCATTGATATATTGCCAGGTGATTTTCCCGCCTGCCCCTGCCGGAATGGTGTAATCAGTCGAACCGTGCGGCGCGACCATGGTAAACGCCGTATCGACCACTTTGTCACCGACGTTCAGCTTAAAGAAGCTCAGATACCAGGGGGTTGGATTGGTGACGGTCAGCTTGTTGCCCGTCCTGTGAAAACCGATCGCCTCCATTGCCTCACTGGTGGGATCGGCAACGCCTTTGGGACGATAAAAAAGTTTGATTCGGTTTTTCAGCGAAAAGCGCAGCACGTTCTTGCCCTTATCCGCCGGATTGTTTGCCGGTATCGCCTTCACATCCAGCCAGTAAACGCTTTCCCGATCTGCCGGGAAATTCCCCCCTGTTCTGACAACGCGAATCGTATTTTCTGAACCAGCATCCAGTCGAAACAGCGGTGGCGTAACGGTAAAGGGCAGCGAACCGGTGGTACCAGGACGATCTCCTTTCGGGCCTTTGTCATCGACAAAACTTTGAATAAGGTAGGGAATCTGACCGTTAGCGCTGTTCATCACCTGAATGGACGCTTCCTTATCGCCGCCGTGATAAACCAGTCTCGTACCGCCGATAACGACCCCTGCGTGCGCAGATGTTACGGCGCACATCGCAGCCGCCAGCAGACCGTAAATAACTGACTTTCTCATGAACCGTTGCATCCTCTTTCCTAATCGTTTGAAAACAAGGGCCTCCGTGCCCTGGCGTTCTCCCTGATACGGAGGGTTACTGGTAGCTGATGGTGTAGTCAGCGTGAGAAACCAGCGTACCGGCAGTTGCGGTATCAGCCACAGCAACCATACGAGCGGTGAATGGAATATGTGCTTCGGTAGTGGTAGCGTCCGCCGTCAGGAAAGAGCTAACGTCGACAGCAGAAGACGGGCTGACTTTGGCTGCAGATGCGTCGTACAGCTGAACGCCAACATTAGTAGCCGCGCCGCTGTCGCTGGACTCATTTTTGAACGCCGTGTTCATAGAGCCATCGGCATTACCAGTAAAAGTCACGCTTGCTGCGGTAACCGTATTCGGGCAAGCGGTGAGATCCAGCGTAAAGTTCGTTGCCGGACCGGTGTCGCCAGCTTTCGCCAGATCAACCGTGTTCACGGTACCCAGGTTCAGGGTTGGGTTTGTCTGATCGTTGATATCCACGGTGCAACTGTCGGCAGTAACGGTACCGACGAAGTTGATCGTTCCATCAACCGCATGAGCCACACCCATCCCTACGCTGAACAATGCTGCCACAGCAGTCATTACAAATTGCTTTTTCATTATTTAATCCTTAATAAAAATATAATCATTACTCATTCATTCTTTTAAAATAGAACCATACAACGGTTCATTCAGGGAAGAATGACCCCCCTAAATACATTATTTAAGATGACAAACAGCGGAGTAAAATATTGAAAAAGAAAGCCCATGGCGCATTTCAATCAGCACCCTAATGCTTACACGCCAACTTCCTTATGTAATATTAATCTGCAAAAGATTATGAAATAGAACCCCCAACCATCTCAACAGAATATTTCATCCATTATTGGACTTCGCTCAACACCCCGAAAAAAACATCAAAACCACCAAAACATTTATTAAAAAACAACAAGATACATAAAAGCACTCAACTATCACTTTACCCCCCCCTGGTTATCCCAGTTCTAATATGTTCAGGTACTTGCTCGCTTTCTCTTAACGCACTACAAAATAACGCTTCACAACATTGCCTTTTTATACAGCCGAGCGTCGAGATTCCAGCATCGATCATGGCTGCTCTTTAAATAAAAATTTGAATGCAGGCGGCTCTCAACCATCGCCTATTTATGGGGTCAGGATAAATGCAAAAAAAATATTATACGAGCCTCCAAAGCAGGGGTTCATAACACTCGGGGAGTCACTACTCGTATGCCATATGACGGTAGGTACTTGTGTCTTGAACAGCGCTTGCGCTGTTCCCGTAGGGGCGAGATCTTAGGCCGAGTAACAAAGCCAACGCACATGCAACTTGAAGTATGATGGGCATAAACAGATAGTTGCGGAAAAAACACACCCTATCAGCAGGGCATCAGAAATGAGATTAAATAAAGCGTACTCACTCGCCTTAACGTCCTGTTAAAGCGGGTTAATTATTTTCCTTTAGCGTCTTCACGGCGTATCGCTTTGTCTATTACCCTTATCGGTACTCCCACTTACCGGATACGACAATGATGGCTGATTACACGTTTATTGATACCGTCCCTTCGGCGGAAGATTTTTGTCGCCTGCGCGTCATATCAGGTATGTCGCCGCGCCCGCGCGGGTCTGCCGCGTAGCTGCTACGGCGTGCATGTCCTCTATGCGGGCGTGCCCGTTGGTATGGGACGCATCGTCGGCGACGGCGCGCTGAACTTTGAAATCGTCGACGTCGCCGTGGACCCGGCCCATCAGGGAAAAGGTCTCGGTCGCCAGATCATGCAGAAAATCGTCTCCTGGCTGGATGAAAACGCGGTTAAAGGGGCATACGTCTCGTTGGTGGCGGATGTTCCCGAACTGTACGCCAAATTTGGGTTTTCCAGCGTCAGGCCAGAAAGTGAAGGTATGGCCAAGATCTGGAAATAATGCGGGACGCGATCGCTTGATTGGAAATATCAAAAAGCGATATAAAAACAAATAATTAAATTATCGCTGCACATCTTTCAACCGTTTTTCCTCCCAGGAAATCGTTGTTGTCCAAATGGCAACTCGTACTCCCGCACGAACCCCACTATTCTGTACCGCATTCTAATGCGAGGGGTTCTATGGCACGCTTTCTTATCTGCAGTTTTGCGCTGGTTCTGCTTTATCCATCCGGCATCGATATGTATCTGGTCGGTCTACCGCGCATTGCGCAGGATCTGGGGGCCAGTGAAGCGCAGCTGCATATCGCCTTTTCGGTTTATCTGGCGGGAATGGCCGCGGCGATGCTGTTTGCGGGTCGTATCGCCGATAAATCAGGGCGCAAGCCGGTGGCGATTTTCGGTGCCGTTGTCTTCATACTGGCCTCCCTTCTCTGCTCGCAGGCGCAGGTCAGCGCCCACTTCCTGGCTGGGCGTTTTATTCAGGGGATTGGCGCGGGCAGCTGCTACGTCGTCGCCTTTGCGGTGCTGCGCGATACCCTCGACGATCGCCGCCGGGCGAAAGTGCTTTCCCTCCTTAACGGTATCACCTGCATTATTCCGGTACTGGCGCCGGTACTCGGCCACCTGATTATGCTGAAATACCCGTGGCAGAGCCTGTTCTATACCATGACAGGCATGGGCGTTCTGGTGGGACTGCTCTCGGTCTTTATCTTGCGGGAAACGCGTCCCACAGCCGCGCCACATGCGGCGATGCAGCAAAATAATGTCCCCGAGTCGCTGCTTAACCGCTTTTTTCTCAGCCGAATTATCATAACCACCCTGAGCGTGACGGCTATCCTGACTTACGTTAACGTCTCCCCGGTGATCATGATGGAAGTGATGGGCTTCGATCGCGGCACCTATTCCATGGCGATGGCGCTAATGGCGCTTGTTAGCATGGTGGTGTCGTTCTCAACGCCGTTCGCTTTGACGCTATTTAAGCCCCGCACCCTGATGCTGACCTCGCAGGTGCTGTTCTTTATCGCCGGCGTGCTGCTGAGCCTCTCCCCCAGCCAGACGATGACGATGCTGGGTCTGGGACTGATTTGCGCCGGGTTCTCCGCCGGCTTTGGCGTAGCAATGAGTCAGGCCCTTGGGCCATTCACCCTGCGCGCCGGCGTGGCGAGTTCTGTTTTGGGAATTGCTCAGGTCTGCGGCTCTTCACTGTGGATTTGGCTGGCGGCTATCATCGGACTCAGCGCGATGAATATGCTGATCGGGATACTTATTGCCTGTAGCATAGTGAGCATTGTTCTGATTATGGTCACCTCTCCGGCGCGGGCCGCGCAACGCTATGAAGAAACCCCTGTCGAGTCTCGATCTTAACCTGCTGCTGTGCCTGCAGCTCTTAACCCAGGAGCTCAGCGTCACCCGCACGGCGAAACGGATGAACGTTTCGCCGTCGGCGGTGAGTAAATCGCTGGCCAAGCTGCGCGCCTGGTTTGACGATCCGCTGTTTGTCAAAACGCCTCTGGGGCTGTCACCCACGCCGCTGATGAGCAGTATGGAGCAGGATCTGGCGGACTGGATGCAGATGGGTAATCAGATCCTCGATAAGCCTCATCACACCATGCCGAGCGGGTTAAAGTTTGAGCTGGCGGCAGAGTCGCCGCTGCTGATGATCCTGCTGAATACGCTTTCACAGCGGATCTACCAGCGCTATCCGCAGGCGCTGATCCGCCTGCGTAACTGGGATTATGATTCGCTGGATGCGATTATTCGCGGTGAAGTCGACATCGGTTTTTGCGGCCGGGAAACCCATCCTCGCTCCCGTGAACAGCTCAGCCTGCTGCCCTGGTATATCGATTTTGAAATCCTGTTTACCGATCTTCCGCAGGTATGGCTGCGCGCCGATCATCCCGCGCTGAACGAGGAGTGGAATCTGGACACTTTCCTGCGTTATCCGCATATCAATATCTGTTGGGAACAAAGCGATACCTGGGCGCTGGATGATGTTCTGCACGATCTGGGGCATAAACGCACCGTGGCGTTGACCGTTCCGGGTTTTGAGCAGTCGCTGTTTATGGCGGCCCAGCCTCATCATACGATGTTGGCCACCGCCCCGCGCTATTGCCAGCGTTACAATCAACAGCACCATCTGCCGCTGGTTTCACTCCCGTTGCCGCTGGAGCCGTCCCTGCTGGAGAAAATACGCGTCCCCTTCACCCTCCTGTGGCATAAGCGCAACAGCTACAATCCGAAGATCGTCTGGCTGCGAGAAACGCTCAGGCAGCTCTATACTGAACCGCTCTAGCGTTGGATTAGCCCGTCTTGCGCAATAAATTGTAAAATTTATGCAATTTATTGCGCAAGGGGTGATTTCCGCATTAAAACCTGGCAATTCTGAGCGATAATATAATTCGCAATTTCTATCATTGACCATTAATCACGGAGCGACGAATGGCAACGCATTTTGCAAGAGGGATACTCAACACCCGGGAACCGCTATCAACACGCCTGTCAGCGGCCTGTCATCAATCCGCCAGCCGCCTGCCTGAGTACCGACAAAGCCGCTATCGCGCATCACGGTCACTCCTCGCAGAACTCCTCTTTATGCTGTACGGCATCAGCGAACTTCCTGAAATTATTGACGAAGAGAATGGAAAACCCGCTTTCCGCGACGAAAATCTCCCGCGTTTTTCCATCTCCTATGCCGGGAATATTGTCGGCGTCGCGTTATCCACCGAAGGTGATTGCGGCCTGGATATGGAATTACCGCACGCCTCCCGCAGTTTACATGCCTCGCCCGACGCCGACCGCTACGTCTTTAACAGTAATGAGCGGGTATGGATTAGCAACCAGCACGATCCCGATGAAGCGCGCGCTCAGCTTGACGCACTCCGCAAAAGCGTCATGAAACTGACCGGTGAAAACGCCGTTAACCTCCAGCTTCTTCCGGGCTCCGGACGATTACGGACAAGCGGGACGCAGTCAATCGAAGCGGTGTGCGATGCCGAAACGGTGCTGGTCTGGTCCATCGCCGCCAGTCCGGATATCGGCCAGCTGAAAGTCTGGGAATATAATGGTAAAGAGGGCTGGCGCAGCCTGCCCGACGCGCAGGCTCGCGCCAGAGAGCCGTCCGCCCGGCTGATGCGTTTCACCCATTTACCGGTAGAAAAAGCCTTCTCCCTCAACTGACCGGATAACCCGGCCATCATGATGCAAAGGAGCAATCATGTCTGATACGTTGAAAGTTGTTACGTTACTCGGAAGTCTGCGCAAAGGCTCTTTTAATGCCATGGTCGCGCGTACCCTCCCCGGCATCGCGCCCGCAGGAATGGCGGTTTCCGCGTTACCGTCCATTGGCGATATTCCTCTCTATGATGCCGACGTCCAGCAGGAAGAGGGATTCCCACAAAGCGTTCAGGATATCGCTCAGCAAATTCGCGAGGCTGATGGCGTGGTTATCGTTACGCCGGAATACAACTACTCGGTGCCCGGCGGCCTGAAAAACGCCATCGACTGGCTATCTCGCCTGCCGGAACAGCCGCTGGCCGGTAAGCCGGTACTGATTCAAACCAGTTCGATGGGAGCTATTGGCGGTGCGCGCTGTCAGTATCACCTGCGTCAGATTCTGGTATTCCTCGACGCTATGGTGATGAATAAGCCCGAATTTATGGGCGGCGTGATTCAGAACAAAGTGGATCCGCAGGAGGGGAAAGTCGTCGATCAGAGCACGCTCGACCATCTGAGCGGACAGCTTAGCGCTTTTGCCGAGTATATTCAGCGAGTTAAAGCCTGATAGACGCCGTCACACTCGCCAGAACGGCTGAGTGTGACGGCGCGGGTATTAATGCGCGTCGATAAACACAATCTTCAGCACAAACAGCAGCGAAACCACAATCACGCATGGGCTGAGGTCGCGCAGTCGACCGGTACCGATCTTCATTACGCAGTAAGAGATAAAGCCTAAGGCAATACCTTCCGTAATGGAGAAGCTAAACGGCATCATCACGGCGGTAATAAACGCCGGCACTGATTCGGTTAAATCATCCCACTTCACGCGCGCCAGGCTAGAGGTCATCAGGACGCCAACGTAAATCAGCGCGCCGGCTGCGGCATAGGCCGGGACCATACCCGCCAGCGGCGACAGGAAGATCACCAGCAGGAACAAGAGACCAACGACCACGGCGGTTAAGCCGGTACGTCCGCCTACGGAAACGCCCGAGGAAGATTCAATATAGGCGGTTACGGAAGAGGTGCCGATAAAGGAGCCCGCAACGGACGAGACGCTATCGACAAACAGCGCCTGCTTCATCCGCGGGAACTTACCCTGCGCATCGGCCAGACCAGCTTTATCGGTCACGCCGATCAGGGTACCGGAGGAGTCGAACAGGTTCACCAGCATAAACGAGAAGATCACGCCCGCCAGGCCGAGATTCAGCGAGCCTGCCAGGTCAACATGCCCAATGACCGTCGTGACGCTCGGCGGCATGGATACGATGCCGGTGTAGTGAACGTCGCCCAGCAGCCAGCCCAGCAGCGTGGTAACCACGATAGAAACCAGCACCGCGGCGTGGATGTTGCGGGAAGCCAGAATCGCAATAATAAAGAAGCCAAGAATGCCCAGCAGTACGCTGTGGGACGTCAGGTTGCCGATGCTCACCAGGGTTTCCGGGTTGGCGACGATCACGCCGGCGTTCTTCAGGCCCATCATACCGATGAACAGGCCAATACCGCTGGTGATACCGATACGCAGGCTAACCGGGATATTGGCGATCATCCAGTAGCGTACGCGGAAAATCGTCAATAGCAGCAGGCCAACCGCCCCCCAGAAAATCGCGCCCATCCCGACCTGCCACGGCAGGCCCATTGCCTGTACCACGACAAAAGCAAAGAAGGCGTTCAGTCCCATCGCCGGCGCCAGGGCCACCGGAAGGTTAGCGAACAGGCCCATCATGATGCTGCCGAACGCGGCGATCAGACAGGTTGTGACGAACACGGCGCTGGTATCCATACCCGCCACGCCGAGGATCTGTGGGTTAACAAAAACGATGTACACCATTGTCAGAAAAGTGGTGAAACCTGCAATCGCTTCGGTGCGTGCCGTCGTGCCGTGTTCACGTAGTTTGAACACGCGCTCCAGCAGACCCGGGCCAGATGACTGGCTGGTTTGTTGTTGACTCATTATCGGTTTCCGAACAAAGGAGGGAAAATTCGTCGCTATCCTATACCAAAATGCGACAATAAGGGCGGTTGTGAGATACTTTTTTTCATCGATTTTGCTTATACGGCAACGATTGCGTCTCACTAATCAGCAAGACGAAAACGTTAACTTATTAAAATGGAAACGACATGACCCAACCAGAAGCAGTATTTTTCGACTGTGACGGCACGCTGGTCGACAGCGAGGTGATCTGCTCCCGCGCCTACGTTCACATGTTCAGGGAATTCGGCATTACGCTGGATTTAGACGAGATTTTTAAGCGCTTCAAAGGCGTCAAGCTGTACGAGATTATCGACACCATTAACGCGGAGTACGGCGTTAATCTGGATAAGGCGACCCTTGAGCCGGTGTACCGCGATGAAGTCGCGCGCCTGTTTGATACTGAACTGGAAGTCATTTCTGGCGCACAGGCGCTGCTGGACGCGGTCAGCGTGCCGATGTGCGTGGTCTCCAACGGCCCGGTGAGCAAAATGCAGCACTCTCTCGGTAAAACCGCAATGCTGCACCATTTCCCGGAGCGTCTGTACAGCGGCTACGATATCCAGCGCTGGAAGCCCGATCCGGCCCTGATGCTGCATGCCGCAAAAGCGATGAACGTTAACGTCGAGAACTGCATTCTTGTCGACGACTCCAGCGCAGGCGCGCAGTCGGGGATCGCCGCCGGCATGGAAGTGTTCTACTTCTGCGCCGATCCGCATAATAAGCCGATCGAACATCCGAAGGTGACGACGTTTACCCGCCTCGAAGAGCTACCTGAGTTATGGCAGGCGCGCGGCTGGAATATAACGCGATAAACCCGGAGCGTAGCGCTATCAGGGCGCGTCCCGCCTGCGCTACGCTGAAAGTGGATTACGGTTGACTCAACTCCGCAGCCGCCGCTTTATCAGCCACAATCACCAGGGAAGGATGTAATTTCAGCACCGAAGCCGGAACCCGCTCGCTGACTTCGCCTTCAATCACCTGCCTTAGCGCCTGCGCTTTTGCCGCGCCGCTGACGATCAGCAGCAGGTTTTTCGCCGCCATGACGCTTTTTGGCCCCATCGTGACGTAGCTATCCGGCACCGCAGAGAAGTCGCCGTCCATCTCGCCGTGAGCGACCAGATCCACCATATCGCCGACGATAGAGACTTCCACCGTCGCATCGTGGAAGCGCGTGGTATTCGGCAAATTACCGCAAAAATGGCCGTCAGCGCCGAGGCCCATCACTATCAGATCGAGGCCCCCTTCGTCCTGTAACCGCTGGTCGTGATGCCTGAAGTTTTCATGGCTGAGCGGGTGGATATTCTCTTCAGAGATTTGCGCGGGGGTGAAAAACAGGCTGCGCAGATTGGAAATGGTCACGCCTTCACGATTCTGTCCGCGGAACGGAATCTCGTCAAAGTTGTAATAATGGACCTGAGAATAGAACGATTTACCTTTAACCGCGGCCGTCAGATGTTCATACATTTTCTTCGGCGTACTGCCTGCCGTTACCGCCAGGTTCACCCTGCGCGGCGCGGTGATGTAGCCCAGAACGTGATGGCTGGCGACCAGGCTCATCTCGGCATAATCTTCCGTCACGATTAATTTCATATTGTCTCCCTCAAGGTATTGAAGATAAGGAGCCAGCGAACTGGCTCCTTCATGCTATTTGAACAACTTCTGTACAAATTCGGCGTAGGCGGGACGCCAGACGTCCATTTCATGGTTCAGGCCCGGATACTCATGGTAATCAAAGTTGATTTTCTGCTTCTCCAGCTCCGCTTTCAGCCCGGCGATATCCTTGCCGGTAACCACGTCTTTCTCGCCCACGACGACGGTAAAGTTACGCAGCTGCTTGTTGATCGCCTGTGGGTTGTGTAGCTGCGCCTCGACGCCGGCATCCGGTACCGTGGTTGTCGTTACGCCGCTGAACGTCGCCAGCCAGCCGAAGCTCTCCAGATGGTTCATTCCGGAGACCAGCGCCTGATAACCGCCCTGCGACAGCCCGGCAAGCGCCCGGCCGTCCGCGTCTTTACGCACGTTAAAGCGCGCATCAATCAGCGGAATAATATCGTTCATCAGCTCTTTATCAGCCGCTTTCGCATTCAGCGGATAGAAGGTTTTACGCCGCTCCTGCGGCGGGAAGTTTTCCGCAACCGCGTCAGGAATATCGGTTTCGGTATCCGGCACCACCACCAGCATGGGCTTGATTTTGCCTTCCGCCAGCAGGTTATCCATGATTTGTGGAATACGGCCCTGGTCGATGGCCGACAGTCCGCTGTCGCCAAAACCGTGATAGAAATAGAGCACCGGCAGCGATTCGCCGGTACCGGTATAGCCTGGCGGCGTCCACACGTAGACGCGACGCTCAGCGTTCAGCGCCTTTGAATGATAGGTCAGGGTTCGTAGCTCGCCGTGAGCGACCGCGCGATCGTCAAGAATGCTGCCGGGGACCAGGATCAGGCTGGTATTCACCTGACGCTGTGGCTTCTGATAGCGGCTACCGGTATCGACGGAACGGAATCCGTCGACATCAAAATAGTATTCGTAGAGATTGGGAGCCAGCGCATCGCTTTTCCATGTCCAGACCCCCTGCTCATCTTTGCTCATATCATGGGAGACAAAGGTATCCGGCGTTGCCCCCGTTACCACGGACACCCGTTTTGCATCCGGGGCAAACAGGCGGAAGGTGATACTCTTATCGGCGTTAACCTGGGTAATATACTGGCTGACCGGGATCGCCGCGCTCGGCGTGGCCGGAAACGGCGCGGCATGAGCGGTAAACGCCGCGCCCGCCAGCGCCAGAGCGAAGTAAATAGCATGTCGTTTCATCGTTAATCCTCTTTAGAATTTTGTCCTGACCGTTGCCAGCCTTACCACCAGATTTCAGCCTGAGCGCCAACGGCAAACTGATCGTTCTTACCATCTTCAAAAATGCTGCTGGTATTGCTGTTAGCCGCCTTATCCAGGTCGATATCCTTCGCTTTAATATAAGTCGCATAGAAACGAATTTCCGGGCGGGAGGTCAGCATACTGGTATTCACTTTAAAGGTATGGAACAGGGTAGTTTTGTAGCCGGATTCGTTATATTTCTTGCCGGTACTATCTTTGTTCTGCTGCTTGAAATAGCCCAATTCAACGCCGGTCTGATTATATTTATCCCAGATCCAGGCCGGGCGCACGACGGCGCGAAGAGACTCAAAATCGGAGTGCGCGCCGGTCTCGTAGCTGTAGACATCATTACCAAAGGAGTAAACGATGGCGTTCGCCATGATGATGTCATCACTCAAATAGGTTTCCCCCTGCGAGGTCAAGCGAACGGCGGTGCCGTTGGTATGATCGCCATAGTATCTGCCGTTGAATGTGGTATACGGGCTGGATCCCGCATAGCGCGAGAAGCTGCTGGCGATGGAGTTATTTGCCAGCAGGAAGGAAAATTCGTTAAATCCGCCGTTATCAAATTTCTGCGTTAACGACGTCCCCGCCATCCAGGTATCTTTCCATTCATAATATCCATTATTACCTTCATTATATTTCTCGGATGAGCTCTGATTTGCCGCGACATACCGGCCGCTGACCATCAATGACGCCTTATCCCAAAGCGGGATCTCTTTATAACGAATATCAATAGTATTGGTGTTAATTTGCTGGCTTTTGGTCAACGTACGGTTGTAGTCATCAACGTCCTCGCGCACCAGCGCAATATCAAACTTACCCGAGCCCACCTTCCAGTTTTCAAGACCAACGCCGGCTGCGGCATCGGTTCTTTGCGTTTTCCAGTCCAGCATCTGGATTTCAATTTTCGGCGCACCGTGCTTACCCACCCAGAAATCCGCTTCCGGCGCGAATGGCAGGAAACCTTTGGTGTTGACGTACATATCAGAGAACTGCATATAGTTCTCGCCGCCAGCGTTATCGCCAAACCAGCCGGAGGAATACTGCTGCCCGACGTTGCCGTCAAGCATCACGATCGCATCAACCCGCTTATTGCCTTCCTGATAAACCCGCTGCTTAAGTTGTAAATCAAACCAGCCCGAATATTCATTACCAAAGCGACCCAGCGAGCCAATCGCCCAGGACTTAGGTGAACCATGGGATGCGGTCCCCCAGCCGGAACGGTAATAGCCGTTATAGCTGAAGCCAATTTCATCCTTCACAAACTTGCTGAAATCCTTCATTGTCATCGAGCTGTAAATGGACTCGCCGTTAGCCGCGGGCTGTTCGTTTTTCACCAGAACCGCCGCCGGTTTTGCAGCGCCGCCGGCCGGCGCGGGCGCGCTGACAACCTGCGCGGACGCGCTCTGCTCAGGTGCGCCAGGCTGCGTACCGGCAATCCAGAGTCGATTTCTGGCCTTCTCTTCATCTTGATATTTTTTTAGTTCGCTCTGCGTATCCTTAAGCGCCTTCTCCAGAAGCTCAAGACGCTGTTCAACGGTTAGCGATTCCGCCATAGCATGGGTTGTATAAGCGAGCGGCGCCATAATAAGTATTGCCGGGGTAATCAGATTTCTTTTAAACATAAGTTCCCTTTATATAAAAATGCGTGCAACTGAGTATCGCGATAAAATGTCAACTAACGCGAAGGCGTATTTTTATTTTTCTATCGAATAAAGCTTGTTACCGAAAAGGTGTTCCCCTTAAGGAAAAAAAGAACGTTATTAAAACCAGCACTATTATTTATTCGGTTAATACCATCCTGGTTTACCCACAAACAGCCTTGCATCAAATCAAAAAAAACCTGAAGCAATCCCCCTGCAGAAAACAGAGGAGGCTTGCTTCAGGTTTTGCCCGCGCTGCGGTAACAATCCCTTTCATCGGCTGATGGCGGATTATCTGGCAAAAAAAAACCTGACATCACCAGGTTAACGGTGATGTCAGGTTTTGCCTGCTTGCGCAGTAACAATCCAGAGTTTTTATTCGAGCCTTGCCGCAACAAGTCACCCGATTAATGTACCGCATTGTTACGCTATTAAAATCAAACCACAATTGATGAAATTATTATTTGTGACGACAATCGCACCAATTTTGTTAATTAAAAACAGGAGTAAAATTAATCATAACTAATTCTGATACATCCTTTATCAGAATTAGTCTCTGTGATTTATTACTCTTTAGGATCTTTCCCGGCCAGCAGTTTATCCAGCTCGTCGCCGCCAACGTGACGGAAATCCTGACCTTTGACGAAGTAGAAAATATATTCGCAGATGTTCTGGCAACGGTCGCCGATACGCTCAATCGAGCGGGCGCAGAACAGGGCGGTCAGGACGCTTGGAATGGTGCGCGAATCTTCCATCATATAGGTCATCAGCTGGCGCACGATGCCTTCATATTCCTGGTCGACTTTCTTATCTTCGCGATAAATACGCACCGCTTCATCAAGGTCCATACGCGCAAAGGCGTCCAGCACATCATGCAGCATCTGCACGGTGTGGCGCCCCAGCGATTCCAGGCTCACCAGCAGCGGCTGATGCTGCTGGGAGAATTTTTCCAGCGCGGTGCGGCAGATTTTATCCGCGACGTCGCCGATGCGTTCCAGCTCGGCGATGGTTTTAATAATCGCCATCACCAGACGCAGGTCGCTGGCGGTCGGCTGACGCTTGGCGATGATGCGCACGCAGGCCTCATCGATCGCCACTTCCATCATATTGACCTGCTTGTCGCCGTCAATAACGCGCTTTGCCAGTTCGCTGTCCTGGTTATGCATCGCGGTGATCGCATCAGAAAGCTGCTGCTCCACCAGCCCACCCATGGTCATGACCTGGGTGCGGATGTACTCCAGTTCAGCATTGAACTGGCCGGAAATATGTTTGTTAAGATTTAGGTTATCCATAGTATCTCCTGATTGCCCAATAGGTTAGAGCCTGATAGCAGAAGGGCAATCAACCGTAGCGGCCAGTAATATAATCTTCAGTTTGCTTCTTAGCGGGCTTGGTAAACAGATCGTCCGTGTTGCTGAATTCAATCAGCTCGCCAAGATACATAAATGCCGTATGGTCGGAGCAACGCGCGGCCTGCTGCATGTTGTGGGTCACGATAACGACGGTGTAATCCTGTTTCAGTTCAGTGATCAGCTCTTCAATACGCCCGGTAGAGATCGGGTCCAGCGCCGAGCAGGGCTCATCCAGCAGCAGAACTTCCGGACGAATAGCGATACCGCGCGCGATGCACAGACGCTGCTGCTGGCCACCGGAGAGAGAATATCCGCTCTGATGCAGTTTATCTTTGGTTTCATTCCACAATGCGGCTTTGGTCAATGCCCACTGCACGCGCTCATCCATATCCGTGCGGGAAAGCTTCTCAAACAGGCGCACGCCAAAGGCGATGTTGTCATAAATCGACATCGGGAACGGCGTCGGCTTCTGGAACACCATCCCCACTTTGGCGCGCAGCAGAGCGATATCCTGGGTGTTGGTCAGAATATTATCGCCATCGAGCAGAATTTCGCCTTCCGCACGCTGCTCCGGGTACAGCTCAAACATTTTGTTGAACGTACGCAGCAGCGTGGATTTACCGCAGCCTGACGGTCCGATAAACGCCGTAACCTGGTTTTTGGTAATATCCAGGTTGATGTTTTTCAGGGCATGGAATTTTCCGTAGTAGAAATTCAGGTTACGAACTGAAAGTTTACCCGGGGTCGCATTCACCATACTCATCTCGTTCTTTTCCTCATTCGGCGCCGCGTTTCGCCGCGCCGCAAAAATTAACCGTGTTTATTCTTCGCGAAAACAACGCGCGCCAGAATGTTCAGCAGCAATACGCACAGGGTGATAATCAAGACCCCGGCCCATGCCAGTTGCTGCCACTCCGCAAAGGGACTCATGGCAAATTTGAAAATCGTCACCGGCAGGTTAGCAATCGGCTGCATCATGTCGGTGCTCCAGAACTGGTTGGAGAGCGCGGTAAACAGCAGCGGCGCCGTTTCCCCGGCGATACGGGCGATGGCCAGCAGAATACCGGTCATAATGCCCGATACCGATGCTTTCAGGGTGATCGCAGAGATCATGCGCCACTTCGGCGTACCCAACGCATATGCCGCCTCACGCAGGCTGTCCGGAACCAGCTTCAGCATGTTTTCAGTAGTACGAATAACGATAGGCACCTGCAGCAGCGCCAGCGCAATCACGCCCGCCCAGCCGGAAAAGTGCTGCATCTGCGCAACGACGATGGTGTAAACAAACAGACCGACGACAATCGACGGCGCGGAAAGCAGGATATCGTTAATAAAACGAATCACTTCGGCCAGCAAGGATTTACGGCCATATTCCGCCAGATAAATCCCCGCCAGAATCCCCAGCGGGGTACCGATAACCGTCGACCAGAGGATCAGCAATCCGCTGCCCGCCAGGGCGTTTGCCAGACCACCGCCCGCCGTATTTGGCGGCGGCGTCATTTCAGTAAACAGCGCCAGGCTCATACCATCGATGCCGCGGGTGACGGTGGACATCAGGATCCAGATCAGCCAGAACAGACCAAACGCCATGGTCGCCATCGATAGCGTCAGGGCGAGACGGTTTTTCATGCGGCGTTTTGCCTGCATTTTGCGACGGGATTCCGCCAGCTCCGCGGTGGTTTGTAATTCAATCGTCGCCATTAGCGAGCCCCCTCATTCTTAGCCAGGCGCATGATCATAAACTTCGATGCGGCCAGAACAATAAAGGTGATAACGAACAGAATCAGGCCCAGCTCCATCAATGCGGCAACGTGCAGTCCGGTTTCCGCTTCGGCAAACTCATTCGCCAGCGCGGAGGTGATGCTGTTGCCCGGCATATATAACGAAGCGCTATCAAGCTGGTAGGTGTTGCCGATAATAAAGGTCACCGCCATAGTTTCCCCCAGCGCGCGCCCCAGACCGAGCATTACCCCGCCGATCACGCCGTTTTTGGTGAAAGGCAGAACGATACGCCAGATAACTTCCCACGTTGTGCAGCCGATACCGTAGGCGGACTCTTTCATCATCACCGGCGTCTGTTCAAAGACGTCACGCATAACGGCCGCGATGTAAGGAATGATCATGATGGCCAGAATCACGCCCGCCGCCAGAATACCGATACCAAATGCCGGGCCCGCAAAGAGCGCGCCAACGAACGGAATGGTCGACAGAACGTTGCCAACCGGCTCCTGAAAATAGGTCGCAAACAGCGGGGCGAAAATAAACAGGCCCCACATGCCGTAAACGATACTGGGGATCGCGGCCAGCAGCTCAATAGCGATACCCAGCGGGCGCTTCAGCCAGGCGGGTGACAGTTCCGTCAGGAACAGCGCGATACCGAAGCTCACCGGTACGGCGATCAGCAGCGCGATAAATGAGGTGACCAGCGTCCCGTAAATGGGTACCAGGGCGCCGAAAATCTGGTTCGGCGCATCCCACTCTTTGGTCCACAGAAAGGCAAAGCCAAATTTCTCAATGCTTGGCCAGGACGAGATGATAAGGGAGACGATGATGCCGCCAAGCATCAATAGCACAATCAGCGCCGCCAGTTTTACCAGCACGCTGAAAATTATGTCACCCTTTTTCCCCGGAGGGTTAAATGCCGGCTTGGTTGCAGCCATAAGTTACTCTTCAGTTTCGGGCCAGAAAAAATCGTAGTTTACTGATCTTTCTGGCAAAGGTAATGCCATACCCTAAATAATTCGAGCTGCAGGCAGGCAGCTGGCTTGTGGATCCCCGGGAACATAGATGGGCTATGTGACCGGGGTGAACAAGCGCTGCCAACGCACCTGTAGCTCGAAGGCTGACGGGTATTAGTACAGCGCTTTACCGCTGCTGTCTTTTACGTTGGTCTTCCATGCCGCGCGAACTTGCTCAACCACGCTTTCCGGCAGGGTAGCATAGTCCAGCGCGTTGGCTTCTTTACCGCCATTTTTATACGCCCAGTCGAAGAACTTCAGCACTTCGGCGGTCTGCTCTGGCTTGTTGGAAGCCTTGTGAACCAGAATGAAGGTGGTTGAAGTGATCGGCCATGCGTTGTCGCCTTTCTGATTCGTCAGATCCTGTGCAAAGGATTTGCTCCAGTCGATTTCTTTCGCCGCGTTAGCGAAGTTATCTTCAGTCGGGCTCACCGGCTTGCCATCGGCGGACAGCAGTTTGGTGTAAGCGAGGTTGTTCTGTTTTGCGTAGGCATATTCTACGTAGCCGATAGAGCCCGGCAGACGCTGAACGAACGCGGCGATGCCGTCGTTGCCTTTACCGCCCAGACCGGTCGGCCAGTTAACGGTTGAGCCCGCGCCGATTTTAGATTTCCACTCTTCGTTCACCTTCGCCAGATAGCTGGTGAAAACGAAGGAAGTACCGGAACCATCGGCACGACGAACCACCGCGATGTTCTGAGAAGGCAGCTTCATGCCCGGGTTGAGCTTAGCAATCGCCGCGTCATCCCATTTTTTGATTTTGCCCAGGTAGATATCACCCAGCGTTTTACCGTCAAGCACCAGCTCACCGGATTTCACGCCAGGCAGGTTAATTGCCAGCACTACGCCGCCGATAACGGTCGGAAACTGGAACAGACCTTCCTGAGCCAGCTTGTCATCAGCAAGAGGTGCATCAGAAGCACCGAAGTCTACGGTGTTGGCCGTAATTTGTTTTACGCCGCCAGAGGAGCCGATACCCTGGTAATTGACTTTATTACCCGTTTCCTTGTTATAGGTATCTGCCCATTTGGCATACACCGGCGCGGGGAAAGTTGCACCTGCGCCAGTCAGGCTTGCTGCTGCAAAAACAGAGAAAGCGCTCATCGATAAGGTCGCGGCGACAACTGTTGCGACGGTGGTACGCATAACGTTCATAATGTCTCCTGCTGGATTCGTAAACCATTGTTTCGAAGCTATGGTGAGCAAAATAGGACAAACAGGTGACAGTAAAATGTACGAATTATTACAGTTTTATGACAAGCAAAAAGACGGGAATTTACGTTAAATAAAAACAATACAAATCATATTGTTACTATGGTTAATGATAGAAAGATTAGCGGAAAATTTTATTTTTATGACAGCGCAAAAGCGTCTCAAAAATGACAGGCTGTCATAAAGCGGGTGGGATCTCGCTGTTCGCCGCAAATAAAAAGGGCCGCCGGACGGCAGCCCTTTCAGCGCTGTAAAATCGTTATTCCACGGTAACTGATTTCGCCAGGTTACGCGGCTGGTCAACGTCAGTCCCTTTGATCAGCGCGACGTGATACGCCAGCAGCTGCAGCGGTACGGTATAGAAGATTGGCGCGATCGCCTCTTCAACATGCGGCATCTCAATGATGTGCATATTGTCGCTGCCGGTGAAACCCGCATCGCCGTCAGCAAAAACGTACAGCTGGCCGCCGCGAGCGCGAACCTCTTCAATGTTGGATTTCAATTTTTCCAGCAGTTCGTTGTTCGGCGCGACCACCACCACCGGCATTTCAGCGTCAATCAGCGCCAGCGGACCATGCTTCAGCTCGCCGGCAGCATAGGCTTCCGCATGAATATAGGAGATCTCTTTCAGCTTCAGCGCCCCTTCCAGGGCAATGGGATACTGATCGCCGCGGCCAAGGAACAGCGCGTGGTGTTTGTCAGAGAAGTTCTCAGCCAGCGCCTCAATACGCTTGTCCTGCGAAAGCACCTGCTCAATGCGGCTCGGCAGCGCCTGCAGACCATGCACGATATCATGTTCAATCGACGCATCCTGGCCTTTGAGTCGCGCCAGTTTCGCCACCAGCATCAGCAGAACGGTCAGCTGCGTCGTGAAGGCTTTAGTCGAGGCGACGCCGATTTCCGTCCCGGCGTTGGTCATCATCGCCAGATCGGACTCACGCACCAGGGATGATCCAGGCACGTTACAAATCGCCAGCGACCCCAGATAGCCCAACTCTTTCGACAGGCGCAGGCCGGCGAGGGTGTCCGCCGTCTCGCCGGATTGAGAGAGGGTGATCATCAGGCTGTTGCGACGCACGGCCGATTTGCGATAACGGAACTCGGAGGCGATTTCAACATCGCACGGCACCCCTGCCAGCGACTCAAACCAGTAGCGGGACACCATACCTGAGTTGTAGGAGGTACCGCAGGCGATGATCTGAATATGCTCGACCTTAGACAGCAGCTCGTTAGCCTGCGGGCCCAGCTCGCTTAAATCAACCTCGCCGTGGCTAATGCGCCCGGAGAGGGTATTTTTGATGGCGTTCGGCTGCTCGTAGATCTCTTTCTGCATATAGTGACGATAGATACCTTTATCGCCCGCGTCGTACTGCAGACTGGATTCAATATCCGGGCGCTGCACTTCGGCGCCGGATTTGTCAAAGAGAGTCACGGAACGGCGGGTGACTTCCGCAATATCGCCCTCTTCGAGGAAGATAAAGCGGCGGGTAACCGGCAGCAGCGCCAGCTGATCGGAGGCAATGAAGTTTTCCCCCATCCCCAGGCCAATCACCAGCGGGCTTCCTGAACGAGCGGCCAGCAGCGTACCCGGATCGCGGGAATCCATGATCACGGTGCCATAAGCGCCGCGCAGCTGCGGGATAGCCCGCAGAACCGCATCACGCAGAGTACCGCCCTGTTCCAGCTCCCAGTGAACCAGGTGCGCAATAACCTCCGTGTCAGTCTCGGAGGCGAAAACGTAGCCCCTCGACTGCAACAGCTCGCGCAGCGGCTCATGGTTTTCGATAATCCCGTTATGCACCACCACAATATGGTCAGAAACATGCGGATGCGCGTTACCTTCAGACGGTTCGCCGTGCGTCGCCCAGCGGGTATGGGCAATCCCGGTACCGCCGTGCAACGGATGTTCTTCCAGCGCCTGGGCCAGCATCTGTACTTTCCCGAGGCGGCGAACGCGGTTCAAATGACCTTCGTTATCGACGACGGCCAGACCGGCGGAGTCATAACCGCGGTATTCCAGACGACGTAAACCTTCGAGAAGGATTTCAGCAATATCACGCTGCGCGACTGCGCCAACAATTCCACACATAGTTTTTAATTCCGATTTTGGCTGTATGCCATACGTTGTCGGTCAACCTGTTTACCCGTATTTTCGGGCGCCCCGAGCCTTGTAGAGAGTGGGGTTATTTTTATGGGTACTGCCGTGGGGGGAGGATTATTTTATCCCCTCACCCCGCTCTTTCCCCGAAAAGGGCGAAAGAGAAATAGCGTTACTTTTTCTTCACCGGGCGCTGCCAGCCCTGTTTATGAACCTGCGGCACGCGGCTTAACACTAATTCATTATCGGCAACGTTACGCGTTACCGTTGTTCCTGCGGCAATGGTGACCCCCTTGCCGACGGTCACCGGAGCGACCAGCTGGCTGTCTGAGCCAACAAACACGTCATCGCCGATCACCGTTTTATGCTTATTTGCGCCATCATAGTTACAGGTGATGGTGCCCGCGCCGATATTCACGTTATCGCCTATCTCGGCGTCTCCGAGATAGGAAAGATGCCCGGCCTTCGTGCCTTTACCCAGACGCGCCTTTTTAATTTCAACAAAGTTGCCGACGTGCGCGCCTTCGAGAAGCTCAGCGCCTGGGCGCAGCCGCGCGAACGGCCCAATGGTACAGGCGGCTGCCAGATGAGCATCCTCTACTACGGTATAGGGGCTGATCTCGCAATCATCACCAATGATGCTGTTCTTGATGACGCAGCCGGTGCCAATCTTTACCCGATCCCCCAGCACCACGTCACCTTCGAAGATAACGTTAGTATCAATTTCGACATCGCGCCCGTGTTTCAGCACGCCGCGCAGATCAAAACGCGCCGGATCGCGCAGCATAACGCCCGCGAGCAGCAGTTCTTCAGCCTTTTCAAACTGCCAGACGCGCTCAAGCCGGGAGAGCTGCAGGCGGTTATTCACGCCTTCCACTTCGCTTAGACGCTGAGGATGAACAGCGGCAATTTCACGACCTTCTTCATAGGCCATGGCGATAATATCGGTGATGTAGTATTCACCCTGAACGTTGTTGTTGGTGAGCTTAGCCAGCCAGCGTTTAAGATCCGCGCCATTGGCGACCAGAATCCCGGTATTAATTTCCTGAATCCGGCGCTGCTCGTCGCTGGCGTCCTTATGCTCGACAATGCCCGTCACCGCGCCGTTATCGCGCGTGATGCGGCCGTAGCCGGTCGGATCGTCAAGCTTCACCGTCAACAGACCGATGCCGCCCTGCGGTTTCGCTTCCCGCAGACGCTTCAATGTTTCGACGGAAATGAGCGGCACGTCGCCGTACAGCATCAGGATATCTTCATCATCGCTGAAGAACGGCGCCGCCTGCTGCATAGCGTGGCCGGTACCTAGCTGTTCGGCCTGCAGGACCCAGTTGAGGTTATCTTCGTGCAGCGTCTGGCGAAGCAGATCGCCGCCGTGCCCGTACACCAGATGTACGGCGGAAGCGCCTAATTCTTTAGCTGCATCAATAACATGCTGCACCATTGGCTTCCCGGCCAGCGAATGCAACACCTTAGGAAGATCGGAATACATGCGGGTACCTTTGCCAGCGGCAAGAATAACCACGCTCATCGGACTGTTTGACATACGCATCCTGACTGCTGTTGGAACGAAAAGTAAAAGCCTTTCACGTTGAAATATCTACATATTTTTCATCATGAAACGAGACGAAGATAAAATGCACAAGTGTAACGCTATACACCATTTTAGGTGGGTATTTTTAGTCAGCGCAAACCCGTTTAGCGCAAAAAAAGCATTTTAATGAGTGGCAATGCCGGCTATCCCTCTGCTTTTGCTGTTTTTTTGGCGGGTAAATAAAGAAAACCCATAAAATAAAACACAGTTTTAATATTCATTAATTGTGACGTGATAAATAGAAACACCATTTCATTTTCCTGATAATGCCGGTTAATAATTACCCAGGAGAAAAGAATGAATAACAAAATACCTTTGGCATTAACCCTTTGCAGTACGATGATCGCGCTACCGCTGCAGGCCAACGATGGTCATCAGTGGCGGGCAATCGCCTTTGGGCAATCTACCGACAGCAATTTTTCCTCGAATGTTCTGCCGGAAAAAATTGGCGTCAACGATGTCACCATCGCCGGAAAAAAACTGACGCCGCAGGACGTCGCCGACCTCAGCCAGCCCATTACCATCGAGAGCCGGGGAGGTAAAATAGCCAATTCTCACGACGGACTGACCTTCTTTTACACCCGGCTACCGACCAGCCAGAATTTTATCCTGCAGGCTACGGTGACCGTCAATCAGTTTGGCCCGGAAAATGGCGCGCGTCCTGCGGCACAGGAAGGTGCGGGACTGCTGGTCCGCGATGTAATAGGAGTTCCGCGTCAACAGCCGCTGAAGGTCGGCTACGAAGAGTTTCCGGCGGCATCCAATATGGTGATGAACGCCATTATGACGCAGGATAAAAAAGATGGCTCACATATCAAATTGCAGGCTATCAGCCGGGAAGGGATAACCCAACCGTGGGGCAATGCGGGCGCATCAATAAAGCGTCAGAGCTATAAAGAGAAAATCGATATCCAGCAAACGCCGACGTTCCAGCTCAGACTGGAACGCACCAACGACGGGTTTATTACCTCATGGGCAGCAACGGGCAGTAATGAATGGGTAAGCCAGCAGGTTCCTCACGCCGATCTGGTTGCCCGGCAGGATAAAGAACATTACTACGTCGGCTTCTTCGCCTCACGTAATGCAAAAATCACCGTCAGCAACGCCTCGCTCACCACCTCAGCGGCACATACGGTTCCCTCCGCGCCGTATGTCGCTAAAGGCTGGCCGCCGGTTATGCAAATTGCTTCGGGAACAGTAAGCCAGAGCAAAGCTTACATCCTACAGGCGCGCACCAACAGCGATGGGCGCATCACCGTTCGTCAGGATGAAGTGGTGATCGGGCAGGATAAAACCGTGAAGGCCGGGGAAATGTTTACCCAGCCTGCCGTACTGAAAGATAAAAGCACGTTCGAAATCCGCTTCACTCCGGCTACCGGCGCGGAAACGCTGACCCAGACGCTGACGGTTGAACAGAGTCCCCAAGTGACAGGCAATACGCTCTACGCCGCGCCAGAGGGACAATCTCAGGCAAAAGGGACGGCGGACTCGCCGCTGGATTTCGTCTCCGCTATCAAACTCGTCCCGCCCGGCGGGCAAATTGTATTAGCCGCCGGAGATTACCCGCAAACGGCCATTCCTGTCAGCGCCAGCGGCCTGAAGGACAAAATCAAAACGCTAAAAGCCGACGGAAAAGCGGTTATTCACGGGCTGCTGCTGGATGCCAGCTACTGGCATATCGATGGGATTGAGATCACGGACAAGAGCCTGCGCGTACAGGGCAGCCATAACCTGATCGAGAACGTCACCGCGTATCGTAACGATGATACCGGCATTCAAATTTCCTCTCCGGCGGATGTTGGACGCCCGCTGTGGGCCAGCTTTAACCGGGTAGTGAATTCTGAATCCTTTAGTAACGAGGATCCGGGCAAAATTAACGCCGACGGCTTCGCGGTGAAAATGCGCGTAGGAGAGGGTAACCGGCTGGAGGGCTGTTACTCGCACGATAATATCGACGACGGTTTCGACCTGTTTAATAAAATTGAGGACGGTGCAAACGGCGTTGTGGTGATCGAGAACTCTATTGCCCGCAATAATACCAGTAACGGGTTTAAGCTCGGTGGGGAAGGGCAGCCGGTCGCCCACGAGGTACGTAACAGCATCGCCATCGATAACCATCTGGACGGTTTTACCGACAACTTTAACCCCGGCAAGCTGGTGGTGGTTAACAACGTCGCGGTAGATAACCAGCGCTTTAACTACCTGTTCCGCCCGAGTCCGTACGGTGCGCCGGAAACGCAGGGCACCTTCAGCGAGAACCTTTCCCTGCGCAGCCAGCCTGCGAAATATGACGATGCCGTTGTCGGGAATATTGACGATAGCAACTATTTTATCCACGGCGGCAGAAGCATCAACGCTCAGGGAAAACGCATTAACAGCGCCGATTATCAGACGCTGGCGCTGCCGGATCCGCTGACGCGTGAGGCCGACGGCAGCTTCAACACCGGTAACTTCCTTAGCCGCAACTAACCCGCTATGCGTGAAAAACATAAAGGTCGCCCTGGGGCGACCTTTTCACTTTCTGTCTGCTTCACACCGCATGTGTTGTCGTTTTAGTTAGCGGTACAGCGCAAAAACAGTCTGGAAAGTTGACTTCTTAGTGGTTGAACGTACCGAAGGTTACGTTCATAGCACTGAAGAAAGCGACGATTTTATTAAGCAGTTTCATGATCTCTTCCTGGATAGCGATTACGTTTTTGATGATTTTTTGTGATTCACATCACAAAAACAAGTCTACGCTTCATCTTTTAAACGATCAACAAAAATGAGATATGCATCACAAAATTTTTAAACCCACTTTTTAGTTTTGTTTTTTCTGAAACGAAGCCATAAAAAAAGCCAGCCTGGAAACCAGACTGGCTTTTAGCGTTCAAGCCGGTGTTACATCGCTTTTTTGGTCAACTCGATAACGCGCAGTTTAGCGATCGCTTTGGCCAGTTCCGCAGACGCCTGAGCGTAGTCCACGTCACCATGAGAGCTCTTAATGTGCTCTTCAGCCTTACGTTTCGCTTCCAGGGCTCGCGCTTCGTCGAGATCCTGGCCACGAATTGCCGTATCAGCCAGAACGGTCGTGCTACCCGGCTGCACTTCAAGAATGCCGCCTGACAGGTAGATAAATTCTTCGTGACCGTGCTGCTTAACGATGCGAATCATACCAGGCTTAATGGCGGTGAGCAGCGGCGCGTGCCCCGGGTAAATACCCAGTTCACCTTCGCTACCCGTTACCTGGATTTTCTCGACCAGACCAGAGAACATTTGTTTCTCTGCGCTGACGACGTCCAGGTGGTAAGTCATTGCCATATCACCCTCCGATTAAGGCGTTAAAGTTTTTTGGCTTTTTCCACGGCTTCGTCGATAGAACCGACCATGTAGAACGCCTGCTCCGGCAGGTGATCGTATTCGCCTTCCATGATGCCTTTAAAGCCACGGATGGTGTCTTTCAGGGAGACGTATTTGCCCGGAGAACCGGTAAATACTTCTGCCACGAAGAACGGCTGGGACAGGAAGCGCTGAATCTTACGCGCGCGAGCTACCACCAGCTTATCTTCTTCAGACAGTTCATCCATACCCAGGATGGCGATGATGTCTTTCAGTTCCTGATAACGCTGCAGGATGGACTGAACGCCACGAGCGGTGTCGTAGTGCTCCTGGCCAACAACCAGCGGATCCAGCTGACGGCTGGTGGAGTCCAGCGGGTCAACTGCCGGATAGATACCCAGAGAAGCGATCTGACGGCTCAGTACCACGGTTGCGTCAAGGTGCGCAAAGGTGGTTGCTGGAGACGGGTCAGTCAAGTCATCCGCGGGTACGTATACCGCCTGTACGGAAGTGATAGAGCCGGTTTTGGTGGAGGTGATACGTTCCTGCAGAACGCCCATCTCTTCCGCCAGAGTCGGCTGGTAACCTACCGCTGAAGGCATACGGCCCAGCAGTGCGGATACTTCAGTACCGGCCAGGGTGTAACGATAGATGTTATCGACGAACAGCAGAACGTCACGACCTTCGTCACGGAACTTCTCAGCCATGGTCAGGCCGGTCAGCGCAACGCGCAGACGGTTTCCCGGCGGCTCGTTCATCTGGCCATACACCAGGGATACTTTATCGATAACGTTGGAGTCGGTCATTTCGTGGTAGAAGTCGTTACCCTCACGAGTACGTTCACCTACGCCCGCAAACACGGAGTAACCGGAGTGCTCGATCGCGATGTTACGGATCAGCTCCATCATGTTTACGGTTTTACCTACACCCGCACCACCGAACAGACCAACTTTACCGCCCTTCGCAAACGGACACATCAGGTCGATAACTTTGATGCCGGTTTCCAGCAGTTCCTGAGAGTTTGACAACTCTTCGTAGGAAGGTGCTGCGCGGTGGATAGCCCAACGCTCTTCTTCACCGATGTCGCCTTTCATGTCTACCGGTTGGCCCAGTACGTTCATGATACGACCCAGCGTTGCTTTACCTACCGGGACTTCGATCGGATGCTCGAGGTCTTTTACTTCCAGACCGCGACGCAGACCGTCGGAAGAACCCATGGCGATGGTACGAACAATACCGCCGCCGAGCTGCTGCTGAACTTCCAGCACCAGATTCTCACTACCATTTTGTACCTCAAGAGCCTCGTACACGCGCGGTACGGCATCCTGAGGGAATTCGACGTCGACCACGGCGCCGATTACCTGGACAATTTTTCCAGTAGCCATCTTGAATCCTCTACGAATTAACCTGGTTATACCGCGGATGCTCCACCGACGATCTCGGTGAGTTCCTGAGTAATGCTGGCCTGACGAGCTTTGTTGTATACCAACTGCAGCTCTTTAATCAGGCTGCCGCCATTGTCGGTCGCGGCTTTCATCGCCACCATACGTGCGGCCTGCTCGCTGGCCAGGTTTTCTACCACGCCCTGATAAACCTGAGATTCCACATAACGGCGCAGCAGGGTATCCAGCAGCGCTTTCGGATCGGGTTCATACAGGTAATCCCAGGATTTACGCTTCAACTCACCATCTTCTGAAGCCGGTAACGGCAGCAGCTGAGTGATGGTTGGAACCTGAGACATGGTGTTAATAAATTTGTTGCTGACAATATACAGCTTGTCCAGACGGCCTTCATCGTAGGCCTGCAACATCACTTTTACCGGACCAATCAGTTCGGACAGGGATGGGTTATCCCCCATACCCGTCACCTGGGCGACAACATTACCGCTAACGGAATTAAAGAACGACACGCCCTTGGAGCCGATCATTGCGAGTTCGCACTGAACGCCTTTATCGGACCATGCTTTCATTTCCGCCAGCAGCTTTTTGAACAGGTTAATGTTCAAGCCACCGCACAGACCACGGTCGGTAGACACCACCAGGTAGCCCACGCGTTTAACGTCGCGTTCTTCCAGGTAAGGGTGCTTATATTCCAGATTACCGTTCGCAAGGTGACCGATCACTTTGCGCATCGTATCTGCATAAGGACGGCTGGCCGCCATACGCTCCTGCGATTTACGCATTTTGGAAGCGGCGACCATTTCCATCGCTTTAGTGATCTTTTGCGTGTTCTGGACGCTTGCGATCTTACTACGTATCTCTTTTGCGCCGGCCATGAGCTTCTCCTCAATGCCTTGCGGCCTGCCCTAGAGCAAGCCGCCAGACTTTACCAGGATTGGGTTGCTTTGAAGGAATCGAGGATGCCTTTCAGCTTGCCTTCGATTTCGTCGTTATAGCCACCGGACTGGTTGATCTCTTGCATCAACGGAGCGTGATCACGGTCGACGTAAGCCAGCAGAGCGGCTTCAAAGCTACCGATTTTCGACAGCTCGACATCCGCCAGATAACCACGTTCTGCCGCGAACAGAACCAGAGACTGCTGCGCAACGGACATCGGCGCATACTGTTTCTGTTTCAGCAGTTCGGTCACTTTCTGACCGTGGTCCAGCTGCTTACGGGTTGCATCATCAAGGTCAGAGGCAAACTGGGAGAACGCCGCCAGTTCGCGATACTGTGCCAGAGCGGTACGAATACCACCGGACAGTTTCTTCATGATCTTGGTCTGAGCTGCACCACCAACACGGGATACGGAGATACCCGGGTTAACCGCAGGACGAATACCGGAGTTAAACAGGTTGGTTTCCAGGAAGATCTGACCATCGGTAATGGAAATTACGTTGGTCGGAACGAACGCAGAAACGTCACCCGCCTGGGTTTCGATAATCGGCAGCGCAGTCAGAGAACCGGTTTTACCCTTCACTTCACCTTTGGTGAAAGCTTCAACGTATTCGACGTTAACACGTGCAGCACGCTCCAGCAGACGAGAGTGGAGGTAGAATACGTCGCCCGGGAATGCTTCACGT
Organism: Klebsiella sp. CN_Kp106; assembly: GCF_040064575.1. Classification (NCBI taxonomy): domain Bacteria; kingdom Pseudomonadati; phylum Pseudomonadota; class Gammaproteobacteria; order Enterobacterales; family Enterobacteriaceae; genus Klebsiella; species Klebsiella sp. CN_Kp106. Next base: position 22,692 of record NZ_JBEAIG010000049.1, on the reverse strand, counting down.
CCAGGCGGACGGCGGAGCAGCAGGGAGATCTGACGATAAGCAACGGCCTGTTTAGACAGGTCATCATAAATGATCAGCGCATCTTCACCGCGGTCGCGGAAGTATTCACCCATTGCACAACCGGCGTACGGCGCCAGGTATTGCAGTGCGGCAGATTCAGATGCGGTTGCAACCACAACGATGGTGTTAGCCAGCGCGCCGTGTTCTTCCAGTTTACGTACCACGTTAGAAATCGTGGACGCTTTCTGGCCGATGGCTACGTAGACGCACTTGATGCCGGAATCACGTTGGTTGATGATGGCGTCGATAGCCAGCGCGGTTTTACCGGTCTGACGGTCGCCGATGATCAGTTCACGCTGTCCACGACCGATTGGGATCATGGCATCAACGGATTTATAACCGGTCTGCACCGGCTGATCGACGGACTGACGTTCGATTACGCCCGGCGCGATAGCTTCAACGGCGGAGAAGCCGTCGTGCTCCAGCGGACCTTTACCATCAATCGGTGCACCCAGGGTGTTAACCACACGTCCCAGCAGGCCGCGGCCAACCGGAACTTCAAGGATACGGCCAGTACATTTAACCTTCATACCTTCGGCGAGGTCAGCGTACGGACCCATCACAACTGCACCTACGGAGTCGCGCTCCAGGTTCAGTGCGATAGCGTAACGGTTACCCGGCAGAGCGATCATCTCACCCTGCATACAATCGGCCAGGCCGTGAATGCGGATAACACCGTCACTTACAGAAACGATAGTACCTTCGTTATGAGCCTCGCTCACAACATTGAACTGAGCAATGCGCTGCTTGATCAGTTCGCTGATTTCGGTGGAATTCAGTTGCATGCTCCAGTCCCCTTAAGACTGCAAGACGTCTGCAAGGCGTTCAAGACGGCCGCGTACGCTACCATCAATGACCATATCACCCGAACGGATGATTACGCCTGCCATTACAGACTTATCGATTTTGCAATTCAGCTTAACTTTGCGTGACAGACGTTTTTCCATCGCGGCGGTAATTTTCGCAAGCTGTTCGTCACTCATTTGAGCGGCAGAAATAACTTCTACCTCTGCGGTTGCCTCACTGGCAGCGCGCAGGTGAATGAACTGCTCGAGAACATCAGGGAGCGCTTTCAGACGACCATTTTCAGCCATCACCCGGATCAGGTTTTGACCATTTTCGTCCAGCTGCTCACCACAAACCGCGATAAACACATCAGAGAGCGTTTCCGGCGCCAGTGCGCCAGAGAGTAGCTCTGCCATTTCTTCGTTTTTAGTCACTTCAGCAACAAACGCCAGCATATCCTGCCAGCGTTCAACGCTGTTGTGTTCGACGGCAAAGTCAAAAGCTGCTTTGGCGTAGGGGCGAGCTACCGTTACAAATTCAGACATCAGCCCCTCCCTCCTTACAGTTCAGCGACAAGTTTATCCACGATGTCGCTGTTAGCAGCTTCATCCACGGAACGTTCGATGATCTTCTCGGCGCCAGCAACAGCCAGGATAGCAACCTGCTTACGCAGCTCCTCACGGGCACGTTTACGTTCGGCATCGATTTCAGCCTGCGCCTGTGCGACGATTTTGGTGCGTTCCTGTTCTGCTTCCGCTTTTGCTTCATCCAGGATCTGAGAGCGACGCTTGTTCGCCTGCTCGATGATTACCTGGGCTTCCGCTTTCGCTTTTTTCAGCTGGTCGGTCGCGTTGGCCTGTGCAAGGTCCAAATCTTTCTTAGCGCGTTCTGCAGAAGCTAAACCGTCAGAAATTTCTTTCTGGCGCTTTTCGATGGCAGCCATTAAAGGCGGCCATACATACTTCATGCAGAACCATACGAAGATAACAAACGCGATGGCCTGGCCGAGGATTGTTGCGTTCATGTTCACAGCACAATACCTCTTAAAAAATAACTCTGTGGCTTAGGTTTCTTTCGAACAACTTACTACGCGACGGCGAACATCACGTACAGACCCAGACCTACAGCGATCATCGGGATAGCATCCACCAGACCCATAACGATAAAGAACTGAGTACGCAGCAGAGGAATCAGATCCGGTTGACGCGCTGCGCCTTCCAGGAATTTACCCCCGAGGATGCCGATACCGATCGCAGCACCGATTGCCGCCAGACCCATCATCACAGCGGCAGCCATGTACAGCAGATCCATATTCAGGTTTTCCATGACAGTCTCCAGTTTGTTTCAGTTAAAACGTAGTATGTTGGTAAAAATCAATGCTCTTCAGATGCCATCGACAGATAGACGATCGTCAGAACCATGAAGATGAAGGCTTGCAGCGTAATAATCAGGATGTGGAAAATGGCCCATGGCACATTCAGAATCCACTGTGACCACCACGGCAACAGGCCAGCAATCAGAATGAAAATCAGCTCACCGGCATACATGTTGCCGAACAGTCGCAGACCCAGTGATACAGGTTTTGACAGCAGGCTTACCCCTTCAAGGATTAAGTTGACAGGAATGAACGCCCAGTGATTGAACGGCTGCAGGGTCAGTTCTTTAACGAACCCGCCCACGCCTTTCATTTTGATGCTGTAGAAAAGAATCAGGATAAATACGCCAAGCGCCATCGACAGGGTGATGTTAACGTCAGCTGACGGCACCACGCGCAGAGCAGGCAGACCGAGAACGTGTTCGCCGATCCAAGGGATAAAGTCGATAGGCAGCAGATCCATCAGGTTCATCAGGAATACCCAGACGAACACGGTGAGGGCCAGCGGAGCAATGACCTTGCTCTTGCCGTGATACATATCTTTGACGCTGCCATGGACGAAGCCGATGATCATCTCAATGAAGGTCTGGAATTTACCAGGTACGCCGGTTGTCGCCTTTTTAGCCACGCTGCGGAACATAAACAGGAATAACAGACCGAGCACCACTGAGAAAAACATGGAGTCAATGTTGAGCGTCCAGAAGGTGGCCGGGGGGTTGTGCGGATCCACCAGCGAGAATGTACGCAGGTCCAGCTGAAGGTTGTTCAGATGGTGGCCTATGTAATCCTGCGGCGTCATATTTTCTGAAGCCATGATGCCTTTTACCCTTTGTTGTTAATTACAGCTGGCGCCAGAACTTGTACCACCAGCACCAAAACCCACGTCACTATCAGCGGCAAAAATACCACTTTCAAAACCGCCAGCGCCACCGCCAGAAAGGCGAAGGTCAGCAACACCTTGAAGGCTTCACCAATGGCGAAGGACCAGGCCACTCGGCCTTTAGCTGGTGTATGCGCCTGATGACGCCAGGCAAAAATCATAAATATCATGTTTGGCAAAAGAACCGCCAAACCTCCACTCACCGCGGAGATGCCCCAGAAAGGGTCTTTGAGGCTGAACAGCAGTCCACTTGCTATTACTGCCAGTAACTGAATAAACAGAAGCTTACGAGCAACGTTTCGACTCAAGAGCGACACTGACATCACGTTTTTACTCCTGCTCCCTTCGAGGTATGTCGCGTGTCGTATAAAACGTCCTTTAAGACGAAGAGTCAAGCATCAAAAAGCGGACAAATTATACGGTGACGCCTCGTGATTTCAAACAATAAGTAGCAAAATAGTGAATAAATGTTTAATTATTTTCCGACAGACAACTTTTCATGCATTTCACCGATCTGTGAGCCGTCATGCAAAACTGCAAATACCGCGAAAAATCGGCAATTAAAGCGTGCATCAGATCACATAATAAACATTTTTCGCGAAATCGAATTAATTCTGTACATAAAACTCAATTTTTTATCCGTTTGATATTCAACATAAAAACCAGGTATTCTTTCTAAAACAATCCCATATACAATAAAAACCTTTTATTGACATTCATAATAAAAATTTAACATCAGTATGAAGTGCAAGCAGCGAGATTTTTAGCGTACTGATATTTTCAATGTTGACTATTCTGTTGGTAAAGCAACAGGGCAAAGTTAACGGAAAGAAAACCCCTGGTAACCCCAGGGTTAAAGACAGTCCGATAATACCCTGCCGTGACTTTTATTTTTGTAACATCCACGGACCGTGTTTTTTTCACATTTTTTGATAAAAATTAAATCATTTTTGGCTGAATCACCACAAGGTGACGCTCCCCTTCCAGCTGAGGCACATGCAGTTCGACAACTTCCTTAATGACGACCCCTTCCGGCAGATTTGCCATTTCATCTTCCTGCGCTAAGCCCTTGAGCGCATAAAAGTGACCGTTCTCTGCAGGTAAATGATGGCACCAGCTCACCATGTCATTCAGCGACGCAAATGCGCGGCTAATCACGCCGTCAAACGGCGGCTCTGCCGGGAACTCTTCCACACGGCTTTGTACCGGGGTGACGTTATCCAGTTTGAGCTCATGCTGGACTTGCCGAAGGAAACGTACTCGCTTGCCCAGACTGTCCAGCAGGGTGAAGTGGGATTCAGGACGCACGATAGCCAGCGGGATCCCCGGCAGCCCAGGCCCCGTACCGACATCGATAAAACGCGTTCCTTTAAGGTATGGCGCAACAACAATGCTGTCGAGGATGTGGCGTACCAGCATCTCGTCAGGATCGCGAACCGAGGTCAGGTTATAGGCCTTATTCCACTTATCCAGCATGCCAACGTAGGCGACAAGCTGGTTTTTCTGGTGATCGGTAAGTGAAATACCTGCTTCATCAAGCAGACGAGAAAGTTTGTTGAGCACGATCGTTACCTGTTTAAAAACAATGAGCCCGGAGGCGATACGCTTACCGGGCTGAGAAATTGACCTGACGGATATCTGATGCGCTATTCGCCCATGTATCGTTCAGTGGAATATCAGGCGCTACGGCGCAGCATTCCCTGCTTTTTTAACCACACCAGCAAAATCGAGATTGCCGCAGGCGTAATGCCGGAAATACGCGATGCCTGCCCTATCGAAGACGGCTTATGGTCGTTCAACTTGGCAATGACCTCGTTCGACAGCCCATTCACCTGGCGATAATCAAGCGTAGCAGGCAGCAACGTGTTCTCGTTGCGCTGTTGTTTCTCGATTTCATCCTGCTGGCGCGCGATGTAGCCTTCGTATTTTACCTGAATTTCGACCTGTTCAGCCGCTTGCTTGTCCTCAAGACCCGGCGAGAACGGCGTCATCTGCACCAGCTGTTCGTAGGTCATTTCCGGACGACGGAGCAAATCTTCACCGTTAGCTTCACGGGACAAAGGCGCCGTCAGTCGAGCATTCACTTCCGCAGCGCTTTCCGCCAGCGGATTAACCCAGCTGGTTTTCAGACGCTGACGTTCACGTTCAATGCTCTCAAGCTTCTCGTTGAAACGCGCCCAGCGTTCGTCATCCACCAGACCCAGTTCACGACCTTGTTCGGTCAGGCGCAGATCGGCGTTGTCTTCACGCAGCATCAGGCGGTATTCCGCACGAGAGGTAAACATGCGGTACGGTTCTTTGGTACCGAGAGTACACAGATCGTCTACCAGGACGCCAAGGTAAGCCTGAGAGCGGCCAGGCGCCCACCCCTCTTTCTCGGCGGAGAAACGAGCGGCGTTCAGGCCTGCCAGCAGGCCCTGAGCGGCGGCTTCTTCATAACCTGTGGTGCCGTTAATCTGGCCGGCAAAGAACAGGCCATGGATAAATTTACTTTCCAGCGTCGGTTTCAGGTCGCGCGGGTCAAAGAAATCGTACTCAATAGCGTAGCCAGGACGAACGATTTTTGCATTTTCCATCCCCTGCATTGAGCGGACGATTTGCATCTGGACATCGAACGGCAGGCTGGTGGAGATGCCATTTGGATAAATTTCGTTGGACGTCAGGCCTTCCGGCTCGAGGAAAATTTGATGCTGGTTACGATCGGCAAAGCGCATGACCTTGTCTTCGATCGAAGGACAGTAGCGGGGACCGATCCCTTCAATCACGCCGGCATACATCGGGCTGCGATCGAGGTTATTACGGATCACGTCATGCGTTTTCTCGTTGGTATGCGTGACGTAGCACGGCACCTGACGCGGATGCTGCGAAGCATCTCCCATAAACGAGAAGACCGGCATCGGATTATCGCCGTGCTGCTGTGCCAGAACGCTGAAATCAATCGTCCTCGCATCGATACGCGGCGGGGTACCGGTTTTCAGGCGGCTGACGCGCAGCGGCAGTTCACGCAAGCGGCGGGACAGCGGGATCGACGGAGGATCGCCTGCACGACCGCCGCTGTAATTATCCAGGCCGATATGGATCTTACCGTCGAGAAAGGTTCCGACGGTCAGTACCACCGCTTTGGCGCGGAATTTAAGCCCCATCTGGGTGACGGCGCCAACAACACGATCGTTTTCGACAATCAGATCTTCCACCGCCTGCTGGAAGATCATTAAATTAGGCTGGTTTTCCAGCGCGGTACGTACGGCCTGCCGGTATAGCACACGGTCTGCCTGAGCGCGAGTCGCCCGAACGGCAGGGCCTTTGCTGGCGTTTAGTATCCTAAACTGGATGCCGGCGTGGTCAATTGCCTTCGCCATCAGGCCGCCAAGCGCATCCACTTCTTTTACCAGGTGTCCTTTCCCAATGCCGCCAATCGCCGGGTTGCAGCTCATCTGCCCCAGCGTGTCGATATTGTGTGTCAAAAGCAGAGTCTGTTGACCCATTCGCGCTGCGGCCATCGCGGCCTCAGTGCCTGCATGACCCCCGCCAATGATGATGACGTCAAAAGGATCCTGATAAAACATGGTGGTATGCCTCGCATAAAGCGGTTTGAAAATAGAGTGAAGCCCGGGCCGTGGATTCTACTCAACTTTAGCCTTTCGAGAAAGCGCCGGGATCCTGAGTATTAAAAAGAAGATCTTTTATTTAGAGATCTGTTTTATTGTGATCTCTTATTAGGATCGGCTTGTCTTGTGGATAAGTCAGATCCGCGATTTAAGATCAAACGCTTAAGAAGGATCGCTTTCTGTGAATGATCGGTGATCCTGGTCCGTATAAGCTGGGATCAAAATGAAGGGTTATACACAGCACAAAAATCAGTCAAGGGTTATACTTTGGATAACTACCGGTTGATCCAAGCTTTTAAGCATAGTTATCCACAGAAGAAAGTATGATCTTTACAATTCTCAGAGCAAGTTTTTCCAGGATCCCAGCCAAATCTCGGCCGGATCTTCCGGAATTTCATGTTCGAGAACGTTAATTTTTAGCGTTTCACCGATCTGTTTTGCCCCGCAGGCGTTGAGCGCCGTCTCGAGCTTATCAATTGCTCCGCAGAAGGTATCGTATTCACGGCTACCGATGCCGACTGCGCCAAAACGGACCGCAGAGAGGTCGACCTGCTTCTCCTGAAGCGCTTCATAGAAAGGCAGAAGATTATCGGGAATGTCCCCGGCGCCATGCGTCGAAGAGATAACCAGCCAGATCCCTTCCGCCTGCAGATCGTCGAGCAGCGGGCCGTGCTGAATAGTCGTGCTGTGTCCAGCCTCTTCCAGCTTTTCCGCCAGATGTTCTGATACATATTCTGCGCTACCCAGCGTACTGCCGCTGATAAGAGTTATCTCTGCCATGATCGCCCGCTCCACTATTCAGAGTGGCGTATTGTACGCTGTGAGCGAGCTGGGATCTACCTGTGGAAAAATGTGGGATTAAAAAGCCCGATTCACGGGCGGATGGTACGCATAATCGGGTTTTGCAGGACGATCAGCGTTTCAGTGGACTGAATTTCATCAATTGTTTGGATCTTGTTGATAAGTACATGCTGGAGCGCATCAATCGATCGGCACATCACCTTTATAAAGATGCTGTAGTGTCCGGTGGTGTAATAGGCTTCAGTAACCTCATCCAGGCTGTTTAGCCTGGCCAGCGCGGAGGGGTAGTCTTTCGCGCTCTTCAGAATGATGCCGATAAAACATCCTACATCGTAACCCAGCTGCTTGGGGCTGACGTCGATGCGTGCGCCGGTAATAATTCCGGCCTGCTTCATTTTCTCTACCCGCACGTGAATGGTCCCCGGGCTGACGCCAAACTGTTTTGCCAGTTCAGCATAGGCGGTGCGCGCGTTGGCCATTAAGGCCTCAAGAATGCCGCGGTCCAGATTGTCGATCTGATAATTTTCCATAGGTTTTTCTTATGAAGTTTGACGAATATTTCTATTTTAGCCTCAAATTTTAATGAATCAAAATCGATGCAGGCTTTTTGTTGTTGGATTATTGAATTGCAGCGCTGTTTTGTTGCTTAATCAATGGCAACAGGACGCAGGAGTTATAAAAAATGAAAACCGCATACATCGCAAAACAACGCCAGATTAGTTTCGTTAAGTCACACTTTTCCCGCCAGCTTGAAGAGAAGCTCGGCCTGATCGAAGTCCAGGCGCCGATCTTAAGCCGCGTGGGCGATGGGACCCAGGATAACCTCTCTGGTTGCGAAAAAGCGGTTCAGGTTAAAGTGAAAACACTGCCAGACGCCCAGTTCGAAGTGGTTCATTCACTGGCGAAGTGGAAGCGTCAAACCCTGGGACAACACGACTTCAGCGCGGGCGAAGGGCTGTACACGCACATGAAGGCCCTTCGTCCCGATGAAGACCGATTAACTCCCATCCATTCCGTTTACGTTGACCAGTGGGACTGGGAGCGCGTAATGGGTGATGGAGAGCGCCACTGCGGCACGCTGAAAGCAACCGTTGAAGCGATCTATGCCGGGATCAAAGCGACCGAAGACGCCGTCAGTAAAGCGTTTGGCCTCACGCCTTTCTTGCCGGAGACGATCCAGTTTGTTCACAGCCAAGAGCTTTTAAGCCGCTATCCGGATCTTGATGCCAAGGGCCGCGAGCGGGCGATCGCGAAAGAGCTGGGCGCGGTATTCCTGATCGGTATCGGCGGCAAGCTTTCCGATGGCCAGCGTCACGACGTTCGCGCGCCGGATTACGATGACTGGAGCACGTCTGCCGCTGAAGGCTATGCCGGTCTGAACGGTGATATTCTGGTGTGGAACCCGGTGCTTGAAGATGCATTCGAGCTCTCTTCAATGGGGATCCGCGTCGATGCCGAAGCGCTGAAGCGTCAGCTCGCGATGACCGGCGACGAAGATCGCCTGCAGCTGGAATGGCACCAGGCGCTGCTGCGCGGAGAGATGCCGCAGACGATTGGCGGCGGCATTGGCCAGTCTCGCCTGACGATGCTGCTGCTGCAGCTTGAGCATATCGGCCAGGTGCAGTGCGGCGTGTGGCCAACCCAGGTTCGTCAAAGCGTTGCTGCGCTTCTTTAATCAGTGATTAACGCCGCCAGCGTCTCAGCAGGCGGCTACGCAACCCGGTATCAAAGCGCCAGATATGATCGAATACGCGCATAATGCCGGGCTTGCCGTGTACCGACATCGCCACCGCATGAAAACGATGTTGATGTTTATGCTGTAGCTCTCCCACCTTATTGATCACCTCATCCGGCAAGCGCTGGGCGATAAAATCAGAAATCACCACCGCATCAGCATCGACCCACTGCGGATTCTGCATACGCTCAATCACCGCCCGGAAGCAGCTGGCCAGATCGGTGCCGCCGCGAAAGCGCTGGCTCAAGAAACGAATCGCCTGTTCCAGCCCCTGCGGGCCGGTGAGTTCGTAGTGCACCACTTCGCTGGAAAACAGCATAATGAAGCAGCGGCGGTTATCCGCCAGAGCGACCCGCATCAGCGCCAGACAAAACGCCTTGGCGCACTGTTCATTGAAACCGCCCATTGAGCCGGAAGTATCGACGCAGACGATAAACGGCCCGCGCGGCTGTTCATCAACGTCCTGGCGCGTTACCGGCCGTTCGGTGATCTTTTCCTTCCACGCATCGCCATGTAGTCGATAGGTCAGCAGCTGCTTTTCAACCAGCTTGCGGTAGAACTCAAACTCCAGCTCGGTGATGCCGAGGGTGGCCAGCTCAGGCGGCAGCAGACGTAGAATATCGTCGCTTTGCTGAAGACCGTCGACCTGCTCCGGTACGGTAGCCGGTTCGCGCACCAGGCTGCGGAAGGTCTCCATCGGCGCATCTTTTTTCGGCACCGCTTTCGCTTCACGCGAGCGCCCCAGCTGTTCGGCGAGCTGCATGAGTTCAGGTTGTTGGCTTAAAAAGTCCCCGTAGCGAACGATCAGCTGGTAATCGCCTCGCTTCAGCTCTCCGGCGCTCATGTCCCACAGGTGTCCCGCCGCATTATCATTCTCCACCAGCACGGGCTCGAGCTGGCCGCTGAGGGTCATGCGCTCCTGAACTTCGCTCAGAAGCTGATCGCGCTCTTCATCCAGCAGCTGCTGATTAAGAGAGGTTGCCTGCACCACCAGGCTCAGACGCCAGCGCTGAAGGAATAACGTGTGCAGCGCCGGCGTAAAGGTGCTGTTGTTGTCCACCAGCTGCTGCGCCTGGCTGGCAAAAGGGGAGTGCAGCTTATGCAGCTGGCTCAGAATTTGCGGCAGCTGGACGATAAACTGCGAGGTGGAAAGCCGCTGTGATTGCTGATAGCACTGAACTTCCGCATCCAGCTCGGGCGGGACGTTGGTCTCTTTTAGTCGCGATCTGACCGCTTCCCGCCAGCGAGGAATGTCGGCGGCGATAATATTTTTGAGCCGCGGAAATTTTTCAAAGAATACCGCGAGTTGAGGCGCTGCCAGCAGGGCCAGCAGCATCTCATCGATCATGCCCTCTTCGCCGACTGCCAGCATGACATTCAGCATGTCCAGCGTCATGACTGGCGGGCCTGTTTAATCTGCGTTCCCACGTCCTGCAGGCTGGCTTCAATGCGCCCCAGCCACTCGCCGGGAATAAACAGACATTTTTGCTGTTCGCTGAAGCGGTTATGTTGCTGATGCCATTCGTCGTCCAGCGCCTCCAGCTGTTGCCTGATTTCTGCCGGCATATTTTCCCGTGATTCGCTACCGGGCAGGGAGAGTCGCGACCCCTGCAGGCTCACATCGCGCACGACCAGATGCTGGCTGGTATCGACATCCATATTCAGCTGCTGGGCAAAACCAATGCCGTTGAGCTTGCCGCGGATCTCACCCCCTTTCTCCAGCCAGTGAGCAAGCTCTTCACGAACAAACGTAATATGAATCACTTCCAGGTCGTGCAGTTTTAGCGGCTGCTGGAGAAGCAGCGTTAGCGTGGGGTCCTGCACTTCAGCAGGCAGTTCATAATGAGGTTTACGGCTGAACATCCCGCCGAGACGGGTGACTTTTAGCGCGGTCTTATCGCTTTGCTGCTGTTGAAGCTGAATGCGCCGTTGAATAATCGACCCGAGGCGGGTGAGCATCGCCTGCTGCTGCCAGGCGTGGCTGGTCATTAAGGTCTCAATCTGCACGGACATCAGATTCATCGTCTCAATATTGTGCCACAGGCAATCCTTCAGCAGGATCAGGTCTATTGGCGCAATGGTGTCGCGGCCGCTGAAAAAGGCGCTGGCCTGCAGCAGACGAATGGCTTTTTTCCAGCGACGATCTGAGACGTAAGGCGCGTTTGGCAACGTATCCAGCTGCTGGCGCAGCTGGAAAATCAGTTCAAATACGCTGTCCGGTAGCTTCACGCTGCCGATATCCTGCTGCCATTGCAGAAATTCCTCGTCGCTGACCTGCAAACTCGCCGGGACAGGATTACTGTTCTCGTCCTGCTGGCTTATCAGCATTGAGCGGAAGTTCGTTTTATCCTGTACCTTATCCAGCCATAGGCGGATAAGCATACGATCGTATAAGGCTTCCAGACTGTTGTCTGCCTCCGGGAGCTCGTTCGACGCCGCCACCAGCAGGCGCATGGGGATCTTCTCTTCGGTCGCCCCGTTGCGGAAATGGCGTTCGTTTATCGCCGTCAGCAGCGTATTGAGAATCGCCGGGCCCGCTTTCCAGATCTCATCGAGAAAAACAATTTCAGCTTCCGGAAGATAGCCGGCGGTCAAACGTTCGTAGCGCCCTTCATCTTTCAGCGCCTGAATGGAGAGTGGGCCAAAGACCTCTTCCGGCGTGGAGAAACGGGTCATCAGGTATTCAAATGCGCGAGCCTGCTGGAAGGCGAACTTGAGGCGACGGGCAATCAGGCTTTTGGCGATCCCCGGCGGGCCCAGCAGAAAAACGCTCTCGCCGCTGAGGGCGGCAAGCAGGCAAAGGCGTATTGCGTGGCTGCGTTCGAAGAGTCCTTTTTCCAGCGCGGCGCTGAGCCGGGAAATTCTTTCTGCCAGTAAATGTGATTGAGCCATAATAGAGTTGCGTGCTTTTTAGAATGTCGTTGTTAGGTCGAGTATAGATGTTTGATTAGGGGTGGTAATAGCCTGAAGAATCGATTTATTTTCTTTGAGTCAGGTTAAGATGATGTCAGTTAGGGGTACGATTCAGCAAATAATCGTGCATACTGTGCGCTTTTTGTGGGCCAAGGGACTAGGCACACATTTGTTTTATAAACGAAAAGACTAGTCTATGAGCACTGATAATAAGCAATCGCTGCCGGCAATAACGCTGGCGGCAATCGGCGTGGTATACGGCGATATCGGCACCAGTCCACTGTATACACTTCGTGAATGTCTGTCAGGTCAGTTTGGCTTTGGCGTTGAGCGTGATGCTGTTTTTGGCTTCCTGTCGCTCATTTTTTGGCTATTAATTCTTACTGTTTCACTCAAATACATCACCTTCGTGATGCGGGCAGATAACGCCGGTGAAGGCGGGATCCTGACGTTAATGTCGCTGGCGGGGCGAAACACTTCCGCGCGCGCCACGTCCATCCTGGTGATCCTTGGGCTTATCGGCGGCAGCTTCTTTTATGGCGAGGTGGTCATTACCCCTGCCATCTCGGTGATGTCGGCGATAGAAGGTCTGGAAATTATCGCTCCGGACCTGGATACCTGGGTTGTGCCCATATCCATCATTGTCCTGACGCTGCTATTTGCCATTCAAAAGCACGGTACCAGCATGGTGGGTAAGCTGTTCGCGCCGATTATGCTGATCTGGTTCCTGCTGCTGGCGGTACTGGGCGCGCGCAGTATTTTCGCTAACCCTGAAGTGCTGCAGGCGTTGAACCCTTACTGGGCGGTTCATTTCTTCCTCGAATATAAAACCGTCTCGTTTGTGGCGCTGGGGGCGGTGGTGCTGTCGATTACCGGCGTGGAAGCGCTGTATGCCGACATGGGGCATTTCGGCAAATTGCCGATTCGCCTGGCCTGGTTTTCGGTCGTGCTGCCTTCGCTGGTACTGAACTACTTTGGTCAGGGGGCGCTGCTGCTTAAACATCCGGAAGCGATTAAAAACCCGTTCTTTCTGCTGGCGCCGGAGTGGGCGCTGATCCCAATGCTGATCATTGCCGCCCTGGCGACGGTTATCGCTTCCCAGGCGGTTATCTCCGGCGTCTTCTCTCTGACTCGCCAGGCCGTGCGTCTGGGGTACCTGTCGCCGATGCGTATTATTCACACCTCGGAAATGGAGTCCGGGCAGATTTACATCCCGTTTATCAACTGGCTGCTCTATATCTCGGTGGTCATCGTGATTGTTAACTTTGAGCACTCCTCGAATCTGGCGGCGGCATACGGTATTGCGGTAACGGGAACGATGGTGCTGACCACCATTCTGTTCACGACGGTGGCGCGGCAAAACTGGCACTGGAATAAGTTTATTGTGGCGCTGCTGCTGGTTGCCTTTATGTGCATTGATATCCCGCTCTTCTCCGCGAACCTCGATAAAATCGTCTCCGGCGGCTGGCTGCCTCTGACCCTCGGTCTGGTGATGTTTACCATCATGACCACCTGGAAGAGCGAGCGTTTCCGCCTTCTGCGTCGGATGCATGAGCACGGTAATTCTCTGGAGGCGATGATCTCTTCTCTTGAAAAATCGCCGCCGGTTCGCGTGCCGGGTACCGCTGTTTATATGTCCCGGGCGCTGAACGTGATTCCTTTCGCGCTGTTGCACAACCTGAAGCATAACAAGGTGCTGCACGAGCGGGTGATTTTGCTCACGCTGCGTACCGAAGACGCGCCGTACGTACATAACGTTCGTCGCGTACAGATTGAACAGATATCGCCGTCGTTCTGGCGCGTCGTTGCCAGCTACGGCTGGCGCGAAACGCCGAACGTCGAAGAGGTTTTCCACCGCTGCGGGCTGGAAGGCCTGAGCTGCCGGATGATGGAGACCTCCTTCTTTATGTCGCATGAGTCGTTGATCATCGGCAAGCGGCCGTGGTATCTGCGCCTGCGCGGCAAGCTGTATCTGCTGCTGCAGCGCAACGCCCTGCGGGCGCCGGATCAGTTCGAAATCCCGCCTAACCGGGTTATTGAACTCGGCACCCAGGTTGAGATTTGATTCACTAGGGCCCTTCTTAATGAAGGGCTTTTTTGTTTTATCTGCTCGCTTCAGACTTTCTCGCTGCTGCGTTGCGAAACGTTTCGATGACGATCACAATTCTCACATCTGGTGATGGTTTTCTGTTCTCTTATTGCTAATACTTATACCAGCGAAACGTTTCGCTAATGGAGCAAAAGAGAAAATGAAAAAAGGTACCGTCCTCAATGCTGATATCTCGTCGGTCATCTCCCGTCTGGGGCATACCGATACGCTGGTTGTTTGCGACGCTGGTTTACCGGTTCCCCGCAGCAGCACGCGTATTGATATGGCGTTAACCCACGGGGTTCCCTCCTTTATGCAGGTTCTGGAGGTGGTGACGAGCGAAATGCAGGTTGAAGCGGCTATCCTGGCGGAAGAGATTAAAACCCTTAATCCGCAGCTCCATGCGACGTTGCTCACTCACCTTGAGCAGCTGCAGCAGCACCAGGGAAACACCATTGAAATTCGTTACACCAGTCATGAGCAGTTTAAAAAAGAAACCGCAGACAGTCAGGCGGTGATTCGCAGCGGGGAGTGTTCCCCGTATGCGAACGTTATTCTCTGTGCCGGCGTGACGTTCTGAGGTCGCCGATATGGAAGCCTTATTGCAACTAAAAGGGATCGATAAAGCGTTCCCTGGCGTCAAGGCGCTCTCCGGCGCCTCGCTAAATGTCTATCCAGGTCGCGTGATGGCGCTGGTCGGGGAGAACGGTGCCGGCAAGTCCACCATGATGAAGGTGCTGACCGGTATCTACTCCCGCGATGCCGGTTCGCTGCTGTGGTTGGGGAAAGAGACCACCTTCAACGGACCTAAATCTTCTCAGGAAGCCGGAATCGGCATCATTCACCAGGAACTCAACCTGATCCCCCAGCTGACGATCGCCGAGAATATTTTCCTCGGTCGTGAGTTTGTGAATCGCTTTGGCAAAATTGACTGGAAAACGATGTATGCCGAAGCTGACAAGCTATTGGCAAAGCTGAACTTACGCTTCAACAGCCAAAAGCTGGTGGGCGATTTGTCGATCGGCGATCAGCAGATGGTCGAGATCGCTAAAGTGCTGAGCTTTGAGTCGAAGGTCATCATTATGGATGAGCCCACCGACGCGCTAACCGACACCGAGACCGAATCCCTGTTCCGCGTGATCCGCGAACTGAAATCGCAGGGGCGCGGTATTGTCTATATCTCTCACCGTATGAAAGAGATCTTCGAGATTTGCGATGACGTCACGGTCTTCCGCGATGGGCAGTTTATCGCCGAGCGCGAAGTGGCCAGCCTGGATGAAGATCTGCTGATTGAGATGATGGTCGGCCGCAAGCTGGAGGATCAGTATCCGCATCTGGACAAAGCTCCGGGCGCGGTTCGCCTTAAGGTCGACAACCTGTGTGGATCAGGGGTGGAGAACATCTCCTTTATTCTGCGCCAGGGCGAAATCCTCGGCGTCGCCGGGCTGATGGGCGCCGGACGAACCGAACTGATGAAGGTGCTGTACGGTGCGCTGCCGCGCAGCAGCGGATCGGTTACCCTGGATGGGCATGAGGTCATTACGCGTTCTCCGCAGGATGGCCTGGCCAACGGCATTGTTTATATCTCCGAAGACCGCAAGCGCGATGGTTTAGTGCTCGGCATGTCGGTTAAAGAGAATATGTCGCTCACCGCGCTGCGTTACTTCAGCCGCGGCGGCGGTAGCCTGAAGCATAAAGATGAACAGCAGGCGGTAGGTGATTTTATCCGCCTGTTTAATGTGAAAACGCCGTCGATGGAGCAGGCTATTGGGCTGCTATCGGGCGGTAACCAGCAGAAGGTGGCGATTGCCCGCGGCTTGATGACCCGTCCGAAGGTGCTGATCCTTGATGAACCGACCCGCGGCGTCGACGTCGGGGCGAAGAAAGAGATCTACCAGCTGATTAACCAGTTTAAAGCCGAAGGCCTGAGCATCATTCTGGTCTCTTCGGAGATGCCGGAAGTGCTGGGCATGAGCGATCGCATCATGGTGATGCATGAAGGGCACCTCGGCGGTGAATTCACACGCGAGCAGGCCACCCAGGAAGTATTGATGGCTGCCGCTGTGGGCAAGCTTAACCGTGTGAATCAGGAGTAAAAAAGATGAATAACCCGGCTGTTTCTGGTCGTCGCTACTTCACAAAAGCGTGGCTGATGGAGCAAAAATCGCTGATTGCCCTGCTGGTGCTGATTGCGATTGTCTCGACCATGAGCCCCAACTTTTTTACCGTGAATAACCTGTTCAATATTCTGCAGCAGACTTCAGTTAACGCCATTATGGCGGTTGGGATGACGCTGGTTATCCTGACTTCGGGCATCGACCTGTCCGTCGGCTCCCTGCTGGCGCTGACCGGCGCGGTGGCGGCTTCCATTGTGGGGATTGAGGTCAACGCGCTGGTGGCGGTGGCCGCTGCGCTGGCGTTAGGTGCGGCAATTGGCGCCGTGACCGGCGTAATCGTGGCGAAAGGGCGCGTACAGGCATTTATCGCCACGCTGGTCATGATGTTGCTGCTGCGCGGCGTGACGATGGTGTATACCAACGGCAGCCCGGTAAACACCGGCTTTACCGACAACGCCGATCTGTTTGGCTGGTTCGGGATTGGCCGTCCGCTTGGGATCCCAACGCCGGTGTGGATTATGGCGATCGTCTTCCTGGCCGCCTGGTACATGCTGCACCATACCCGCCTGGGTCGTTATATCTACGCGCTCGGCGGCAACGAAGCGGCAACGCGTCTTTCCGGCATCAGCGTGAATAAAGTTAAAATCATCGTCTATTCTTTGTGCGGCATGCTGGCCTCGCTGGCCGGCATTATTGAGGTCGCGCGTCTCTCTTCCGCGCAGCCGACGGCGGGCACCGGATATGAACTGGATGCGATTGCGGCGGTGGTGCTCGGCGGTACCAGCCTTGCGGGCGGTAAAGGCCGTATTGTCGGGACGCTGATTGGCGCGTTGATCCTTGGCTTTCTGAACAACGGACTGAATTTATTAGGCGTTTCATCCTATTACCAGATGATCGTGAAAGCGGTGGTTATTTTGCTGGCGGTACTGGTAGATAACAAGAAGCAGTAACTGATAACTCTACAGGACATCTTAACTATGAATATGAAAAAACTGGCGACCCTGGTCTCTGCTGTAGCGTTAAGTGCGACCGTAAGCGCAAACGCGATGGCAAAAGACACTATCGCTCTGGTTATCTCAACCCTTAACAACCCGTTCTTTGTCTCGCTGAAGGATGGCGCGCAAAAAGAAGCGGACAAACTGGGCTATAACCTGGTGGTTCTGGACTCTCAGAATAACCCGGCCAAAGAGCTGGCTAACGTGCAGGATTTAACCGTTCGTGGTACCAAACTGCTGCTGATCAACCCAACGGATTCCGATGCGGTGGGTAACGCCGTGAAGCTGGCTAACCAGGCTAAAATTCCGGTTATCACCCTCGACCGTCAGGCGTCAAAAGGCGACGTGGTGAGCCATATCGCGTCTGATAATGTGCTGGGCGGTAAGATGGCCGGTGACTATATCGCGAAGAAAGTCGGTGAAAGCGCGAAGATCATTGAACTACAGGGCATTGCCGGGACGTCCGCGGCGCGCGAGCGTGGAGAAGGTTTCCAGCAGGCCGTTGCTGCGCATAAGTTTAACGTTCTGGCCAGCCAGCCGGCAGATTTTGACCGTACCAAGGGCCTCAACGTCATGCAGAACCTGCTGACGGCGCATCCTGATGTGCAGGCCGTATTCGCCCAAAACGATGAAATGGCGCTGGGCGCGCTGCGTGCCCTGCAAACGGCAGGCAAATCTGATGTGATGGTTGTTGGATTTGACGGCACTCCGGATGGCGAAAAAGCGGTAAATAGTGGCAAACTGGCAGCGACCATCGCCCAGTTACCGGAGCAGATCGGCGTGAAAGGCGTTGAGACAGCCGATAAAGTGCTGAAGGGCGAAAAAGTGGAAACCAGCTATCCGGTTGAGTTGAAACTGGTCATTAAGCAATAATGTGCGATTCGGATCGGCGACGGTCCGAGGGACAACATAATAAAGAAAAGCAGGGCATGCGCCACCGGATTCCGGTGGCGCGCTTTCCGGGAATATTGATTATGAAAACCGCAGGCAAACTTGTCGTCCTTGGCAGTATCAACGCCGATCACATCCTGAATCTTGACGCTTTCCCAACGCCGGGTGAAACCGTTACCGGTCATCACTATCAGGTCGCTTTTGGCGGTAAGGGCGCAAACCAGGCGGTTGCTGCCGGACGCAGCGGAGCCAATATCGCCTTTATCGCCTGTACCGGCGATGATGATATTGGCGAACGCGTTCGTCGTCAGCTGAAAAGCGATAATATCGACGTCGCGCCGATCAGGGCCGTTGCCGGAGAATCAACCGGCGTGGCGCTGATTTTTGTTAACGCTGAAGGTGAGAATACTATCGGTATTCATGCTGGCGCTAACGCCGCGCTCAGCGTGGCTCAGGTTGATGCGGAAAAAGAGCGTATTGCCGGCGCGCAGGCGCTGCTGATGCAGCTGGAATCGCCGCTGGAAAGCGTACTGGCCGCGGCGAAAATCGCTCACCAGAATCAAACCTCAGTTATCCTCAATCCGGCGCCGGCACGTGAACTGCCCGATGATCTGCTCACGCTGGTGGATATCATTACCCCTAACGAGACCGAAGCGGAAAAGCTCACCGACGTTCGCGTAGAAAGCGACGATGATGCGGCAAAAGCCGCCAAAGTGCTCCATGATAAAGGTATTGGTACGGTGATCATTACGCTTGGCAGCCGTGGCGTATGGGCCAGCAGCGAAGGTGAAGGTCGTCGGGTTCCCGGTTTTAAAGTGCAGGCGGTTGATACCATCGCCGCTGGCGATACCTTTAATGGTGCGCTGGTCACCGCGCTGCTTGAAGGTAGCGAACTGGCGCAGGCGATTCGTTTTGCCCATGCCGCCGCCGCTATCGCCGTCACCCGCAAAGGGGCTCAGCCCTCCGTGCCCTGGCGAAAAGAAATAGACGAATTTTTACGTCAACAGGGGTAACGATTGGCTACCATGAAGGATGTAGCCCGCATTGCGGGCGTTTCCACTTCGACGGTTTCTCATGTCATCAACAAAGATCGTTTCGTTAGCGAAGCTATTACCGCTAAAGTCGACGCCGCGATTAAGAGCCTGAACTACGCGCCGTCCGCGCTGGCGCGCAGTCTCAAATTAAATCAAACCCGCACCATAGGCATGCTCATTACCGCCAGTACCAATCCGTTTTACTCGGAGCTGGTGCGCGGCGTGGAGCGCAGCTGCTTTGAACGGGGTTATAGCCTTGTGCTGTGTAATACCGAAGGCGATGAACAGCGGATGAACCGTAATCTGGAGACGCTGATGCAAAAGCGCGTCGATGGTTTACTGCTGCTGTGCACTGAAACGCATCAACCTTCGCCGGAGATTATGCAGCGCTACCCTTCTGTACCGACGGTGATGATGGACTGGGCGCCGTTCGACGGCGATAGCGATCTGATTCAGGATAACTCTCTGCTGGGCGGCGATATGGCGACGCAGTATCTGATCGACCAGGGCTATACGCGGATTGCCTGTATTGCGGGTCCGCTGGATAAAACTCCTGCCCGACTGCGCCTGGAGGGATATCAGGAAGCGATGGCCCGAGCCGGACTCACGGTACCTGAAGGATATGTGATTAGCAGCGATTTTGAGTTTGGCGGCGGTTTCAGCGCCATGCAGAAGCTGCTGATGCTGCCAGCGCTGCCGCAGGCGGTGTTTATCGGTAACGATGCGATGGCGGTAGGCGCCTATCAGGCCCTTTATCAGAGCGGTCTGCGTATCCCACAGGATATGGCGCTGGTAGGTTATGACGACATTGAACTGGCGCGCTATATGACGCCGCCGTTAACCACAATTCATCAACCGAAAGATGAACTGGGCGAGCTGGCCATCGATGTGCTGATTCACCGTATGGCCGACCCGGGACAAAAACAGCAGCGCGTACAGTTAACCCCCGAGCTGGTGGTTCGCGGCTCAGCCTAACGTTTGTGCCGCTCCTTAATCAGGTTGCGGCCATCTTTTGCTCTTAATAAGGTAAATACCAGCGCCGATACCACGGTGATAACCCCCATGGTAATAAAGGTGTAGTGAAACTGCTCGATGGTATTTGCGCTATCGAATCCTTCATAAAACCGCAGCACCGCCGCGCTAACGGCGACCCCGAGACTGATCGATAGCTGCTGCGTCACGGCCAACATGCTGTTGCCGCTGCTGGCGTTTTCATCGGTTAAATCGGCGAGCGTGATGGTGTTCATGGAGGTGAACTGGGTGGACATTGCCATTCCCAGAATGAAGAGCGGCAGCAGCAGCATCCAGATCGACATATCCGGCGATTGCAGCGAAAACTGAGCGATCATCAGGCCAATAAATATCGTGACCCCAACCAGCGTTTTACGGTAACCAAACCAGCGAAGAATCTGGGTGACGGTTGATTTCGCAATAATCGAACCAATAGCCGTAGGCGCTATCATGCAGCCGGCGACGATCGCCGGATAACCGAAGCCAACCTGTAACATCAGCGGCATCAGGAACGGAACGCAACCGGTACCCAGGCGCGTGGCCAGGTTTCCCGCAATCCCGACAGAGAAAGTATGCGTCTTGAATAAAGAAAGCGAAATGAGCGGCGTGGGATGGCGGCGAGCGTGACGAATATAGGCCCACAGTAAAACGATGCTCAGGGCGATAACCGCCAGAGCCATCCATGTGGCGACAATTTTCTCGCCAAACAGCTCGATTCCGCTGGAAAACAGAACCAGGCTCAGGCCAAACAGGATAAAACCGAGCGTGTCGAAGCGGCGCCGTGGCGTGGTGAAATCCGGCATATACTTGCGGGCATACACGATCCCGATAATACCGATGGGAATATTAATCAGGAAAATCCAGTGCCAGCTGGCCCAGGTCACCAGTACGCCGCCGAGCACGGGACCGAGGATAGGGCCGACCAGTCCAGGCATCGTGACGAAGTTGAGCACCGGCAGCAGTTCGCTGCGCGGATAGGCGCGCAGTAGCGCCAGCCTGGCTACCGGCATCATCATGGCCCCGCCGATGCCCTGAATGACGCGGAAGATAACCAGTTCCATCAGGGAGTTGGAAAGCGCGCAGGCCAGGGAACCGAGGGTAAACAGGCTGACGGCGATGATAAACACTTTTCGCGTGCCGAAGCGGTCGGCCAGCCAACCGCTGACCGGGATAAGCATGGCCACCGTCAGCGTATAGCTGATAATGGCCGACTGCATCGCTAGCGGTGAACGGTTGAGACTATGGGCGATAGCGGGAAGGGCTGTATTCAGAATGGTGGCGTCGAGCGCCTGCATAAAAAAAGCCATCGCTGCGATCCATGGCAGCCCGGCCATACTGCGGGCTTTCTTTTTGGTCATTCGATACCCTTGCTATTTATCGGAATGGTTGGGAGCGCTCAACAACGCCTGGCAGGCGCTCAGCGCCCGCAAGCCGTCGCTATCCAGAATGGCATCAACGATTGCCTGGTGCAGATCCAGTTTCACCACTTCATTCTGCGTAATCGACGTGAAGTAGGTGTGATAGACCGAATGAAATAAAGAAGCGAAAGAGATCAGGAAAGGGTTGCCGCTCATTTCATATATATGTTCATGCCAGGCCATATCGACTTCAATCCAGCGTTCGCGCTGAAAGTTCCTCTTCAGCTCAACCATCTCCTCCATCAAAGCGTTGAGCTGGGCTTTTTGCTCCGGCGTCCCTGAGGTTGACGCCAGGAAACAGGCTTGAGGTTCCAGACTGCCGCGCATCACGAGGAAATGGCTGACAACATCGGAGAAGTTATCTTCTGTTAACCACCAGGCCAGGAGTTCTTTATCGAGAAAGTTCCAGCTGCTGCGTGGCATCACCCGCGTTCCGATGCGCGGTCGTGGTAAAAGCATGCCTTTTGCCGCTAGCGTCTTCACCGCTTCACGCACGGCGGTGCGGCTCACGCCAAACTGCTCGCCCAGTTCCATCTCGCCTGGAAGGATACTTTCTGGCTGATATTCACCGGTCAAAATTTTTTGAGCCAGCTTCTCCGCTAATACCCAGGAGATATTCTTTTGTGCCGCCAACTGCTGTGCGCTTAAAGACATACGTGCCGTTCCTTTCTCTTTTTTACCTTACCAGTATGCCATCTGGCGGCTTACTTCGTTGGTTAAAACGGCAAAACGCCGGTTTTTTGCTACATTACGCGCCGTAATGATGAAAAAAGAGGCGGTTAAAAAGTTTTTTGCATTTAGCCCTTGTCACTTCGGAATAACTCCCTATAATGCGCCTCCACTGACACGGAACAACGGCTTACAGCCCGCCGGGTCAGCGGGATTCAGCGATGAATACCGGCAGAGAAAAGCGAAATTAAACGCTTGACTCTGAAAGAGGAAAGCGTAATATACGCCACCTCGCAACGGTGAGCGAAAG
>NZ_JBEAIG010000048.1:0-151989 GCF_040064575.1 Klebsiella sp. CN_Kp106 | reverse complement strand
AGACCGCACGAATTGTAGCCCGGCTAAGCGCAGCGCGAGCCGGGGAGTTTATTGCGGCTTTTTGGGCCGATACTTTTCCGGTAACTCCGGCACCGGGCGTTTGTCATCGATCAGGTGGCGAATCGTCAGGATCGGGTGCCGCCAGAGCATCCGCGGCCCCGCCCAGCGCATAATCTGCTTCATCTCTTCGCGTTTCGCGGGCTGATAGCAGTGCACCGGGCACTGCTTGCAGGCGGGCTTTTCTTCGCCAAATACGCACTTATCCAGCCGCTTGTCGGCATAGCCGTTGAGCGCCTGATAGTGTTCAGCGTCGTCGCGGGCATCCGGGCAGCGGCGCTGGTAGAGCGCAATCATGCTGCTAATGGTCTTTTTTTCCCGCGCAATACGTTTGCCCGCCATCGCCTGTTCCCTCCGATAAAGATGCATTCATAATACACATTCAGAGAGGACGATGCAGCCCCATACTCCCTGAGGATTATGCCGGTTTATCCACGTGCCCCAGCGGTTTTTCCGGGAAGCACACATCGCGCACCCGGCGCTTGAGCTCCGCCGCGTCGGGGAAACCACCATCCTGCTTGCGCTCCCAGATTTGCACATCATCAACGGCCACCACGAAGATCCCGCCGGTTCCCGGAACCAGCGTGACCGAAGCGATATCGGTGCTAAAGCTGTGCAGCAGTTCCTGTGCCATCCAGCTGGCGCGCAGCATCCAGTTGCACTGCGAACAGTAGGTGATGGTAATCGCGGCTTTATGGCTCATCGGCTTCTCGCTGTCGGTAAAAGGGCAAATTGTAAACAACTTGCAGATTAATTGAAGATAACATGATTATTTTGTTGCAAACGATAATACCTATCATTACCATTCGCAATCAACAAGCATGGAGAAAAAACGTCCAGTAACGGAATAACCGGACACACCTGCACTCTGGAAGTAACGCGTGAGCCAATACTAATAATGATTAAGGCGTGGCTACTATGTATAACTCCACTCAATCAACAGCATGGTTCAAGAAAAGCCTGCTGGTGACTTCTTTGCTTACAGCAATTTATCAGACTTCCGCCGGGGCGGCTGATACCACCGCGAAAACCACCAGCAGCGCATCGACTGATGACAGCTCGGAACGGATGACCGTTACCGCGCCGGCGCCGTTGCTGAAAGCGGGCAGCGAACATTCGATCGGCGCTCAGGAGCTGCAGGATAAAGGGGCCAACGACTTTGGCTCGATCATGCGCTACGAGCCGCTCATTAGCGCCACCGGCGCCAGCGGCGGTTCCGGCAACGGCAAAAGCGGCTTCGACCGCGGCGGCTATACCGGCTACAATATCCGCGGCATGGAGAGCAACCGCGTCGGGATCGACGTCGACGGCATCGCCCAGCCGAACGCCACCGGACGCAGCTACGCCAGCCGCGCGGGCCTCAATACCTTCGGTATGGGCCGCGACTATATTGACCCCTATATGTACGGCAGCATCGATATTCAGTCCGGGGCGACATCAACGGAAACCGCCAACAGCGCCATCGGCGGCAACGTCTCTTTCCGCCCGAAATCCGCGGATGACTATCTGCATCCGGGCAAAACCAGCGCCTTCGGCTACCGCAGCGGCTACGACTCGTCCGATCGCAGCTGGCACAACGGCGTCACGGTCGCCGGCGGCGATGAGACCCTGCGCGGGATCTTCGTCTACAGCCGTCGCGACGGTCAGGAGACGGAAAATAACAGCGGGACCGTTGATTCCTATCCGGCAAACTGGCACTCGGACGCCTTTATGGCCTCCGGGATCTGGCAGCCGAATGACGAACATAAGTTCACCAGCACCTTCGATTATTACCATAAAACGAACCACACGCATTACGACGCCTGGGACTCCAGCGGCAACAGCGTTATCGGTACGTCAAACCAGACCAGCCAGACCCGCCGCTGGGGCCTGAGCCTGAAAGACGACTGGACGCCGATGAACGACTATATCGACAGCGTATCGACCAAAGTCTACTACCAGCATACCGAGGCCCATGACTGGACATATATGCCGGACAGCGTCACCCGCGCGATGCAAACGGTGAGCTCCGACTACGATACCGACACCTGGGGGATTCAGAGCGCGCTGGCGAAATCGATAGGCCGCCACGATCTGAGCGCCGGTTTTAACGCCAGCACGACGAAAACCCAGCGGCCGTTAACCCAGTCGCCAACCCCGAGCGCCTATAGCCAGATTATGCAGCCGGACGCCGACAGCCGCGGCTATATCGTCGCCGGCTTCCTGCAGGACAAAATTAACTTCGACCTCGACGGCCATAACTTTGCGGTTATCCCGGGCATTCGCGTGATGCATCAGTCGACCAAACCGGAAAACGTCTCCGATTTGGCCAACAACAGCAGCGTGCTGACCGGTTCCGACGTGTCAAATCTGTACGGTAAGAACGCTGATACCCAGGCGCTGCCGTCGCTGGTCTTGCAGTACGATATCACCCCGCGCCTGATGACTTATCTGCAATATCAGCGCGGCGCGCAGTTCCCGAACGCCAGCCAGCTATACGGTTCGTGGAACCTCGGCTCCAGCTACGCCGGACGCGCCCAGTATGCGCTGATCGGCAACACCGATCTGAAAACCGAAACCAGCGATAACGTTGAGTGGGGGATGAAAGGCGAAGTGGCGGAAGGCATCACCATGCGTACCGCGCTGTTCTACAACACCTATAAGAACTTTATCGCCTATACCCGCTACACCCGCGCCAATAATCCGACGCAGTTCACTAACGTACCGTCGAACATCTACACCATTTACCAGGCGGAAAACCGCGATAAAGCGTACATCTACGGCGGCGAAATCAGCGCTAAATTCAACTTTGGCACCTGGTTTGAAGAGGTTAACGGCCTGAGTGCCACCCTCGCTTACGGCTATAGTGAAGGGCAATCGAAATCCAGCTACAGCGGCGATAAGTACGTCGACCTCGATAGCGTCGCGCCAATGAAGGCCATCGTCGGCGTGGCGTGGGACGATCCGGCAAAAGTGTACGGCACCGCGCTGACCGCCACCTTTGTTAAGGGCAAGCGCGCCACCGCCACCAACCGCGAAAGCTATACCAACTCCGGCTCCGCGATTACCGATTCGACCAGCGAGTATATGCGCGTTCCGGGCTACGGCATGCTGGACTGGACCGCGTACTGGCAGGTCGCGAAGAACGTGCGCGTCAACGGCGGCGTGTACAACATTACCGATCGTAAATACTGGGATTATCTGAGCAGCCGCAATATCGAAACGGCGACGAACCAGGACGCCAACGACAGAGCGCTGGCGGTGATGCCTGGCCGCACCTGGCAGCTGGGCGTGAACGTCGATTTCTGACCGGCCAATAATAAGAAACCTGCTCCCCGGCCGCGCGCCGGGGAAACTCATCGTAGAGAAGGATGTGAATTATGCAAAACACCCAACCGCAACATACCCCGCTGTGGCAGCGCTATCTGACCACGAAAGCGCAATCTTCCGCGAAATACGCCCGCGATATCGCCGCCGAAATGGGGATTAGCGAAGCCGAGCTGACCGAAGCCCGCCTGGGCTACGATGCCGTACGTCTGCAGGACGACGCCCGCGCCATTCTGACGGCGCTGGAAACCGTGGGGGAAACCAAATGCATCTGCCGCAACGAATACGCGGTGCATGAGCAGGTCGGCGAATTTACCCATCAGCATCTGAGCGGCCACGCCGGGCTGGTGCTCAATCCGCGCGCCCTCGATCTGCGCCTGTTTCTCAGCCAGTGGGCCAGCGCTTTTCGCCTGAACGACAACGGCCGCCAGAGCATCCAGTTCTTCGATCCGCACGGCGACGCGCTGCTCAAGGTTTACACCACCGGCAATACCGACATGGCGGCCTGGGATGCGCTGATTGCCGGGCATACGCAGCAATCGCCTGCCCCGCTGGCGATTCGCCCGGCCGAACCGCTGAAATATGCCGACTCCGCCGACGCGGCGGCGCTGGAAAATGAATGGCGGGCCATGACCGACGTTCACCAGTTCTTCGGCCTGCTGAGAAAATATAGCCTGTCGCGCCAGCAGGCTTTCCGCCTGGTCAGCGACGACCTCGCCTGCCGCATTGACACCCAGACGCTGCCGGGCCTGCTGGAAACGATCCGCCAGGATGGCAACGAGATCATGATTTTTGTCGGCAACCGCGGCTGCGTGCAGATCTTCACCGGCGCGCTGGAAAAAGTCGCTCCGATGCGCGGCTGGCTGAATATCTTCAACACCGCTTTTACCCTGCATCTGCGCGAGGAGAGCGTGGATGAAATCTGGGTGACCCGCAAACCGACCTCTGACGGCCACGTCACCAGCGTCGAGCTGTTCGCCAAAGATGGCACGCAGATCGCACAGCTGTTCGGTCAACGCAGCGAAGGCCATCCGGAGCAGGCGCAGTGGCGTGCGCAGGTCGATCGTTTGACTACCGAAGGACTCATCGCATGAAGCGCTGGCTGATATTGCTTGCGGCGTTCCCGCTGTTGGCCAGCGCCGCCGCCGAGCGCATTGTGTCACTCGGCGGAGACGTCACGGAGGTGGTTTACGCCCTCAACGCCCAGCGGCAGCTGGTGGCGAAAGACAGCACCAGCACCTGGCCTGCCGCCGCGCAGAGCCTGCCGGATGTGGGCTATATCCGCCAGCTGAACGCCGAGGGGATCCTCTCCCTGCGGCCGACGCTGGTGCTGGCCAGCGCCCAGGCGCAGCCCTCGCTGGTGCTGAAAAAGGTTGAAGAGAATAAGGTTAAGGTGATCAACGTCCCGGGCGGCTACGACCTGCCGGCAATCGAGGCAAAAATTGGCGTGATTGCCGACGCCCTTGGTAAGCAGAGCGAAGGTAACGCCCTGCGCCAGAAGGTTCATCAGCAGATCGCGCAAATTCCGTCGCAGCCCGTGAACAAGCGGGTGCTGTTTATTCTCAGCCACGGCGGCATGAATACCATGGTGGCCGGGAAACAAACCGCGGCGGATGGCGCAATCAGGGCGGCCGGGCTGCAAAATGCCATGCAGAGCTTCGACCATTATCGCAGCATGTCGCAGGAGGGCGTTATCGCCAGCACGCCGGACCTGGTGGTGATCTCCGCCGATGGGCTGAAAGGCATGGGCGGCGAAGCCGGGCTCTGGAAGCTGCCGGGGCTGGCGCAGACGCCTGCGGGACGCCATAAACAGGTACTGGTGATAGATGATATGGCCCTGCTCGGCTTTGGTCCGCGCACCCCGCAGGCGGTGCTCGCGCTGCGGCAAAAAGCGGAGCAGCTGCCCTGATGCGCTCCCACCCTGCCCGTCATCTGTGGTTAATGACGCTGCTGCTGATTGTCCTGACGCTGCTCGCCACGACCCTGGGCGCCATGCGTCTGCCGTTGGCCAGCCTGCTGCCCTCCGGCGATGAGATCCTGAGAAACATCTGGCTGACCATTCGTTTGCCGCGAGTGCTGCTGGCGCTGCTGGTCGGCGCCGCGCTGGCGCTCTCCGGCTGCGTGATGCAGGGGCTGTTTCGCAACCCCCTCGCCGATCCGGGGCTGTTAGGGATCAGCGGCGGCGCGGCGCTGGCGGTCGCCTGCTGGCTGGTGCTGCCTCTGTCGGTGCCGCCGCTCGTGGCGCTGTACGCCCCGATGCTGGCGGCGTTTGTCGGCAGCATGGCGGTGATGGTGGTGATTTTTATCCTCAGCCGGGTGGGAGACGCCTCGCTTTCGCGCCTGCTGCTGGTCGGCATCGCCATTAACGCCCTGTGCGGCGCGCTGGTCGGGGTACTGGCGTGGATCAGCAACGATACCCAGCTGCGCCAGCTTTCGCTTTGGGGGATGGGCAGCCTCGGGCAGGCGGAATGGTCGACGCTGCTGGTGGCGGCCACGCTGATGATCCCGGCTTCCATCGTGGTGTGGGCGATGGCTTCACGGCTTAACCTGCTGCAGCTGGGCGATGAAGAAGCGCACTACCTCGGCGTCAACGTTCGCGCCCTGCAGCGGCTACTGCTGCTGTGCAGCGCATTGCTGGTGGCGTCGGCGGTGGCTATCAGCGGCATTATCGGCTTTATCGGTCTGGTCGTGCCGCATTTGATGCGGATGTGGCTGGGGCCGGACCATCGCGGCCTGGTCCCCGGTTCGCTGCTGTGCGGCGCGATGTTACTGCTGCTGGCCGACACGCTGGCGCGTACCGTTGCCGCCCCCGCCGAGATGCCGGTCGGGCTGTTGACCAGCGTACTCGGCGCGCCGTGGTTTCTGTGGCTGATTTTTCGTCGGGAGAAAGGGACCCATGGATAACCGCTATAGCGCGCGTTCGCTGTCGCTGCGTCTGGGTAACCGGCAGATTATTCATGATGTTTCGCTCCAGCTCTGCGGCGGTGGAATGACGGCATTGATTGGCCCCAACGGCGCCGGTAAATCAACCCTGCTGCGCCTGTTGACCGGTTATTTAACGCCCGACGGTGGCGTACGGGTGGTGGAGGGCCGTCCGCTGGAGAGCTGGTCGGCAGAAACGCTTTCCCGCCGCCGGGCGGTGATGCTGCAGCGTACCCAGCTTCACGCCGACTGGCCGGTTGAGACGGTTATCGCCATGGGCCGTTCGCCGTGGGGCGGCGTAGCAAATGCGGAGATGATCCGCCGGGTGATGGAAGAGACCGGCTGCGATCATCTGGCCGGGAGACGCTACCCTTCCCTCTCCGGCGGCGAACAGCAGCGGGTGCAGCTGGCCCGCTGTCTGGCGCAGCTGTGGCGCGATGGCGCCCCCGAGGGCTGGCTGTTTCTCGATGAACCCACTTCCGCGCTGGATCTCTATTACCAGCAGCACCTGCTGCGCCTGCTCAAACGCCTGACCCGCAGCAGCCGGCTGCACGTCTGCATAGTGCTGCACGACCTGAACCTCGCGGCGCTGTGGGCCGACCGGATTCTGCTACTGTATCAGGGGAAGCTGGTAGCCGAGGGCACGCCGCAGGAGGTGATCCAGCAGCCGATTATCAGCCGCTGGTACGGCGCGGAGGTCAGCATGGGGGAACATCCCGATGCGGCCGTTCCGCAGGTCTATCTGGCGCCGTGAACTGATGAAATGATTATGCCGGGCGGCGGCTAACGCCCCGCCCTGTGAAAACGTTCCTTTCTGAACAGCGAAGCCGGTATGTCTACCGGCTTCGCTGCGATTGGCAAATTAGAAGATCTGCCGATACAGCGCTTTAATCTCTTCCAGACTGGTGTCACGCGGGTTGCCGCCGGTGCACACGTCCGCCAGAGCCGCCGCCGCAAGGGCATCAATATCCTCTTCTTTCATACCGACATCGCGCAGGCGCGCCGGGATATTGACGTCGCGATTCAGCTGCGCCACCGCCTCAATGGCTGCCTGACGCGCTTCGGCAATCGGCAGAGTTGACGCCTGCTTGTTGCCGAGGGCCACCGCGATGTCGCGATATTTTTCGCCAGTATATTCGGCGTTGTAGGCCATGATATGCGGCAGCAGCACCGCGTTAGCCACGCCGTGCGGCGTACCGTAGAACGCGCCCAGCGGGTGGGCCATACCGTGGACCAGCCCCAGACCGACGTTCGAGAAGCCCATTCCGGCAATATACTGCCCCAGCGCCATCCCTTCCGCGCCCTGCGCGTCGCCCTGTACGGAAGCACGCAGCGAGCGGCCAATCACCTCGATAGCCTTCAGATGCAGCATGTCGGTGAGTTCCCATGCGCCTTTAGTGATGTAGCCTTCAATCGCATGGGTTAGCGCGTCGACGCCGGTCGCCGCCTTCAGGCTGGCCGGCATGCTGCTCATCATCTCGGCATCGATGATCGCCACTACCGGGATATCGTGCGGGTCGTAGCAAACAAATTTGCGGCGATTCTGTACGTCGGTAATCACGTAGTTGATGGTGACTTCGGCTGCCGTACCGGCGGTGGTTGGGATGGCAATCATCGGCACGGCGGCGTTTTTCGTCTCCGCCCCGCCTTCGAGACTGCGGACATCGGCGAACTCCGGGTTATTAATGATGATGCCTATTGCCTTACAGGTATCCTGCGGTGAGCCGCCGCCGATAGCGATCAGGTAGTCGGCGCCCGACTGTTTAAACGTCTCTACGCCCTGCTGCACAACCTCAATCGTGGGATTCGGGACCACCTCATCAAAAATGCTGTAAGGCAGCCCGGCTTCATCGAGAATAGCAAAAACTTTTGTTGCGACGTTAAAACGAATCAGATCCTTATCCGTGACCACCAGCGCTTTTTTGAACCCGCGTTTTTTAACTTCATCAACGATACAGCGAATCGAACCTGGGCCAAAATAAGAGGTTTCGTTTAAAATCATTCTGTAAGCCATTTGTGCTCCCTCAATTCGAGTGTTTGATAACCATAATATTTAGCCCTACAGTAACGTGACTGGCGCAGCCATTTTATTAATTCATATCAAATAACACCCTAATTGCCCGGCACGCTGTTGCAGTTAATTAACGCATCGCACATTAGCCATGAGATTTGTCCAGCATACTGGACATCAGCGAGCATCAACTTTAATGACGCCAAGGGACACCAACAGTAATATATACCCGTCATACTTCAAGTTGCTTATGTGTTGGCTACGCTCATTCCCCCCAGTCACATAGTTATCTATGCTCCTGGGGACTAATGAGAGGCTCCTGCCTCTCACCGGAGGCCAGCCTTCGGCTGGTCAAATTCGTTCCCGACGAATTTGTCACTCCCTTGCCGCCTTTAAGCAACTCGAATTATTTAGGGTATAGACCTGAGAAAGATATTATCTCATGGTGGATATTATTGAACTGGATCACATTATTTTATCTTTTACTGCCGATACGCATTCGTATAGCCCAAAAGATATCTCTGCAGAAGCACAACAGAAACAGGAGGGACTCATGGCGCTTAAGCCGGCGTGCGTTAAAAACTGCCGTCGATTATTCTCTATATCTCTTTCTTATCCATCTCCTTATCTCACCGCCCGCCAACATCAAGTGCATCAGATAGTCATATCGTCAACTTAACACTTTAGAAACAAAAGCATCATTTCCTCAACAAAGCGGCCATCCCAGGTCGTTGGCTATCGATTAAACATCTATTATAAGAATTATCTGTCATTATTCATAATTGCTTATCGGCCGGTCGATAGCAAAACATCTTTTTCATAAGAGTCGCGAGTTCTCATTATTAAGAATATTCTCTATCATTTGCGAGATATTATTTGTTAATAATCTAAAAACATAAAAAAAACAGTCAAGATCTCTATCTTTATTGCAAACAACATTACCTCTTGTTAATATAGCCCTTGACATATATTATTTATTATAAAAATACCATTTATGATGCTTATTAACTTTTATTCTAATCACCTGACCATACTTCTCTAACGGCAGTAGTAAATGTCTGACTTTATAAATTGACATTTCGCACCTGTCCGCTAATTCACGAGTAAGTAACCCTTCAGGTTCATGTTCTTTCAATACATAAAGAATATACTCCTGCTCTGGTACAATGACCCCGGAGAATTTATTGATGCCCATTGAACTCATCAATACTCGTAAACTTTCAACTGCAGCCACAGAATTTTGATGTGAATGCGGGGTACAGGGTGAAAATGAAATCTTCATGAGTCAGCTCCTTCTGTCATTAAGTACACGGCAGTATGGATTGCCCCTACGAAAACGGCAACATTAGCTTTAAATTTCAACTTAAACAGTACATTTATCTGAAATTCACTTTTTTTTATGATAAAAACCCTGATATAAAGAGTGAATTTTTAATTCCGTGCGGAGATAAAAATGCGGTTCGATATAGAGGGATTTATTACATTTGATACTGAGGAAGCATCGCTGGTCAATCTTTTGACCGGTGATTGTATTGAACTCTCTGCTACTTCCACTCGCCTCCTGACCAATCTGTTACAATACCGTGGGGATATTATTTCTCGCGTTGACATTTTTCAGTCGGTGTTTGAAAAATATGGCGCCAGACCTTCTAATAGCAACCTGAATCAATACATCTCAACGCTGCGTCGCAGCCTTGCGGATCTGGGCGTTGAGAAAAATGTGATTATTACGGTACCGCGAATTGGCTTTAAAATTTCTGAGGAAGTCATTATCACCAGCGACAATGATTACTCCTCCTCTTTCACTCTCCCGACGCTGGCCCCTGAACCTCCCAGGCGTAGTTTGCTGTGGCAACACCGCAAAGTCGCCATTTTATTTATCCCGATGGTGATAGCTTTGATGCTACTTTTACAGTTTTTTACCCATCAAAAACAGTCCCCTACAGCGATTTTTACTCAGGATAAATGTATTTTTTATGGCGCAGGAGCGCTACGCGTGGGGGAAATACTCAGAAATAAAAAGCTGTTCCCCTCGGGGCTCGATTGTTCTACACCCAAGAAAATTTATCTTTTCAACCGACAATTAAATCAGGAACAGGACTTAGGTATTTATATGGATATATTCATACTCAAATGCGATATAAAGTACCAGCAGTGCCACAGTTACTACTATAAGGAAATAAAAAATGCGTAAATACGCTTTTATCGCGCTGGCCTGTACGCTAACGCTGGCATTAGCTTCCATCCTGTACATTTGTTTCAACAGCCATGACGCTTTCTCCTGTAAATCACAATACGATCTTACAGAGGAAATAAATGAGAATGTTCTCCGCTCCCAGGGCTTGCTGTCCGCTGAGTTTTCCAACCATCGTCTTATAATCAACCTTGAGGGATTGCTCACCAGCGCGGGAGATAAATACATTGTCTCGCGCACCCTCTCCATCACCTTAAAAAAAAGCACCGCTGCGGGTCATCTTTTTTATATTTCTGATTCGCAAACCACTCGCCACAACGGTGATAATACGCCTGATAACATCGCGCAAAAAATCCTCTTTGGCAACCAAACTAATGATAGAATCATCTATATCAATCGCGTTAATGATGATACTATTTTATTCGGTAACCAAACGTTCCCACAATATGGTTGCCAGCGTCAAAAAACAATCATTGATTGAGATTTATCTCATTAATTTTAATTATAAAGATATCATGACGATACATTTACTACCGACGTTAGCCAGCATCGCTAATATCATTGATATGATTAACCCACGGCTAAATCTGCACCATGTCAGAACGGCGTTTATCGCATCGCATCTGGCAAATTTAGTCAATTTTTCTGCGGCCCAGCGGCGTAAAACCATTCTCGCCGCGCTTATTCATGATGTCGGCGGATTAAATGAAAAGTCGCGCCTTGAGCCGCTCAACTACATCGATAATGAACATAATAATCACGCGCTAATCGGCAGCGAGTTGCTTAACCGAATTCCGCTGTTTCGCCCGCTCAACAGAATCGTTCGCTATCATCACACCCGCTGGCGCAACGGTCTGGGGCATTATATTGAAGGTGAGCGGGTGCCCGAAGAGAGCCATCTGCTCTTCTTCGCTGACCGGCTGGATGTACTTTATTGCGAGCACCGTACCGACCATAGCGCCTTTTTAAGCAACAAGCTGGTCGACATCGTTGCTGCCGGAGCTAATATTCTTTATAAACAGGAGTATATTCAGGCCTTCAGAACGCTCTCCGCCGATGGCCATTTCTGGTCCGTCATGGCGTCCACCGATTATCGCGATTACATTAACGCGATCTCCGGCGTCCATAACGACACCCTCTCTTTACACAACCTCCGCGATATTGCCGAGCTGGTCTCTTTTATTATCGATCAATTCAGTCAGCAGACGCCCTGGCACTCCGCCGCCGTCGGGCACATTGCCGGTTATCTGGCGACAAAAATAGAAATGAGCGCGACGCAAGCGCTGAAAGTAGAAATTGGCGGGTTACTGCATAATATTTCCTGTCTGGATCATAGCCCGCCGTCAAAACGCGTTGGTGCGTCAGACAACGCCCGGCACACGCTTTATCCTATTGAAGGTATTGATGATATTTCTGAGTGGATGTCCATACAAAATGGCCCCGCGCCGCTTCAATTACACGAGGAAATCCTTAAGCCAGAAGCCGTGCTTATCGCGGTGAGCCGACGGGTGGTCCATGCGCTAAATGGACCGAAAGCGGAAGAGAAGTCGCTGGCGCAGTTAATAAAAAATAACCCGGGAGAGGAAATTCCCCCGTTTATGTTATCCCTGATTGCCCAATATTCCCCACAGATTATCCAGGTCTATCGTGCAACCGCTGGCGAAATACAGGCGTTAATGAATCGCATTGCGCAACTCACGCATTCCCTTTAGAAGCTAAGCCGGCCTAATCACAGACTCAGGCGCTCAATCCGCCGTCCAGAACCAGGGTTTGCCCGGTCATATACTGGCTCCCCTCACCGATTAAAAACGCCACCGCCTGCAGCACATCATCCGTTTCGCCCAATCGGCGTAGCGGTATCGACTGGCGCATCTCTTTCAATTTTTGCGCGGGTATCTCCTCCAGCATCTCCGTACGGATCAGGCCCGGCGCCAGGCAGTTGATCCGAATGCCGAAGCGCCCGACCTCAAGCGCCAGCGAGCGCGCAATACCGCTCATCGCTGCTTTACTCGCGGCGTACGCCGTCTGCCCCACGTTGCCCTTTAACGCGCTGACCGACGACATCATCACGATGGAGCCCCGCCGCTGCGTGAGCATCGCCGGCAGCAGCACCCGGTTCCAGTTAATCATCGAGATCACATTGGTTTCCAACACCTCGCGCCAGAGCGCGGCGTCCTGATGAATATGCAGGCCATCGCGAGCTATCCCGGCATTGTGAATAATCGCTTCCGGCGCCCCCCGCTCGGCCAGTAGCGCCTGCGCAAGCTGTTCAACCCGCGACGCGTCGTTGCCGTCGCAGACGTATCCCTGCACCCGGTGGGCGGAGTTTTCGCTCGCCGCCTGGGTGGCGTTAATCGCAGCCTCATCGCGGGCGGTAAAGACCACGTTCCGGCTTTGCGCCAGGCCGGTGACCAGCGCCCGACCGATACCGCGGCTGCCGCCGGTCACCAATATCCATTGTTGCGCCATATCAGTTACCTGACTCTTTGCTGATGTGCTGACACAGTTCGCCCAGGGTGATCCCCGGATTGTGAATAAACCAGTCCGCCTCCAGGGTGATATTGAATTCACGTTTTGCCAGCACCATGAGCTCGACGTAGTCCAGGCTATCTAATTTCAGACGAACCAGCGGCGTATTCTCATCAATCTCATCCGGTTCCAGGTCTTTCGCATCGCAAATCATTTCACATACTTTTTGCAGAACTTCATCATAGGCAGTCATAAATTATCCTTAATTATCAATTATGCACGGGGCCAACTTTTAGCGTGACCACGTTCGTTATTATCAGGTCATCCAGCTGCGCCGCCGCGGCGATGCGCACCAGCGCCCCCTGTTCGGCCTGGCCCACCACCAGCGAGGGCAGCAGCCAGAGCGCCAGAGATTCGGGCCAAATCGGCGTCGCTTTGCCCGCGAGACGAGCATCAAACACCACCTCCTGGTGGGTTTGCAGCACCGGATAGCGGGTAAATATTTGCTGCAACGAGGTTTCCCCCGGCCCGAGCAGGGCCGCGATGTTCTCCTGGCGCAGCAGCGCGGGATCGCCAATCAGCTGGCGGAACAGCAAGGCATCAAGAAACTGCCACTGCGCCAGGCCGGGCCAGGCGGCGTTGAAGCAGGACTGCAGCTCGCGCAGCGTCTTTGGCGCAATCGTGCAGGGCTGTTTACCCACCAGCGATTCCGGCTCGGCCGCCGTGCTCATCTGGCAGGACAGGCAGAGTTCGCCATCCTGCGGATTGCTGACCGATGTGGCGGATAAAAGGCGATTTTTGGCTACCCCGGGCGTTAACAGCCAGTCGGTATCGCACCATATTGGCCTGCGCAGGCGAACCTGGCATTTTACGTAACGCTCAGGGTGGTACAGCCGGGAGTGGGCATCGCGCTTCACGTCGAGCAGCGCGCGCATTCCGTGGACGCTCAACTGTCCCCCGCCCATCTGGCGCGCTGCCGCGAGGTCGAAGTGAATCGGGTTTTCGTCGCCGGAAAACGCCGCCCACTGCCGCGCGTCGGCAAGGGTGTAGTGCAGCAGCGTCACGCGTGTTTCTCCAGCACCAGCGCGGCGTTCGCGCCGCCGAAACCAAAGCTCAGATTCAGCGCCCGATGTATCTCCCCCTGACGGTGCCCTTCAGCGATATAGTCGAGATCGCACTGCGGGTCAGGCTGGGTTAAATGGGCCGTCGCAGGCAGGATCCCCGCCGCCATCGCCTGCAGACAAACAATGGTCTCGAAGCTCCCTGCGGCGGCAATCAGATGCCCGGAGTAGGCTTTGGTGCTGGAAATCGGGATACGGTACGCCTCGTCGCCCAGCGCCTTTTTCAGCGACTGCGTTTCGTTGAGATCGTTGAGCGGCGTGGAGGTGCCGTGGGCGTTGATATAATCGAGGTCGGCAGGCTGGAGATCTGCGCCACGCAGCGCCCAACGGATGGTCTGCTCGCGGGCTACGCAGTCCTCCGCCGGGGAGGTAAAATCCACCGCGTCGGAGAAATTAGCATAGCCGGTGACCTCCGCCAGGATCGTCGCCCCGCGCGCGAGGGCGCTCTCGCGCTCCTCAAGGCACAGCACCGCCCCGCCTTCCGAAAGCACGAACCCGCTGCGCTGCAGGCTGAACGGACAGCTAGCCCGCTCCGGCGACTCCATTTCCCGGCTCAGCGCGCCGAGCACATCGATATTCCAGATCGCGCAAACGCTGTTTAGCGATTCCCCGGCGCCGGCGAGCAGCATGCTGGCGCGGCCAAAGCGAATCGCATCATAGGCCTCGCCGACAGCGATAGTGCCGGTGGCGCAGGCCGCGACCGGGGTATTTTGATAGCCGCGCAAATTCCACTGCTGGCTACAGGCGGCGGTGCTCACGTTTGGCATGGAAAAAAAGCAGCTAAAGGGCGAGGAGACGCCGGTTTTCTCAAACTCGGGTACCGCCAGATAGCTTTCATCCAGCCCTGCCCAGCCGGAGCCGATGATGGCGCCGCACATTAGCGGGTCATAAAACGCCGTGGGAGCTTCCCCCGCAAAGGCCATCGCCACCGCTTCCCGCGCGGCGGCCAGCGCCAGACGCGCGTGACGCGGCAGACGCCGACGAATCGCGGCGGGAACCCCCTTAAGGCTGGGTTCATTCGCCACCTGACCGATAAAATGCGTGTGAATACCGTTCGCGGAGAGATCCACATAGCGGTAGCCGCGTCGATAATCCATGATGGCCTGCCAGCTTTCGGCGGCGCTATCGCCGAGGGGAGTCACCGCGCCATAGCCGGTTATCACCACGCGATAAGGGGAGTTACTGTGACTCATTCTGGGAAGTCCTCTGTTGCGGGTTAATGCCTCCCTGCGCCAGCCAAAGCTGCAAAGTGGCATAAAGATAGTCGTACTGGTTCTGCGCCAGGCTGTTCTGCACATCAAGCAGCGCGTCCTGGGCGTTCAGCAGAGTCTGATAATCCACCGCCCCTGAGCGATAGCGGCTCCCGGTGAGCGCCAGACGCTGCTCGCCCAGCTGCAGCGTTTGCAGCAGACGATCGCGCTGCTCGTCGGCGTTAAGCCGCTTCTCCATCGCGTTGTCCACCTCCGACAGCGCGGTATAGGCGGTGCGGCGAAAGTTCACCGCCTCCTGCTGTACCTTCACGCTGGCCTGCTCCACGGTGAGCTGTACTGTGTTCCACTGGATAAAGGGCGCGGAAACGCTGCTGCCCACGGTGCGCAGCGGGTCGTTAAACCACTGGTGAAAGAGCTGGCTTCCGGCGCTCAGCGTTCCCTGCAGCGAGAGCGTGGGATAGAAGCTCAGCCGCGCGGCATCTGAGCCCGCCAGCGCCGCCCGCAGGCGGGATTCCGCCGCCTGCAGGTCCGGCCGGCTGGCGAGCGCGGCCAGCGGCGTGGCGTTGGCAATGGCGATATGCTGACGCACATCCAGCGCGGAGGACTCATCGGTGTGCTGAGCCGGCGGTCTGTTGAGCAGCAGCGCCAGCGCGTTACGGGAAATCGCCCGCTGCTGCTTCAGGCTCAGCAGCTGATTCTGCCGGCTGATGACCGTCTGCCGCGCCTGCAGCACATCAAGCAGGCCCACTTTCCCCGCTCGCTGCCAGGACTCAATCTGCGCCAGCGTCTGCCTGGCGATATCCAGACTCGCCGCCTGATACGTCATTTGCTGGTTCAGCAGAGCGATGTTCCAGTACAGCTGCGCGGTGGTATCAATCGTCGACAGGATCGTCGCCCGGTAGTCCTGCTCGCTGGCTATCGCCTCCCATTCGCTCTGCTCCCGGATCCGCGCCAGCTTGCCCCACAGATCCAGCTCATAGCTCAGGGACAGTGAGGCGCTGTAGCTCTCCTGCGAACCGCCGCTGTTGAGCGGTTTTGAGTTACTGCCGGAGCCGTTGAGGCTCGCGTCGGGGCTGATATTGGTCCGGGTGAGCCCAGCGGAAATACGCGCCTGCTTAAGGGTTAAGGCGGCAGCGGCGAGATCGTTATTGCTTTCCAGCACCTGCCCCACCACCCGCGACAGACGTTCGTCGCCGAAACGGTCCCACCAGCGCTGCGCTTTCTCCTGCGAGCGCGCGATGCTGTCTCCCTCCGTCCGCTGCCAGTTCTCCGGCACCGACAGCAGCGGGCGCTGATAATCGCTGCGGGTTAAATTCCCGCAGCCCGTCAGCAATACAATTAACGGTAATAAAGTCAGCGGTCTCATTCGCGGGCCAGCGCCTCCGTCGGGTTCAGTCGCGCCGCGCGGCGCGCTGGAAAATAGCCAAACGTCAGGCCAATCAGGGCGGAAAAACCGCAGGCCATCGCTACCGGCAGCCAGGTGAAGACCATGGAAAACTCCTGCGTCAGCAGGGCAAACAGGTTACCGGCGGCCCAGGAGCCCAATACCCCCGTCAGCCCGCCGAGCGCGCAGATCATCACCGCCTCAATTAAGAATTGATGCATGATGTCGCTGGGGCGAGCGCCGACCGAAAGCCGGATGCCAATCTCATGGGTGCGTTCGGTAACGGAAACCAGCATGATGTTCATCACGCCAACGCCGCCGACCAGAAGCGAGATGGCGGCAATCGCGGTGATCAGCAGCGACATGGAGTCAGAGGTTTTTTGCAGCGCGTTGGCGAGCTGTTCGTCGGTCTGGACAAAGAAATCTTTCTTGCCGTGCTCGCGGATAAGATGCCTTTCCGCCCGCCGCGCCGCGTCCTGCGGCGACAGCGTTTCCTGAAAGCGCAGCGTGAGCGCCTCCAGCGGTTTGTCCCCGGAAATCCGCTGCAATAAAGAGGTATAGGGGATCCAGGCCGACATAAACCCGCTGACCACCTTCGGTCCCGGCTTGCTGGCGATGCCGATCACCCGCCACGGCGCGCCGGCGATTTGCACAATTTTACCCAGCGGATCTTCATTACCGGGAAACAGCGTCTCTTTGCTGGTTTCATCCAGCACCAGCACCGGTTCACGATCGTCGACATCGCGGTGGGTAAAACCGTTGCCGTGAAGAAAACGAATACCCTGCAGCGAGAAATAGTCGGCGGAAACCCCGGAAAGAATAATCGAGGAATCAAACCCCTGGCGCACCGCGGTCGTCATGCTGGAGACGATCGGCGACACCCCAAGCACCCACGACTGTTTGCCGAGGCTGGCGATATCATCCAGCGACAGCGCCCGCTCCATATCCGGACGCTTGCTGCCCCAACCGGTACCGGGGCGGATTTCGAGCGTGGTATTACCCAGCTTGCCAATCTCGTTCATGATGCTCTGCCGGGCGCCTTCTCCCACCGCCATGGAGGAAACCACGGACGAAATGCCGATGATAATCCCCAGCATCGACAAAAAGGCGCGCATACGATGCCCCAGCAGCGACCGCCATGCCATCCGTACCGACTCTCCGATACTGCGCGACAGCGAGGCCCGGCCGTTATCCTGTACCGCGGGCAGCCGCGGAATGCCGCGATGATCACGCGCGCCGTGGGTGCTGTCGGCGACCACCTGCCCATCGCTGATCTCGACGATCCTCTGGGCCTGCTGCGCTACCTCGCGATCGTGGGTCACGATAATCACCGTATGCCCGTCAGCGTTCAGCTGGTGCAGAACATCCATCAGCGCCCGGCCGCTGACGCTATCCAGCGCCCCGGTGGGTTCATCGGCGAGAATAATCTGCGCGCCGTTGATCAGCGCCCGACAGACGCTGACCCGCTGCTGCTGGCCGCCGGAAAGCTGCGCGGGTTTATGCGCCAGGCGCGCGTCAATGCCCAGCTTTTCCGCCAGCAGCGCAATGCGAGCCTGGCGCTCAGCGGCGGGCATCGCGGTATAGAGCGCAGGGATGGCAATATTCTCTTCCGCCGTCAAATAAGGCATCAGGTGATAGCGCTGAAAAATAAATCCCAGCCAGCGGCTGCGCAGCTCCGCCAGCGCCGCGCTGTCGGCCTGATGGGCGGCGATACCGTTGATATACACTTCACCGCTGCTGGGTTTATCCAGACAACCGATAATATTCATCAGCGTCGATTTACCCGAGCCGGAAGCGCCCATAATCGCCACCATCTCGCCGGGCATAATGGTCAGAGAGATGGATTTCAGCACCGGAATCAGTTGCGTCCCGGCAACAAAATGACGCGTGACGTTGTTCAGCAAGATTAACGGCTCAGCCATCAGACGGACCCCGCATCCTGCGGGATCACCACCCGCTCGCCGGGCTGTAATCCTTCAAGAACCTGCGCATACTGGCGGTCGTTAATCCCGATGCGGATGGTGCGCTCCTCGCTGCCGTTCTCCTTTTGCACCACGACCAGGTAGCGCTCATCCCCGAGCGAACGCCCCAGCGCGGCAACCGGCACGCGCAGCGCATCTTTCACCTGCGCGATGCGGATAAACACCTGGGCGGTCATCGAGGTTTTCAGCAATCGCTGGCGATTATCCACCTCGAAGGTGCCGTTATAGTAAATGGCGCTGCTCTGCTGGTTACCGGCAGACGCGCCGGCGTTTTGTTCCTCCAGCGCCTCCTGCGGCGCGGGCTGGACATAGCCAAGCTCCCCTTCATAACGGGTTTGCGGGTCGGCAATGACGTAAAACCATAGCGGCTGTCCCGGATGGATTTTCTGGATATCGGCTTCGGAAATGCGGGTTTGGACCTGGACTTTATCGAGATCGGCGAGCACCAGAATCGTAGGCGCAATTTGCGAGGAGACGATGGTTTGCCCTTCACGGGTCACGATGCCCAGCACTTCGCCATCCATAGGCGCGAGAATGCGGGTATAGCCGAGGTTGGCGTTGGCGGTCTGCACGCTCATTTCCGCCTGCACAATCTGCGCCTCATTCACCGCTATCTGCTGAACCTGCGCGGCATACTGCGCCTGCGCCTGTTCGAGATCGCTGCTCACGCCGGAGCCGTCGCGGCTCATGGCCTGCTCGCGCGCCAGCGCTTTACGGTACTGCACCAGCGTGGCCTCAGAGGCCTGCTTTTGCGCTCTGGCGCTGGCCAGCTGCGCGGTAGCGTTGCGTAAGTCGGAAAGCTGCAGCGTCGGGTCGATTTCGGCTAACAGCTGCCCTTTGCGCACCCGCTCGCCCTGGCGCACGTACAGCTTACGCAGCTGGCCGCTGACCTGCGCGCCGACGCTCACCTGGACGGCAGGTTTGATAATCCCGCTCGCCAGCACGACCTTTTCAATATCCCCGCGATCGAGCGTAACGGTATCAATCGACTCGGCCTGTGCCGGAAATGAGCGCTGATAGTAGACGGCGGCAACAATGGCCAGCATAGCGACCAGCGCAAACAGCCACGTTTTACGGCGGCGTAAAAATGCTCTTCTCATTGGTCCACCTCTCCCTGTGTGATATCGCGCAGCTTGCCTTCCTTCAGGCGATAAACCCGCGTGAAGTGATGCAGGATCTGCTCGCTGTGGGTCACGACGATCAGCGTCTTGCCCTGTTCGCGGCAGTGCTGGCACAGCGCGAGGATCGCCGTTTCCGCGGTTTCATCATCAAGATTGGCGGTCGGTTCGTCGAACAGTAGTATGGGCCGGGTGCTGTAGAGCGCCCGCGCCAGCATCAGCCGCTGACGCTGGCCTAAAGAGAGCGCCGAGTGGCTCTCGCGGATCAGCGCCTCCATTCCTCCCGGCAGCGCCTGAACCACCGGCCCCAGCGCCATTTTTTCGACCAGCGCCTCCACTCGCCCACGGTCGCTGTCGCTGTACCACGGATCAAACAGGGTGATGTTTTGCAGCACCGAGGCGTTGAACAGGATGTCTTCCTGACTCTGTAGCCATACCTGCGACGCCAGCTGCTGCGCGCTCACCTCGTCGTTGTTCAGCAAAATTCGCCCATGCTGCGCGGAAAAAAGCCCTGCCATCAGCCGCAGCAGGGTGCTTTTTCCGGCGCCGGAGTCGCCCACGATCGCCAGCCGATCGCCGGGCTCCAGGATGAGATCAACGGCATTGAGTACCGGACGCTGCGGGTTGTAATGAAAGCTCACCTGTTCGAACGTCAGCCGCGGAACCGCTTCACCGCTGAGCGGAGCAAACTGGGGCGCAGCAGGCTCATGGCGGGTGAACAGGCCCTGCGCGCGGGTATCGATCACGTGCAGCTGTGATTTACGGATCACGGCATAAAATATCCGCGTGACGTAGGAGGTAAAAATCTGTCGTAAAAAGCTGTAGGCAAAAAAGTCGCCCAGCGAGATAAGCTTTGCGTGCACCAGCGGCAGCACCACCAGCATGAAAACCACCATCTCAAGGCTGCCGGTCAGCTGGTACAGTCCCTCTTTGACCTGCTGATAGACTTTCTGCCGCTGGAGGCAGGTGAAAAGGTCATGAGACAGACGGGCAAACTGCGCTTTACGCTGCGTTTCCAGCCCGGCGGTCTTGATGGTTAACACGCCCTGAAGCGTTTCCATAAAAAAGTCATTCAGCGTCGCGCTTTTCAGCTGCAGCTGCTGCGTATACCAGCGGTCGCGAAAAATGGCCCAGACGCTGATC
Source organism: Klebsiella sp. CN_Kp106 (assembly GCF_040064575.1). Classification (NCBI taxonomy): domain Bacteria; kingdom Pseudomonadati; phylum Pseudomonadota; class Gammaproteobacteria; order Enterobacterales; family Enterobacteriaceae; genus Klebsiella; species Klebsiella sp. CN_Kp106. Next base: position 131,071 of record NZ_JBEAIG010000048.1, on the reverse strand, counting down.
AGCCCCATCGCCACAATACCCACGGCGGAAATCAGCGCCAGCACCGGGGAGATCCAGAACATAATGCCGATCGCGATAACGCAGATGATCCAGTCCGAGCGGAGCCCGTTATCCAGTTCGATTTTTTGCAGCATCCCGCCCTGCCAGGCGATAAAACGGCTGAAAACGTCCCCCGGCGCGCGTTTTTCAAAAAAACGCAGCGGATTATTCAGCAGGCGGGAAAAACCGATATCGCTCTTAAGCAGGACAAAGCGGCGAATAAATCGCTCGCTAATCACCCTGACGCCCAGCGCCAGCAGCGTGGATACAACAAAGGCGAGGATGAACCATAAATAAGGAAACTGCGTATTCTGAACGTCAGAGAAGGCCTGGTTGATCGCCCGGCTGACCATCGTCGGCATTAAAAACAGGGTGAGCGACACCAGGAAGGTTAAGAGCATCAGCTTATAAATGCCCGGTACCGCCGCGGTCTCCTTCAGGCTCATCGCCCGCGGCATCTCCTGCTGCACGCCGGCAATAACCGGGTCCGGGCCGGCAATCGCGCCGGGCGACTCTTCAAGGATCAGCGCATAGCCGCTAATCTCTTTTTTTAATGCCGAGAAAGGCAGCCACTGCTGGCCAATCGCCGGATTCATGACGCAGACGTAATCCCCTTTTCGCCAGGCCAGCAGAACATAGTGGCTGGCGCCGTAGTGCAAAATGGACGGGAACGGCAGCGCATGAAGCTCAGCGTGATCGAACAACACCGGCGCGGTGGCAATGCCGATCTGCTGCAGGATAACGGATAAATCGCTCAACGATGTCCCATGATCGGATGCCGGGAAAATTTCCCGCAAAGCCGGCAGCGAGCACGGAATATTCTGGGTTTGCGCCAGCATCGCAATACAGGAGAGGCCGCATTCATTGGTCTCTTCCTGGAAAACCATATCAGGAATAATCTTTTTCATGATGATGCATCAGTGATTAATAAAATAGAGCGAATGGCTGTGCCACAAAAGCCAATCCTGCGGATAATCGCGCAGGGTGTTTTCAATCATCGTTGGTAGCTTTGCCGCGACCTCTTTTGGCGACAGCGGGGAATAGATCTTTATTTTTATCCCGTGCTGATAATAGAGGTGATAAAAAACCACCTTCGCCGATACGATGCGAGAAAACCGCTGTACTCCGCTATGTAATTTCGCCGGGCGGCCAAATAGCCGGCAGCTTATTTTGCCGGACTGCGCTTCCGGGGTCTGCACGGTGTAATCGGCAGGAATGTCGGGGAAAATAATCATATTTTCCCGCCCTGCCGATACATTAGTCATTAACGCCATAAGCTCGCTAGCCAGCGATGTATTATCCTGGTGGATTGAGCAATAAGAGAGCGCGACGCCGCCCATTTTACGGCTGGCGACGGTGTAGCTTTCCGCGCTGGAAGAGACCACTACGCTGGCTTTGCCCGGCGTCACGCCGGCTCCGACCATCGCCGCTAAGATATCGGAAACGCAGTGCAGCGGCGCAAGGACGACCGGCGTCTTTTGCGACGCCAGGGGAGCGACAACGGCGTCAAGCTCTCGCGTGCATGCCTGCATCTGGGCCAGGGTGGCCGGGTGCTGTCCCCAGGTCGCCCCTATCTCCAGCAGCTGGCGGCGCATGGCTATCCATCCGGCATCGATTCGGCCCTCGACGCCCGTCAGGCAGCGGTAGTTTTGCGTCGCCACGGCGCTGCGGCCACGGTACTGTCTGCCCAGCAGCCGCAGCCGACACAGCGCGCGAACCGCCAGCAGCAGCAGCGGCATCGGGGTAAAACGCATGACTCTACGCACCGCTTTTTGGCCGTAGCCGGTAAGAGGCCGGTAGCGCCAGCTCAGCTGCGCGGACCATTTTCTTACGCTGAAGACGCTCCAGACGATGAGAAAGCGCGCCACGCTTACTCCTTATCCTGGGTTAACAGCTGGCGCAAATAGTCGGCAAATTCAGGAAACTGACGATCCTTCGCCACTACGTATTTCTTATTCACAATAAACAGCGGCGTCGCGTTAATGTCATAAAGTTCGGTGATTTTCGCCATATATTCCAGACGCTCGGCGACGGCCTGACTTTGGCGTAGCTGATGGTATTTATCGACATCAATACTATTCTTTTTCAGCCAGCCATTAAGCGTTTCCTCATCGGCTAAATTAATCCCGCGGGTCATTACCGCGTTAAACGCCTGGTCGCGCGTCTGGCGCTCAATACCCATGACTTCAAGGGTCGCAAAAACCGGCGCAAAGACCGCCAGGCCGTTATTCTCGCCAGTAATATGGATAACTTCAAAGGTGCTATCCGCGGGTAGCGTGGCGGCGAATTTTTCGATCTCTTCCTCGTTCGATGCGCAGTAGTGACAGCCATAGGACATCACTTCAATAATGCTTTTCTCATGTTTTATTGGGCTACTGGCAACGGTTGCGCTGTCAATTTCCCGCAGGGCGGAAGGCTGACTGCTATCCAGTGAAAATGTATTAAACACAAATATGTGATAGCACAGCACGGTAATTAGCGACGAAATTAACGCCACCAGAAACGTATAGCCAACGGCGGTAATAGGTTTTATCTTCATTTGATACCAGGCTCGCGAAAATAGCGGAGAAATACATGGAGGGTTCCCCCTCCATGTATCACATCAGTGATTAATAACGGGCGCTATTTGGCACGACGCACATGCTGTCCGGCGCATCTTTCATGCTAACGGTTGAACCGTGCTTATCCGTACAGGTGGTCACTTGTTTACAGGTAGAAACACCGCCAACGACCACTGTCTCGTAAGAGCTTGTGCAAGTTTCCTTGCAGCAGCCGCCAATAATAGTTGACGCTTCAATCATACTTAATTTTTGCATTTGTTAGATCCTTAACTATTTATATTGAAATGTATTTTTCTTACACTTACCTACTGGCTTAGCTATCTGCCAGTAATTCTGTCGATGTTAGACTTTGTACGCTGTTATACGCAGGGGGTGGCTACGATACATTTGAAAATATTAAACAGCTCTACGTTATTTTTAGCATTTAACTTTTTCATCAGGCCCCGTTTGCAGCGGCTCAGTCGACGAACATCAATTTTTTGCTCAGAGGAAATTTGCGACAATGACTTCCCTTTGAATATTTCTTCCATTAACCACCAGTCATCGCTGGAGATACTGTTATTAAAATCCCGGGCTAACCACTTCTGTCGGGTATAATTAACTAGCGAGCGGCTGTAAAATATTTTCTTTGCCACCATCGAATCAGCGCCTTCAATGAATTTGAAAAAATTCTCCAGCGATTCATTTTTTAATAACCAGCTCGCCTCCGGGAGCAGCGAATGCAGCGCAAAAAACAGAGAAATATTATTTTCTCCTAATAAAATCACCAGTTGCTGATTTTCCCGGCAGTAGTACTCTTTAATGGTGTATAGCGCATTAAAGCGTTCGTCCGGCAAACTGTCGACATCGCAGAGCACCCAGCGCAGCTCCTCTTTCTGCTTCGGCAGACGCAGCGTATTAATCAGCTGAGAGAACTGATCGAGCCTTGAGAAAGCGCAGTCGCCGTCATGCGCGGCAAGATCGTCAACCAAAGAACGTACGCCTTCTGAGAAAAAGATATTTTTATCGTAGAGAAAGAAACGGCGGCTCATTTATCATCATCCTTGATCTATTCTACTGGTAATTAAGTGTGTAATACGCTGTTGCCTGGAAGGCACCGGTCTGCAAGGTTTTGTTACTCAAGGCGTCCGGTTCCCCTTCAACAAAAGCTTTAAAATTTAACTGCATGGTGGCATCGGAAATGGCGACCGCGGTTGTTGGCGTATTGAGTGAAATCGCCGTGCCGTTACTCTCTTCAAAACCAATGCCAATACCGCTGGCGGAATTTGGCGCTACCGGCGTAATCGCCAGACGGTCGCTCATATTGGCATTTTCCGTCCCGCTAAAGGTTACGGTAACGGAATTAAAAACATCGGTACTGCAATCCTTAAGCTCAATCACAAACGCTTTGGGCTGTGATTTGCTCTCCGCATAGAGCGTACGGGTGGAAATCTGGCCAAAATCCACGGCGATATTTTTGGATGAAGGAACGATACTGCAGCCATGGGCCGCGACGGTGCCTTTGAAGGTTAAGTCGCCGCCGATCAGTTCCCCACTGGCGTACGCCGGCGTGGCCGCCGACAGTAAGCCCAGAAGTACCATAGATGCGATTAATTGACGCATGCTGCCCCCTTACTGAAACTCAGCGACCACGGTGGCCGATGCCTGGAAATCCCCTTCGAGAACATTGGTCCCGGCATTGGCAATCGGCGCGGCGGTCAGATTCCAGGTTCCCTGATTATTATTAAAACCCGGCACGTCATAAAATCTATTCGCGGCCACTAAACTGCCGCCTGAATCTTTCAGAATAATGCCAAGATTGGATCGATCGACGGCGCCGGTGGTCCCTAAATAATCGCTATTAAAACTGGCGGTATTGGCCTGCTGAATACCCAGGCGAATATTTAAATTACCGTTCGCGAAACTTCCCCCTTCGCATTTCACCTGAATCGGCACGGGCCGGCTGTAATTATTGCCATTTAGCAGCGAACCCGAACTGGGGATGGTATCAAAATCAACGACGATCGGTGTACCTGAGTTGACAATGCATTTATCCGGAACGGTAATGACCCCGGAATTAATCGAGACAATCGACATTGGAGTGCTGCCCATTCCTGAGCTATAGTTCCCCAGGCGGCCGTAAAGCTTGGCGATTTCTGTACCCAACAGGTTAACACCGTTGACAATAGGCTTAGTAATCATAAACGTTACCCGCCCCTTGGCGCCGGACTCAAAGTTATTAAATTGGGTGGTTGGCGGAACGCATTTATTCTGAAAAGCGTTATTCGATTCATTATAAAAAGGTACCGCAAAATAATCCATGCGCTGACCACGAATATAAATTTCAATTTTAACATCCATATAATCATTGAGCTTTAAATAGCCCGGCGCGCTTCCCTGCTGCATCAGCGAGGCGGTCGCAGAGTAATAAATCGCCTGATTTTCCATGGGAATGGTACAGCTGGCTATACCAGAATATTGCCCGCCCAATGAAAATTCATAAGGAATCGTTGCCCCTATGCTGTTATTGGTAATATCCTGATTGACCACGTCAATATTATACATTTTAGGTCCGCCGACCGGCGTAATTTCCCCTTCAATCGCCGCGCTGGCGTCAAGGGATAATAAGCCGCCACAGAGTAAAAGCGTGACGCAAGATTTTCGTCCGATAACCATCGTCGTCATCAGAGATACTCCATTTTTAAACGCAGCAGTCCGCTAAAGTTGCCCGCGGTCACGTTTCGTCCGGTTGACTCCAGCACGGCAATAAACGTCAGGCTGCTATCGCCGGTTTTCACAATAAACGGCGGCTGCGTTTGATTAATATCCAGCGCCCGTTCTTTAACATCCAGCAGGCGAATACCGGCTCCTGAGATGCTGCCGGTCAGGCGCAGCAGCTGGCGATTATGTTCATCCGATTCGCCGATAAAAGTGAGCTGAACCGCCTGCTCGCCGGTGGTGTAGAGATGCTTGCTGTTGCCCGTCGTCCGTGAGGCGATGCTGTCGCGCGCCTGCGAGGCGCCTTTCAGGCAATCTCTGAGTTCGACGCGAACCAGCACCGGCTGACTCCGGTCGCCGGCCTGATGAAAACGGCGGGCGCTGATTTCACCCATCTCGATAATCTGCAGGCGGCTCTGCGGCGCCAGCACGCAAGGCGAGGCATAAACGGAGCCATTGAATATCACGTTACCGCCATCTTCCCCCTGATGATCCCGGTTATAGTGCTGTGGCTGTAGCGGAATATCAGCGTCGGCCAGCGCTGGCATACTGATACCGAATACAAACAGTGCTAATAGCGATAGACGCGTTTTCATCATCAGGTTCCTCTTTAATTACCCTTGCTGCGATGGCGGCAGCGCTTTACAGGTATTTCCTTCGCAGCGATATTTCAGCTCCGGATGACCGCCATAATCATTCACATACATCATGGCGAAATCTCGCACGCTGCCGTCGGTTACGCTGAACTCCATGCTGGACTTCGGCGCAATCATAATCCCCGGAAACTTAGTGATTTTTTCACCCTTAACGCGGGACAAGCTAATAATGGTGATGTAATAGGGCGTCGGGTTTTGCGCGGTCATCTTATTGCCGCTCTTTTGAAAGACGACCTGGTCCTGCCAAATCTCGCTTTTGCTTTTGGGAATAATGGCCGTCGGGCGGAAAAATAATTTAATCCGCGACTGCATGGCTAACTGCAGGACATTCGCTTTATCCGGCTTGGGCGGGATTTCGCGCACGCTTAAATAAAACAGGCTTTCCCGGTCCTGCGGCAGTTGGTTAATACCGTCAGTTTTGGTGACCCGCGCCACCCCTTTTTGCCCGCCGTTAATCCGCTGTAAAGGCGGCAGCACCACCAGCGGAGAGGTAATCTTGTTGCCCTTGCTGTCCTCAACCCATGATTGCGCGAGGAAAGGAATATCCGGGCTGGTGTTGGTTAAATTCGCGCTCGCCGAGCTGTCTTTACCGGTGATGATAAGACGCGTGCGATCCAGCGAAACCCCTGCCTGAGCGGTACCGCCTACCGCCGCCAGCATCACAACGCCCATCCAGCAGAATTTGTTGCTTGTTATGCTCATTTTTGGCCTTTTATTACTGTCACTGTCATTTACACGGCAATAGCGCGGCTGTCGAACGACGCACGATGGTCGGCGGGATGGCAATCTGGCACTGCTTTTTCCCGCTCCACACTACGCTTAGCAGCTCCTGAGGATTAACCCCCGCCAGCCATCCCTGGCCACCTTCCATAATCATGGAGACGCTCACGCCATCGCCGTTGATAACCTCCGCGCCGAACGGTGGATAGGTACCGTCAGCCAGGCGAATAATCCCCATCATTTTTTCGCCCTTCGCCATGCCAAAGGTCTGATAGCCAATGGCGCCTTCGGTCAGCGTGGCGGTGCTGATGGCTTTTGCCGGTTCGATGGATTCCGACATCGCATCGACATCAACACGGGTATCAAAGCTGTTGTAGCTCACGATGTCCGGAATAACGGCAATGCCGAAATTGTTGGTTCTTGATTTACCATCATTGAGCGGAACGTCGCCGATACCGTTGGTATTCACCATCACGCGCGCCGTGTTGAGCGTTGCGCCGCTGTTGTGGATCGCCGCCCCGTGCCGGGTAGCGGTAAAGCCGCCGCGCAGGGTGCTGCTCAGGGAAACGTAGTGATCCTGCTGATAGCTGGCGTTGCTGTTGATTTCGGCATACTGCGAGCGGCGCTGATAGTAGCCGTCGACGTTGGCATAGCCGCTCTGGCTCGCCCCGGCACGCAGTCGCCACAGGTTGTTGTAGTCGCTGCTGTCGGTGTACGAGAGCATCGGGCTGGTTTTGCCGTTATTGGTCTGCACGTCGAGACCGCTCCATTTGCTATCGCCAACGGGAATGGAAAGCGAGAAAGCAATAGAGTCGTCTTTACGCCCTTCGTAATCGGAACGGTAGGCCGAAATATTGGTGGTGATCCCGCGAATATTACCGACGTTAAACGAGCGCCCTAACGAGATGCCGTAGCGATCCTGGCTGCTTCGATTCCAGTAATTCTGGTGGGTATAGGTCAGAAAGACGGTAGTCGCTTTGCCTGGCTCATCGGCCCAGAACGTTTTATTCCCGGTGATGGTATAGACTTCTTTTTCACGGCCAAGGCTGTCGTAACCCTCGTAACGCTCGTTGAGATATTGCGAGAAAGAGCGGAAATCTTCCTGAGAGAAGCGATAGCCGGCGAAGGTAATTGAACTGTTATATTCGTCGAACGTTTTCGCATAGCTCAGCTTAAACGAGGTGCCTTTAAGCCGCTTCTGGTTTGACTGTTGGCTGTAGGATTCGGTGGCGTCAAGCGAGAGCGCGCCCAGTACGCTGAGATCGCGGCCAATACCGGCGGAGACCGCGGTATATTCCGCCCCTGCGCTTTGTAAACCACCGTACAGCGACCAGGCGTTGGTTATCCCCCAGGAGAAATCACCGGAAGCGAAACCTGGCCCCTGAATTTTATGGTTATAGCGGGACGGCGCGCCGACAGCCACGTTGTAACGCACGTAGCCGGGACGCGTGAGGTAAGGAATGTTGGCGGTGTTAACCTGGAACGTCGAAATGGAACCGTCCTGCTCCTCCACCTGAACATCCAGCGTACCGCGCACCGAGCTGCGTAAATCCTGAATGTTAAACGGTCCGGCGGGAACCGTCGTTTCATAAATAATGCGCCCGCTCTGCTTCACCGTCACTTTGGCGTTGGTCTTGGCCAGGCCGCGAATTTCCGGCGCGTAGCCCTGCAGGTTTGGCGGCAGCTGACGCTCATCGCTGGCGAGATTAAGCCCGGTAAAGCGCACGGTGTCGAAGACCTGAGAATCAAGGTAGATCTCCCCTGCCGTCAGCTTTGCCGCCATCATCGGCAGCGGACGGTAGGCGTAGATCTGATTCATGTCGAAATCAAATTGATGCGTCGCGCTGTAATAGCTGGTCTGATATTCGCCGCGCAAACGCCAGCCGCCGAGGTTAAACCCGGTCTGGCCGTATCCGCTCAGGGTGGTGTAATCTTCATGCATATCAAGCTGGCGGGTATATTGCCCGGTCAGACTGTAGTCGAGCAAAAAACCACCGATGCCCTGGTCCCAGCGCTCCGGCGGCGTCCAGTTCGGATCGTTGTATTTCATCCACGCCTGCGGGACGGTGATGTCCAGCACCCCGGCGTAGTTGCTAAGCTTAGCGCCAGGAAGGCTCAGCAGGTCATAGCAATCGGCAAACGGCTGTGCGACCTTTTTCTGCGCTTCTTCTTTCAACGCCAATCTGGCAAGAATTTCGCCGTTAATGCAGGCCTGGGTATGCTTCTGGTCCTTAGAAGCCAGATAGCGAACCTTTTGCTGCCCGACCGCCTGGCCGTTTATTTTAATATCTAATAAGTACTCGCCCGGCGGGACATAGTTGTCGGTGGCGAAACGGGTTAAATCGATATTGTCGCGATCGGCGGCATCCAGTACGTCGGTATTGAATTCCACGTCGGTTGAGGCACAAGCCATAGAAGCACAGCAGAAAAAAAGCATCTGAGAGAGGATTATTTTTATTTTTAGTTCTGCTGACATGACTATTCATCCCGAATCATTCAGTAAAATATCGTGCGCGGTAAACAAGCTACAACAGCAATAGCTGGCTTGCGTCTAGTTGTAATCCATATAAAAACGAGTGACGGCGTAAAAATCCCCAGCCTTAATATGTTGCTGAACCGGAACCAGCGAAGCGGTGAATTTCAGCGTATTATTCTCATCACTTAGCAGATATCCCGAAGAGGGTTCTCCAAAAGTTAAAACTTCCCCACGGCGATCGCGAATCTGTATACCAAACCCCTTTCCTTCGCCATCCGGAATTAATACGGTCGGGTCCTGCGATGACGCATTGCCGGTAAAAGTAATCGTGGCATAAGCACCGGGCGTTGATTGATTTTCGCTGCCGTAAGACGCGCAGCCCACTAAGCGCACCAGAAAAGGCCGGACGAGCTTGCCTTCTTGATCCATATTAATATCGCGAGCGGATATGTTGCCGAAATCCACCCATAGCTCCCGCGAGCTGGGATCAATATCGCAGGCGGCAGCAACCAGCTCCCCCGAAAGCGCCAGCTGTCCGGGCGTAAAATTAGTACTCGAAGCATGTCCGGAAAAGAGTAATACCGATACGAATAGCGCCATCAGTCTCTTTTTCTCTGTATCCTTAACCATACTCAGAATTCCATATTATCGGGTACACCATCCAATATCGCGGGGAGGAACCTCCCCGCGAGCGATAATTCAAAATCGATTATTGATAATCGATAGTGAAATTGATCGTTGACTGGAATGCACCCGCGGTTACGGTAGGGGTAGAACCGCCCGATGCCGCTTCCGCTTTCAGGAAGGCCACGAAAGGAATGGTGTTAGTACCATCGACCAGGGTGACCGGCGTGGTCTGCGCGCCCCAGGTCACAGTCTGGCTAGCGCTATCTTTCAGGCCGATACCTGCACCAGATGCGGTACCAGAAGTAAAGGCAGCCAGAGTAGGATCGTTCGGGTTAACCGAAGTCGGGGTATAGGAAACAACGGCGCTGCTGGCGATGGTGGTATCGCAATACTGCAGCTCGATGTTTTTGGTTTCAGTTGCCTGACCACCGCCTTGCAGCAGGGAAACTGGAACCTGACCAAAATCAACGGTTACCGGGCTGGACGACGGCGCTAAACCACACGCGGTATTCACCAGCTCACCCTGAAGCTCAATCTGACCATTAGTGGTATCAGCCAGTGCAGACATTGAGCCGAGAGCAGCAGTTAATGCCACAGCCATAGCAACTTTATTCAGTTTCATAGAAAATTCCTGCGTTATAAATTTTTATCCTAAAGAGTAAGGAGCTATAAAATTGCTGAGTTATACTCTCATAACAATTTGCAGCCCTCCGCATCACCGAAAAATCCGTTTCAATAATTAGACTATTAATTAATATTAATAATTTAATTAAAGCCAGATCCCCTGGTCGACAAAAATACTAACAAATCATTTTTTAGGTAAAAAGAGATACATTTACAAAGGAATTAAAAAAAGATTTAACCTCGCGAACAATGCTACCATAGGAAATTAACTCGCAGAATGCTGAGATATATCCTAAAAACAAATTACGACAGGTAATTAATAGAGGATAAACGAAAGATGTCGATGGTAAGAGAATTGTAACACAGATCACATTTCATTAACAAAAACCCTTTTCTGCTACACGCAACGGTGAAAACGGATGTCTCCCCGTCTACACCATCGACCTGCATTCGCCAGTATAGCCTTTTCCGCTGCGACCTCCCCCTGCGGCATACCGCCGCTGCTTCTTGTTTTCCTGACCTGAAGACTCCGTTATCATGCGGCTCATGAGTCAATAAACAGAAATGCACAGTTTCACGGGAACCGATGAGCGATAGCGCGACGTCATGAAAACAATAAACTCCGCTAACTCATTAAAACTGGATTTGACCCTATATATCTTGACGCCCCCCCTCCGATGATGCAGCAGTACCCTTTATCAAGGGTTAACCTGTTCAAATTGAGGAATAAAGTAATTGCTAAGTAAGTTCTGGCTTACTGATGGTATACATTTTTGGGAATATGAGTGCGGTTTGATAGAAGCAGGTAACTAACTCTTCAAAAGAGCAAAAAAACCACATATTGGTTATTTACTCACCTTCGTTCAATAGATACACTATTTATAGGGAGTTACAACGACATAAGGAAAAAGTACATGGCTATTCCGGGTAATATGTGGCTCTATGACGATGGTGGAGCACTAATCAAAGGCGGTTGTGATGTTGCAGACAGAGAATTCAGTATAGAGTTTAAAGGGTTTCACCATAATCTCTCCATTCCCACTGATAATGCCACTGGCAAGCCTACCGGCACTCGTCAGCACTCACCAATGATCATCGTTAAAGAATTCGACTATTCCAGCCCATACCTCTACAAAGCAGTTGCTACTGGTCAGAACCTGAAATCTGCTGAAATCAAATGGTATAAAATCAGCGATGCTGGTCAGGAAGTGGAATACTTCAATATGCTACTTGAAGGAGTTCGAATCGTATCAATATCACCTACAATGGCTTCCCCAGAAGACAAGAACAACAACCATCTTGAATCCATGGAGCTAAGGTATGAGAAAATCACCTGGAAACATTGTGATGGAAACATAATTTTCACCGATGCATGGAATGAACGGCAAACAGCCTAATAGGTGATTGAATGGATACGACAGAAGAACTAAACGGAACCTACTTCTACCACGGACAATCGAACCTGTCAGCAGGTGAACTATTTGATGTGATTTTCCTTGAGCAATTTTGTGATGAACTTGGAATTGGCATTGAGTCAGGTGCTGCTATCCTCGCCGGGCAACCGTGGTTAAAAACCAGAACGAAACCGGGAGAGGCAATAAAAGGGACAAGTGTTATTTCCAGGTATGGGAGAATGCTTTTACGAAATGCACGAACTCCTTTTGGTATTAGAGTTCCTACACCAGTTGGTGTAAGAATGCGAAAAACAAATAATCTTGCCGCAGTCATAGCACGATATGTTCCGTGGTTAGGCTGGATTGGTCTTGTCAATTCGATTTACCAAATATCAAGGAAAACTCAGGCAAAATACAACCTAATAGCACGCCCTAAAGATCGTATACAATGGACATCCTTTTGATGGATACAATTCAACAAGAGGTGTTAGCACTCTTCCGTGAAGAGATCCCCGGATATTTAGACAGCAATTGGAAAGAAATCCCTTTAGAACTTGATTCTGATTTATTTGAAGCTCCCGGTGATGACCTGCATGAAGCTTTGAATAAATTTGAAAAAAATTTTAATGTAGATTTATCAGAAGTTAAATGGTCGTATTATTTTCCTTGGGAGAATACTCCATTACTAACACGGTGGTTTAAATTAAAAAGGGAAGATGTAGAAAGGAGTCGTAAACCTTTAACTGTAAAAATGTTTGCCGAATCAGCAAAAGCAGGAAAATGGCTTTATGACTGAGTGGACGATGGTGTTATTTATTTTAAAAACAGGAAATATAGATGAAAACATTACACACTTAAAGAAGACAAAGATTCTGGAAATTTTTATCTTTTTGCAAGAGATATGCACCGAAAGGCGCAGAATATTAATGCACTCTGGTTTCAAAAAATACATGCAAAAAATGTATAAATCAGGCAATAAAGGGAACCGTTTCTCATGTGTCACTGAACAACAATTCAACTTACGATGAAAAATAATAAATTTCATCTATAATCATCAACCGACCATTGGCGAATATCACATCATGGATAAAAAAATTAAATTAGGTATGGAGATAGTGTTATTTGTAGCTGCTCTTGTAGGAATATGCGCCTACTTCTTTCCCAAAACTCCAGATGCGCACAAGAGTGATGACATCATTGGCATATGGACATCAGATTATTCATATGATAGTGCAGGAATTACAATTAGGGTAAATGGAGAGACATCATACTTTTCTAATGGAAAATACAATATTAATGCTGATATGTCTTTTCAACCAGATAGCACAACTATCATAACCTTTGCTATTAATGGTGCTGGGGATTGGAATATTCATAATAAAGAACTAATAACAACACTTAATACTTTGAAGTCTATTCCCGCAAAAATGGTTTATAAAGGGAAGGTGTTGGGATCTCAAGATTTTGATATGATGGAAAGAATTTCCAATCAAAAACTTAAGACCATAGAAGATTTCACAGCGCCTGGAGCAAGTCAGTCTTACATTATAAAAAATGATGACCATGACAAAAAGTTATTAGAAGCTATAAATCCCTTTGGCAAAAACTTCAACATAGAGATGTATAGAAAAAAGTAGGATCTTTCATGAGACTGTAATTTAAATTGTGTATCTGCCTGTTTTTGATATGTTCATCCCAACAATGGAGACAGGCAAATTATGGACGAAAACAAACTTAAGGCGCTGACTGCTGAACTGGCCAAAGGCCTCAAAACCAAAGCTGACTTAAACCAGTTTTCCCGTATGCTGACGGATTTAACCCTCGAAACAGCACCCAATGCTGAACCCTGGCATGAGAAAAACGCGCCCAAAAAAGGCTTTAATACACGCAATGGCTACTCGTCAAAAACCCTGCTTTGCGATAGTGAGCAAACACATCATTAATAATGAGTTATGAAGCCTCTGTTTCTCGCTTAACCCTATTGGGATTTCTTTTGGTAGCGATCATGGTCTGAACCAATACCCTGGCGGCTTCACGGGCTTGATCGAGCCTCGGATAACCAGAAACATTTCCTACTTTCACTTTTAGGACCGAACTCGGTTTCTTATCTTCTTTCACATCACGAGCATCGGAAGGCACTCTTCTCTGGATTACATATGTTTTTTTCGTCAAACTTACCTTCACCCCGAATCCCACAGGAGCGTCCCTGTGATCATCAAAGACTGTGTAAGGTTTTTGGTCAGGGTAACTTCGAAAACAATTTTTCCTGGATCACTAAGAGCAGGCTTCAAAATTATGATTAACTTATTGATAATAAAAGATTGATTCAGGGTTGTTCTCTAAGCACCACCATTTGTAGCTCAAGAATGATTAGAGGGTAACTTATCGCGTTCTGAGCTACAGGTGAGCTACAAATTTGTGGGTTCATGTGAGTTTAACAGGGGTTTAAATGTGCCACATGAGTACTCGAAAGAATTAAAAAATGAGTAAAATCAATATGAATGAAGAAATTGATAAGGACTTCTCTAGCCACACCCCGATGATGCAGCAGTATCTCAAGCTGAAAGCCCAGCACCCGGAGATTCTGCTGTTTTACCGGATGGGTGATTTTTACGAACTGTTCTATGACGATGCGAAACGCGCATCGCAGCTGCTGGATATCTCGCTGACGAAGCGCGGCGCTTCCGCGGGCGAACCGATTCCGATGGCCGGGATCCCCCATCACGCGGTTGAGAACTATCTGGCTAAGCTGGTTAATCAGGGCGAGTCGGTGGCCATTTGCGAACAGATTGGCGATCCGGCAACCACCAAAGGGCCGGTTGAACGCAAAGTCGTCCGCATTGTGACACCGGGTACCATCAGCGATGAAGCGCTGCTGCAGGAACGCCAGGACAATCTGCTGGCCGCCATCTGGCAGGACAGTAAAGGTTTTGGCTACGCCACCCTCGATATCAGCTCCGGACGTTTTCGCCTGAGCGAACCCGCTGACCGCGAAACGATGGCGGCGGAGCTTCAGCGCACCAACCCCGCCGAGCTGCTGTACGCGGAGGATTTTGCCGAGTCGTCGCTGATTGAGGGCCGCCGCGGCCTGCGCCGCCGTCCGCTGTGGGAATTTGAAATCGACACCGCGCGCCAGCAGCTCAATCTCCAGTTTGGCACGCGCGATCTGGTTGGTTTCGGCGTTGAAAACGCCCCGCGCGGCCTGTGCGCCGCCGGCTGCCTGCTGCAATACGTCAAAGACACCCAGCGCACGTCATTGCCGCATATCCGCTCCATCACGATGGAGCGCCAGCAGGACAGCATCATTATGGATGCGGCCACCCGCCGCAATCTGGAGATCACCCAGAACCTGGCCGGCGGCTTTGATAATACGCTGGCCTCGGTGCTCGACTGCACCGTGACCCCCATGGGCAGCCGTATGCTTAAGCGCTGGCTGCATATGCCGGCGCGCGACACCGCCGTGCTGGTAGAGCGCCAGCAGACCATCGGCGCGCTGCAGGAACATTACACCGAGCTGCAGCCGGTACTGCGCCAGGTCGGCGACCTCGAACGTATTCTGGCGCGCCTGGCGCTGCGCACCGCCCGCCCTCGCGATTTAGCGCGTATGCGTCACGCTTTCCAGCAGCTGCCGGCACTGCGCGCGATGCTGGGGGACGTCGACTGTGCGCCAGTACAGCGGCTCCGGGAAAAGATGGGGGAATTTAGCAAGCTGCGTGAACTGCTGGAACGGGCGATTATCGATGCGCCGCCGGTACTGGTTCGCGACGGCGGCGTTATCGCCCCCGGCTATAACGCGGAACTCGATGAGTGGCGCGGCCTGGCCGATGGCGCGACCGATTACCTCGACAGACTGGAAGTTCGCGAGCGCGAGCGTCTGGGGCTGGACACGCTGAAGGTAGGCTACAACGCCGTCCACGGCTACTACATCCAGATTAGCCGCGGTCAGAGCCAGCATGCGCCGATCCACTACGTCCGTCGCCAGACCCTCAAGAACGCCGAGCGCTATATTATTCCTGAGCTGAAGGAGTATGAAGACAAAGTGCTGACCTCCAAAGGGAAGGCGCTGGCGCTGGAAAAGCAGCTGTACGATGAACTTTTCGATATGCTGCTGCCGCATCTTGGCGACCTGCAGCAGAGCGCCAGCGCGCTGGCGGAGCTCGATGTGCTGGTGAACCTCGCCGAGCGCGCGGAGACCCTCAACTACTGCTGCCCGACCTTTAGCGATAAGCCGGGTATTCGTATCAGCGAAGGCCGCCATCCGGTGGTTGAGCAGGTTCTGAAAGAGCCGTTCATCGCTAACCCGCTGCACCTCGCCCCGCAGCGGAGAATGCTGATTATCACCGGCCCGAATATGGGCGGTAAAAGTACCTATATGCGTCAGACCGCGCTGATCGCCCTGCTGGCGTATATCGGCAGCTACGTTCCGGCGGAAAAAGTCGACATCGGCCCCATCGATCGTATTTTCACCCGCGTCGGCGCGGCGGATGACCTGGCCAGCGGCCGCTCAACCTTTATGGTAGAGATGACCGAAACCGCCAATATTCTGCATAACGCCACCGAGCATAGCCTGGTGCTGATGGATGAAATCGGTCGTGGCACCTCGACCTACGATGGCCTGTCGCTGGCGTGGGCCTGCGCGGAAAATCTGGCGAACAAGATTAAGGCCCTGACCCTGTTTGCCACCCACTACTTCGAGCTGACCCAGCTGCCGGAGAAAATGGAAGGCGTGGCCAACGTCCATCTTGATGCTCTGGAGCACGGCGACACCATCGCCTTCATGCACAGCGTGCAGGATGGCGCGGCCAGTAAGAGCTACGGTCTGGCGGTTGCCGCGCTGGCCGGTGTGCCGAAAGAGGTGATTAAACGCGCGCGGCAGAAGCTGCGCGAGCTGGAAAGCATTGCGCCGAGCGCTGCCGCCACGCAGGTGGACGGTACCCAGATGTCGCTGCTTTCCGCTCCGGAAGAGACCTCGCCCGCGGTTGAAGCGCTGGAGAATCTTGACCCGGATTCGCTGACTCCGCGCCAGGCGCTGGAGTGGATCTATCGCCTGAAGAGCCTGGTGTAGTTCTCGTTTAACGTGAAAAAACGGCAGCGCCCTGCGGTGCTGCCGTTTTAACAAATGCAAACTGGGTGCGAGAGGATGCATCCTGACAACCAATACGCGGGGTTGCCCCCGCGCTGATGCTATTTCTTCGATTCGTAAGCGAGAACAGCTTTAAACTCCATACTACGCTCTTTAATACTGAGTTCGCACAGCGAGCTGCGCACCAAAAGCGTAAATCCCAGTACCGTAATACACAGTACGACGATTGCCACAAGGGCATATTTTGTTAGCATGTCTTGCCTCCCTGCAAAGAAGAGACTAACATCTGAATTGTTCAGGTTCATTCGTCAGCCTCAGTTGATAGAAATATCTCCTGGGGCTTTCGTCTATCTGAATCCTTGTCAATGCTCAAAGCCAGATAGCCTCAAGCACCCGCCGCTATTCTATATTTTCCCGGCCGCGAAACTTATCGGTAATTTATCAAACCCGTTGATTTTATTATAAACTGGAAGAAGGCTCGCAAACGTATCTGCTCTATTAACCTTTTATGCAATTTGAAAATTTAATTAATAAATATTTTGCATTGATTAAATAAATATAAAAAGGCCCGACTAAGCGGGCCCGTTGATTTTAGCGTTTATCTTCCGCCAGCAGCGGCGGAATATGAGGCACCATTGGCGCGTCATCGATATCCTTTTGGGTCATGCGGAACGCTTCCGGATAATGTTCCCGGCTGGTGCGGCGTAGCGGTTCAGTATTCCGCCAGGTGTAGAAACAGTGCTGGCACTGGAATACCGTCCAGACATCTTTTACCGGCGATGTTGCCAGCACTTCAATATGTTCATCGGCGCAGCGTGGACAAATCATCTTCTTCTCCTTATTTACGGTTGGCCAGCATGGCGGTCAGTTTTTCAGCCCAGGCTTTGGTTTCAGGAAGATCCTGTACCGGCTGGCTGTAGTGGCCGCGCAGATCGGGCGCAACCGGCGTGGTGGCGTCGATAATCAGTTTGTCGGTGATCCCTGCCGGGCTGGAGCCTGGATCAAGCTCCAGAACCGACATATTCGGCAGCTGCACCAGGTCACCCGCCGGGTTGACCTTCGACGACAGCGCCCACATCACCTGCGGCAGGTTGAACGGGTCGACGTCTTCATCAACCATGATCACCATCTTCACGTAGCCCAGACCGTGCGGCGTGGTCATCGCCCGCAGACCCACCGCGCGGGCAAAGCCGCCGTAGCGTTTTTTGGTGGAGATAATCGCCAGCAGGCCGTGGGTGTACATCGCGTTGACGGCCTGCACCTCCGGGAACTCGGCCTTCAGCTGCTGATACAGCGGTACGCAGGTGGCCGGGCCCATCAGGTAGTCGATCTCGGTCCACGGCATACCGAGATAGAGGGACTCGAAAATCGGCTTGCTGCGGTAAGAAACCTTATCGATACGCACCACCGTCATATTACGGCCGCCCGAGTAGTGGCCGGTAAATTCGCCGAACGGGCCTTCAATTTCGCGCTTGCGGCTTTCAATCACCCCTTCGAGGATCACCTCTGACCCCCACGGTACGTCGAAGCCGGTCAGCGGCGCGGTGGCGATTGGGTACGGGCTTTCACGCAGCGCGCCGGCCATCTCATATTCCGACTGATCGTATTTCAGCGGCGTGGCGCCCATCAGGGTGATAATCGGATCGTTACCCAGGGTAATGGCAATCGGCAGGTCTTCACCGCGCTCTTCCGCTTTGTGCAGATGCAGAGCGATATCGTGCATAGGTACCGGCTGCAGGCCGAGTTTACGTTTGCCCTTCACCTCCATACGGTAAATGCCGACGTTTTGCTTGCCAAAATTGTCCGGGTCGAGAGGATCGCGAGAAACCACGCAGGCTTTGTCGAGATAAAAGCCGCCGTCGCCGTCATTGAGACGGAACAGGGGCAGAATATCGAACAGATTAATCGCCTCGCCGTCGACGGTATTTTCCGCCCACGCCGGGTTTGCCCGCCGCTCCGGCGTTACCGGGAATTTATCCCAACGACGAATAAATTCGTCGATCTGATTTTTCACCGGCGTATTCGGCGGCAGCCCCAGCGAGATAGCGTGGTTCTGCCAGGAACCGATGGTGTTCATTGCCACGCGCGCATCGGTAAAACCGCGAATATTGTCAAACCACAGCGCGGGAGCGCCATCGCCGATGCGCCCGGTCGCGTTTGCCGCCGCGGCCAGATCCGGCTCCGCGTTCACTTCTTCGCTAATTTTCAGCAGTTGCCCCTGGTCGTCCAGCGCCTGCAAAAAGCTGCGCAAATCATCAAAAGCCATTATTCATTCTCCTGTGATACATTCTCTACCGCCCGCAACCCGCTCCAGCGGCGCGCTTTGTGATACTCCAGACCGAACTGATCCAGCACCCGCGTGACAACGTGGTCAGTGACGTCCTCAATGGTTTTGGGATGGTTGTAATAAGCGGGCATGGGCGGCACCATCGCCACACCCATGCGTGACAGGGCCAGCATGTTTTCCAGATGGATCGTGCTCAACGGCATTTCACGCGGCACCAGCACCAGCTTACGCCCCTCTTTCAGCACCACGTCCGCGGCCCGCCCCACCAGCCCCTCGGCATAACCGGCACGGATACCCGCCAGCGTTTTCATACTGCAGGGGATAACGATCATGCCGTCGGTACGAAATGAACCCGATGAGATGACGGCGGCCTGGTCCGCCGGACTGTGCGAGAAATCGGCCAGCGCAGCCACTTCACGGGCGCTGTAAGGCGTTTCCAGCTCAATGGTGGTTTTGGCCCACTTTGACATCACCAGATGCGTTTCCACTTCCGGCATCTCTCGAAGCGCTTTGAGCAGCGCCACGCCCAGCGGAGCGCCCGTCGCTCCGGTCATCCCTACGATTAGCTTCATCATCGCCTCACAATTGTTCGTATACGAACGTTTTTATTAAAACTACCCTTGATAAGCTTTTCGTGCAAGTGCGTTCGTACACGGCCGCATTTTTCATCAAAACAGGAAAAATGCTAAAACGCCTCCCGAACGGCTATCATAGAGCCGACGGGTTGATTACGGAGTTGTCATGGAGTTAAAAAACGAGGCGTTTCACCTGCTACGCCAGCTTTTTCAGCAGCACACCGCCCGCTGGCAGCTTGAACTGCCGGACCTCACCAAACCGCAGTATGCGGTGATGCGTTCCATTGCCGAACATCCCGGCATTGAACAGGTGACGCTAACGGAAGCGGCGGTCAGCACAAAAGCGACGCTGGCGGAGATGCTGAGCCGAATGGAGAGCCGCGGTCTGGTTCGTCGCGAACACGATCCGGCGGACAAACGCCGTCGGTTTGTCTATTTAACCGCAGAAGGCGAAGCGCTACTGGCAAGCTCAATGCCGCTGGGTAACGCCGTTGATGAAGAATTTTTAGGTCGGCTGAACGATGAAGAGCGCCAGCTGTTTTCGCAAATCATCCACAAGCTGGTAGCGCGAGAACCCAATTAACCCAGGCGCTCGCGGAGAAAATCAATAAACGCCCGGACCCTGACGGGAACGTGCTGCGCGTCCGGGTAAACCGCGTACACCCCCTGGCGCGGAAAGCTAAACGCCGGCATCACCTTCACCAGCGCGCTGTCTGCCAGCGCAGCGGCCACCAGCCATTCGGGCAGCAGCGCGATGCCGCTGCCCGCCAGCGCAAAGGCCATCAGCGCGCTGGCGCTATCTGCCGACAGCCGCGGCGCCTGTTTAATCTCGAAGGCGATGCTCTCCTCATCGGGCCCGGTAAGCGGCCAGCGGAGCGGTGCGGTCAGACGTTCATGAATAATCCACGCCGCGTGGGCCAGCTCCTCAAGCGTCTTTACAGGATGCAGCGCCAGCCATGATGGGGCAGCAACCGGGACGATGGCAAAACGCGATATCAGCGCCGCGCGGTAGCGCGAATCCGCCAGCGTCCCGAGGCGAATCGCCACGTCAAACCGTTCGGAGATTAAATCCGCGTGGTGAGAAGAAGAAACATGGCGCACGCGGAGCGCTGGATGCCGCTGGCTGAACTCCGCCAGCGCCGGGATAATCACCTGCGCGCCATATTCTGGCGTCGTTGTGATCCGCAGTTCACCGCTCAACCCCACGTGGCTGCCCCGGACGTCGTCCTGCAGGTTTTCCGCCGCTTTCAGCAGCGCGACCCCGCGATGATAGAAGAGCGAACCGGCTTCCGTCAGCGTCAGCCGACGGGTCGATCGCAACAGCAGCGTAACCCCCAGCTCGCTCTCCAGCTGGCGAATGTTGAAACTCACCACCGCCTTGGTCTGCCCCAGCGCCGTCGCCGCCGCGGTAAAACTTCCGCTATCGACCACCGCTACAAACATGTTCATCCGCTGCAGGTTCAGCATCGCGCCGCCAATTGTCAAAAAATTTCAGACAGTATATCTCCGAATGTCGTGTTTATTCGCCCTGACGCTGAGGTTTACAGTAGCGGCCTTCACGGGGGGTTTAATCAATGACGTATCGCAGCAAGGTCGCAACCGTTTTTCTGCTGGGTTTCTTTCTCGACTTAATCAATATGTTCATCGCCAGCGTCGCCTTTCCGGCGATGGGCCGGACGCTGCACGCGTCGGTGGGCGAACTGGCGTGGGTCAGCAATGGCTATATTGCCGGGCTCACGCTGGTACTGCCGTTTAGCGCCTGGCTCAGCCAGCAGTTTGGTACCCGGCGGGTATTCCTGCTTTCGCTCAGCATATTTAGCTTTGGGGCTCTGGCTGCAGGAATGGCCGACTCGTTGACCAGCCTTGTCATGTGGCGCGCCCTGCAGGGGATGGGCGGCGGACTATTGATTCCGCTAGGCCAGTCGCTAACCTGGCAACAGTTCAGGCCTCACGAGCGGGCGAAACTTTCCGCCGCGGTGATGCTGGTCGGGCTGCTGGCGCCGGCGTGCTCGCCGGCGATCGGCGGGGTGCTGGTGCAATCGCTCAGCTGGCGCTGGGTTTTCTTTGCCAGCCTGCCGATCGCGCTGCTGACGTTCGGACTGGCAGCGCTGTGGATTAAGGATGAGAGACGCGTCGCGCGGCCGGGGGGACTCCTGCGTCTCTCGCTACTGCGCGATCCGCTGCTGCGCTTTTCAATGCTGGTCTATCTCTGCGTGCCGGGGACTTTTATTGGCATCAATGTCGTCGGGATGTTTTATTTACAAAGCGTGACGGGGATGTCGCCCTCCGCCATCGGCGCCCTGATGCTTCCGTGGTCGGCTGCCTTCTCCAGGCTGTCGGGATCGTCACCCTGGCTGGCGTCAATGCGCATACCGCCAGCAGTATGCTAATCGCGGCATTTATATTCATGGGCGCAGGCGGCAGCCTGTGCAGCAGTACGGCCCAGAGCAGCGCGTTTCTGAATGTGGCGAACGGCGATATGCCGGACGCCAGCGCGCTGTGGAATCTTAACCGCCAGCTCAGTTTCCTGATGGGATCTGCGCTACTGGCAGCCTTACTGAGCGCCTTTTTGCTTTACTGGCCAACGCCGCAGGCGTGGCGTGGCGTATTTATCGCCGCCGCCGCGTTGACCCTGGCGCCGCTGCTGGGCTGCCTTACCTTCGATAACCGGGCGATGATCATGCGCCTGCACGGTAAAATGGAGAACAAATGAATCGCTATATTGCGGAAGTTATTGCGGCCCACGTTGCTATAGAAAACTGGCTGAATCAGGGGGACGGGAGCGCCGACGCGCTGATGCATCGCTTTAGCCCGGACTTTACCATGATCCCGATAAACGGTATGCGCATGGATCATCAGGCGGTCAGCGCCTTTTTTCACGGGGCTCGCGCCAGCCGTCCGGGCTTAAAGATTGTCGTCGATAGTGCCGCCATACTTGCCGAATGGCGCGATGGCGCAGCGGTGAGCTACCGGGAAACACACGCTCTCCCAGGCAAAGCGGAAACCGCGCGCTGGTCGACGGTTCTTTTCCGTCTGCAGGAAGAGAAAATCATCTGGCGGCACCTCCACGAGACGGCGATCGCGTAAGCGACGGAGGCCCAAAAAAGAAAAAGGCCCAATCAAACGATTGAGCCTTTTTTAAGAAAGGTGTCTTACTCGCGGAACAGCGCTTCGATGTTCAGCCCCTGGCTTTGCAGGATCTCCCGCAGACGGCGGAGACCTTCTACCTGGATCTGACGCACGCGTTCGCGGGTCAGGCCAATTTCGCGGCCCACATCCTCAAGCGTCGCGGCTTCATAGCCGAGCAGACCAAAGCGACGAGCCAGCACTTCACGCTGCTTGGCGTTCAGTTCGAACAGCCATTTGACGATGCTTTGTTTCATATCATCGTCCTGCGTGGTGTCTTCCGGGCCGTTGTCTTTTTCATCGGCCAGAATATCCAGCAGCGCTTTTTCCGAGTCGCCGCCCAGCGGTGTATCCACCGAGGTAATGCGCTCGTTCAGACGCAGCATCCGGCTCACGTCATCAACTGGCTTATCCAGCTGTTCGGCTATCTCTTCCGCGCTTGGCTCGTGGTCCAGCTTATGGGACAACTCGCGTGCGGTACGCAGATAAACGTTCAGCTCTTTGACGATATGGATAGGTAAACGAATGGTACGGGTTTGGTTCATGATCGCCCGTTCAATCGTTTGGCGAATCCACCAGGTCGCGTAAGT
Organism: Klebsiella sp. CN_Kp106; assembly: GCF_040064575.1. Taxonomy (NCBI): domain Bacteria; kingdom Pseudomonadati; phylum Pseudomonadota; class Gammaproteobacteria; order Enterobacterales; family Enterobacteriaceae; genus Klebsiella; species Klebsiella sp. CN_Kp106. Next base: position 107,616 of record NZ_JBEAIG010000048.1, on the reverse strand, counting down.
CGAAAAACGGAACCCACGTTCCGGGTCAAACTTCTCAACTGCGCGAATCAGCCCCAGGTTACCTTCTTCAATCAGATCCAGCAGAGCCAGACCGCGATTGCCGTAACGGCGGGCTATCTTGACGACCAGACGCAGGTTACTTTCGATCATCCGGCGGCGTGACGCAACGTCACCACGCAGCGCGCGACGCGCAAAATAAACCTCTTCTTCGGCCGTCAGCAGTGGGGAATAACCAATCTCTCCAAGATAAAGCTGCGTCGCATCGAGCACCCGTTGGGTTGCTCCCTGCGAAAGAAGCTCTTCCTCAGCCAGATCGCTATCACTGGGTTCCTCTTCAACTAAGGCTTTCTCATCAAAAACCTCGACTCCGTTCTCATCAAATTCCGCGTCTTCATTTAAATCATGAACTTTCAGCGTATTCTGACTCATAAAGATGGCTCCTACCCGTGATCCCTGAGCAAAGCACCTTCCGCTAAACATCACTTAAAAGACGCCCGGACGAGAACCTTTTCTGCCCCGGTAAAGCAGGCATTCTGGCCGCCCTGGCGCCTCTTTTAGCGATACTGAGCTTATCCGTACTTTGCCAAATTATCGCTGCGGTAAATACTGCAGCGGGTTGACGGATTTCCCCTTGTAACGAATTTCAAAATGCAAACGTGTAGAACTTGTACCTGTGCTACCCATGGTAGCGATTTTCTGCCCCGCCTTGATATCTTGTTGCTCTTTTACCAGCATCGTATCGTTATGTGCGTAGGCGCTCAGGTAATCATCGTTGTGTTTGATGATAATAAGATTACCGTAACCGCGCAGTGCGTTACCGGCATAGACGACGCGCCCATCTGCGGTCGCGACAATAGCCTGTCCTTTACTGCCTGCAATATCAATACCTTTATTGCCACCTTCGGCACCACTAAAGTTCTCGATAACCTTGCCATCAGTCGGCCAGCGCCATGAAGAGATCGGCGAACTGGTTGACGTACTGCTTGCAGTCGATTGGGTTGTGCTGACAGCCGGGGCCGTAACAGGCGCGACGGTTGTCGTCGTCGTCGCAGGCTTGTTATTCGGCAACATCTTATTAGCACTCTGTTCACCTGAAGATTCAGAATACGTAATAGTTGGTTGGGACGCAACCACCGCGGTGGATTTTTGTGCAGAATTTGCGGTTAACATCCCGCCGCTGCTGGCCTTCACGCTGGCCTGGGCGACAGGGTTATCTCCGGTGATTGGCTGACCGGACGCGTTGCCAACCTGCAGCGTCTGACCCACGTTCAGACCGTACGGCGCCGGGATATTATTACGCTGCGCCAGGTCGCGGAAGTCGTTCCCGGTGACCCACGCAATATAGAATAGCGTGTCGCCGCGTTTAACAGTATAGGTACTGCCGCCGGTATAGCTACCTTTCGGAATATCCCCATACTTACGGTTGTAGACAATTTTGCCGTTCACCGTTTGTACCGGCTCCTGAGCCATCGGCTGAACCTGAGCGGGCTGCGTCTGCACCGGCTGCGTTTGTACCGGGCGCGCCTGCGGAACGTTATTGGATGGAGGCGTGATCAGCATTCCGGAATTCGTGCTGGAAGACGAAGTCCCGCCAGCCGAGCTGACCGGCGCAGGCGGATTGTTGGAGCTGCTGCAGCCTGCCAGCCACAGTGACACCAGTGATAAAGCCGCAATGCGGCTTAAGGTAAAATTTGGGCTTCCCGCGCTCATTTATCCCCCAGGAATATGTTAACTACCAATATCTTGCTCACCGGACGGCGCCCGGCCAGGACACGAAAAATGCGTCCACCCTATGCCTAAATGCAGGCAAAAAAACCTGGAATAATCCGGGTTCAGGCTAACTCCCCCTTCACGAGGGGAACAAAGCGCACGGCTTCGACAGTATCAATGACAAACTCGTTGCCGCGCCGACGGATCCGCTTCAGGAACTGATGCTCTTCGCCAACCGGCAGCACCAGTACGCCGCCATCGTCCAGCTGCGCCAGCAGCGCGGCCGGAATTTCCGGCGGCGCGGCGGTAACGATAATCGCGTCGAACGGCGCACGCGCCTGCCAACCCTGCCATCCATCGCCGTGACGGGTTGAAACATTATGTAAATCAAGTTGTTTAAGACGACGGCGCGCGTGCCACTGCAAACTCTTAATTCGCTCAACCGAGCAAACGTGATGCACCAGATGCGCCAGAATCGCCGTCTGATAGCCAGAGCCGGTGCCGATTTCCAGCACCCGGGACTCCGGCGTTAGCGTCAGAAGCTCGGTCATCCGCGCCACCATGTAGGGTTGCGAGATGGTTTGCCCCTGACCAATCGGCAGCGCCGTGTTTTCCCACGCCTTATGTTCAAAGGCTTCATCAACAAACTTTTCTCGCGGCACCATGGAGATCGCGTTCAGCACGCGCTCGTCAATAATGCCCTGCGTGCGGAGCTGATTGAGAAGACTTTCAACACGTTTACTTACCATTGCGTATCAACTCCAACGCGATCCAGCCAGCCGCTAACCACCTCATGCGCGCCGTGGGCGGTTAAATCGACGTGTAGCGGCGTGACCGACACATAGCCTTCATCCACGGCGGCAAAGTCGGTATCCGGCCCGGCGTCGTACTTTTCGCCCGGCGGTCCGATCCAGTACAGCGTATTGCCGCGCGGATCTTTTTGCGGGATCACCTGGTCGGAAGGATGACGACTGCCGCAGCGGGTCACGCGGATACCTTTGATCTGCTCAAGAGGCAGATCCGGCACGTTGATATTGAGAATGCGCCCGGTGCGCAGCGGCTCGCGGCTTAAAGCGCGCAGAATAGAGCAGGTGACCGCAGCGGCGGTATCGTAATGCTGATAGCCGTTTAGCGAGACGGCCAGCGCCGGAAAGCCCAGATGACGGCCTTCCATCGCGGCGGCAACGGTGCCGGAATAGATGACGTCGTCACCGAGGTTGGGTCCGGCGTTAATGCCGGAAACCACGATATCCGGACGCGGCCGCATCAGGGCGTTGACCCCGAGATAAACACAGTCCGTCGGCGTGCCCATCTGTACGGCGATATCGCCGTTATCAAAAGTGAAAGTGCGAAGCGAAGATTCCAGCGTCAGGGAGTTCGACGCTCCGCTGCGGTTACGATCGGGTGCAACTATCTGAACCTCAGCGAATTCCCGTAAGGCCTTTGCCAGGGTCTGAATGCCCGGCGCATGAATCCCATCATCGTTACTCAGCAATATTCGCATAGTCACCCGTTGTATTGATAAGCTCCCTTACTACGCTGGTGGCGAAGCTGCCCGCGGGCAGCCAGAAACGCAGTTCAACGGTAACGTCATCCCACCAGTTCCAGCTCATCTGCTGGGGATAAAGCAGCATCGCCCGGCGGGCGGCCTCTACTTTTTCACGCACCAGCAGCGCCTGTAGCTGCGTCTCTTCGACCACTGCCGCCTGCTCGGCGGCCAGCGCATCCCGTTGGCTTCCCCAGTCGCCGCTGCCCACAAGCGCAGCGGTAATCATCAGCTCGCGGTTATCTACCCGCGCCTGGAGTTCCGTCAGTTCATCAGAGGCCGCAACGAACCAGCTTCCGCGCCCCGCTAATTGTAGCGCATCGCCATCAACAACCTGATTAAATTCCGGTTTTTTTAATCTAATACCAACCTGTTGATTAAACAATGCGCTGCGGGCCGCCGACAACCAAAAACTGCGTTTATTGCGATCGCGCACCGGCGCGCCGCTCTCGGCCCAGCGCAGCGCCCCCAGCAGGTTACTGCCGCCGATACCGAAGCGCTGGGCGCCAAAATAGTTGGGTACGCCATGCTCAGCAATCGCCTGTAAACGCGTTTCGACATCGTCGCGATCGCTGATTTCGCGCAGCACCAGCGTAAACTGGTTCCCCTTCAGCGCCCCGAGGCGCAGCTTGCGCTTATGGCGCGCGTACTCCAGTACCTGACAGCCTTCAAGCTGAAATTTGCTCAGGTCGGGCATCTCTTTGCCCGGCACTCGGGCGCACAGCCACTGTTCAGTGACCGCGTGTTTGTCCTTCTGCCCGGCAAAGCTCACTTCACGCGCATGAATTTTAAGGAATTTTGCCAGCGCGTCAGCAACAAAACGGGTATTGCAGCCGTTTTTCAGAATACGCACCAGCACATGCTCGCCTTCGCCGTCAGGCGCAAAACCCAGATCCTCAACCACCACGAAGTCCTCCGGGTTGGCTTTTAGCAGCCCCTGGCTCAGCGGTTTTCCATGCAGATAAGTGAGTTCGTCAAAAGCGATCATTTCTCCGCCTTACGCAGCAGCGCCACCGCTTCACAGGCAATGCCTTCGCCGCGACCGGTAAAGCCCAGCTTTTCCGTGGTGGTGGCTTTGACGTTAACATCGTCCATATGGCAACCGAGATCTTCGGCAATAAAGATGCGCATCTGGGGAATATGCGGCAGCATTTTTGGCGCCTGGGCGATAATGGTGACGTCAACGTTGCCAAGGGTATAGCCTTTCGCCTGAATCCGCCGCCACGCTTCGCGCAGCAGTTCGCGGCTGTCGGCGCCCTTAAAGGCCGGGTCGGTATCCGGGAACAGCTTGCCGATGTCGCCCAGCGCCGCCGCGCCGAGCAGCGCATCGGTCAGCGCGTGCAGCGCGACGTCGCCGTCGGAGTGGGCCAGCAGCCCTTTCTCGTAGGGTACGCGCACGCCGCCGATGATGATTGGGCCTTCACCGCCAAAAGCGTGTACGTCAAAACCGTGTCCAATTCGCATTAAGCCTTCTCCTGGTGTCGGGAACGGGTAAGGTAAAATTCGGCCAGCGCCAGGTCTTCCGGGCGCGTCACTTTAATATTATCAGCTCGTCCGGCGACCAGTTCAGGATGAAAGCCGCAGTACTCAAGCGCCGAGGCTTCGTCGGTGATGATCGCCCCTTCATTAAGCGCCCGCGTCAGGCAATCAACAAGCAGTTCGCGAGGGAAAAATTGCGGCGTCAGCGCGTGCCATAAATCGTTACGTTCAACGGTATGGGCGATGGCAGCCCTGCCCGGCTCCGCGCGCTTCATCGTGTCGCGAACCGGAGCGGCCAGAATGCCGCCCGTACGGCTGGTTTGGCATAGCTGAAGCAGGCGGCTGAGATCGTCCTGGTGCAGGCAGGGGCGCGCGGCATCGTGCACCAGCACCCAGTCGGCTTCGCCAAGAACCTTCAGGCCAGCGAGAACGGAGTCCGCGCGTTCCGTGCCGCCATCAACAACGGTGATTTGGGAGTGGTTCGCCAACGGCAGTTGGCTGAAGCGAACGTCGCCCGGGCTGACGGCAATCACCACCCGCTGTATAAGGGGGTTTGCCAGCAGCGCGGCGACCGCGTGCTCGAGAATCGTTTTGTTACCGATTGAGAGATATTGTTTAGGGCATTCCGTTTGCATGCGGCGGCCAAAACCGGCTGCCGGCACCACGGCGCAAACGCCCGGAAAAGTGGCTGCCATGTTGTAATCCTGGGCCTGTTTATCGATTATTCTGCTGTTGCCCCGCGGCCTGGTTGCGTTTTGACGCATCCGGCACCAGACGATAAAACGTTTCGCCCGGGCGGGTCATACTGAGTTCATTGCGCGCGCGCTCTTCGATAGCTTCCTGACCGCCGTTGAGGTCGTCAATTTCGGCGAACAGCTGATCGTTGCGTGCTTTTAATTTAGCGTTCGTTGCCTGCTGCGCGGAGACATCGTCGTTAACCCGGCTATAGTCGTGCAGACCATTTTTGCCGAACCATAGCGAGTACTGCAGCCAGACCAGCAAAGCCAATAACAGCAGCGTTAGTTTACCCATCCTGCCCCCTGAAAAACGGCATCATCATCCCATAACTCGCCCGAGTTCTCTACTCTGGCGCGCGGACGACGCCGCGTAACGCGGGGACTGTACCACATTTTTACCGTTGATACCCAGGCTAGATTCATTCGTAGAAAGGACTACCCCAGTAGCCAGAGGAACAGCAGACCGAACATCAGTCCGACGGTTAAAATCGTCGCGCAGACGCTGTACTGAAGTTTGCCATCCATCAGCGAATGCAGCGCGATGCCAACCACGACGGCAACCGGCATTAATGCCAGGAAGAACGGCCAGGTGTAGAGGAAGACAAATAGCGTGTTACTGCCATAGATCAGGAAGGGAATACCCAGCGCCAGCAGCCATGAAATAAAGCCAACGGCAGCGCCCGACAGAGACCAGGTGGTCTCGTCGCTGACTGCCGGCGGCGGTTCTGAACGAATAATACTGATGTTCTGGGTATTGCGCATATCGAATCCTGTTGACCTGGCGATCGGCATCCTGTGATGATGCCGCTGCCGTTTCAGGATCTGATAATATCGCTCTGTCGTAGCAGGTCTAATAATTGGTGCACCAAATTTGTTACCAATTGTTCACCGTCGAGGTGAATTTCGGCGCGCTCCGGGGATTCATACACTGAATCAATTCCGGTAAAGTTGCGCAGCTCCCCGGCCCGTGCCTTCTTGTACAGCCCTTTCGGATCCCGCGCTTCGCAGATCGCCAGCGGCGTATCGACAAAGACTTCAATAAAGCGCCCTTCGCCCAAACGTTCGCGCACCATCTGCCGCTCTGCGCGATGCGGTGATATAAACGCAGTCAATACTACCAGCCCGGCATCCACCATCAGCTTCGCCACTTCACCCACCCGGCGAATGTTTTCTTTGCGGTCGTCGTCGCTGAAGCCAAGATCGCTGCACAGGCCGTGACGCACGTTATCGCCATCCAGTAAATAGGTGTTCACGCCGAGCCGATGCAGCGCCTCTTCCAGCGCGCCGGCAACGGTGGATTTCCCCGAGCCCGAAAGCCCGGTGAACCACAGCACCACGCCGCGATGGCCATGATGCTGCTCGCGCTGCGCCTGCGTGACAGGATGCGCGTGCCAGACGACGTTTTCGTCATGTCGGGCCATTACTTGCCTCCCAGCAGGTCGCGGGCGTCCCAGTGCGGGAAGTGCTTGCGAATAAACTGGTTCAGCTCAAGCTCAAACGCGCTGTATTGCGAAGCGCCTGCCTGAGCCTGCTCGTTCGGTTCGCGTACCATCCCTGCGCCAACGGTCACGTTGGTCAAACGATCGATAAAAATCAGGCCCCCGGTGACCGGGTTATCCTGGTATTTATCCAGCACCAGCGGCTCGTCGAAAGTCAGATCCACCAGCCCAATGCCGTTGAGCGGCAGCGATTCCACTTCGCGCTGGGTCAGGTTGTTAATATCAACCTGGTAGCGTACGCCATCCACGCGGGCGCGGGTTTTCTTACCGGCGATTTTAATGTCATAGCTCTGGCCAGGCGTTAGGGCCTGCTCCGCCATCCATACCACATCAACGCTGGCGCTTTGTACCGCAGGCAGAGAGACCGTCGCGTCCACCAGCAGGTCACCGCGGCTGATATCAATTTCATCCTTCAGCACGAGAGTGATAGCTTCCCCGGCCGCCGCTTCCGGCAGATCGCCGTCAAAGGTGACGATGCGCGCCACGGTGGATTCCCCCCCCGACGGCAGCACTTTCAGGCGCTGTCCTACGCTCACGCGGCCGGCGGCAACCGTACCGGAGAATCCGCGGAAGTCGAGGTTCGGGCGGTTGACGTACTGCACCGGGAAGCGCAGCGGCTGGCTTTCCACCACGCGCTGAATCTCAACGGTTTCCAGCACTTCCAGCAGCGTCGGGCCGCTGTACCACGGCATTTTATCGCTCTGGCTGGCGACGTTGTCCCCTTCAAGCGCGGAAAGCGGGACAAAGCGAATGTCGAGATCGCCTGGTAGCTGTTCAGCAAAGGTCAGATACGCTTCACGGATGGTGTTAAAGGTCTCTTCGCTAAAATCGACGAGGTCCATTTTGTTCACCGCCACCACCAGGTGTTTGATCCCCAGCAGCGTGGAGATAAAGCTGTGACGACGGGTTTGATCGAGCACGCCTTTGCGCGCGTCGATCAGCAGGATCGCCAGGTCGCAGGTTGACGCGCCGGTCGCCATGTTGCGGGTATACTGTTCGTGTCCCGGGGTGTCGGCGATAATAAATTTGCGCTTCTCGGTTGAGAAGTAACGATAGGCGACGTCAATGGTAATGCCCTGCTCACGCTCGGCCTGCAGACCGTCCACCAGCAGCGCCAGATCGAGTTTTTCGCCCTGGGTACCGTGACGTTTGCTGTCGTTATGCAGCGAAGAGAGCTGATCTTCGTAAATCTGACGGGTATCGTGCAGCAGGCGGCCAATCAGCGTACTTTTGCCGTCGTCGACGCTGCCGCAGGTCAAAAAGCGCAGCAGGCTTTTGTGCTGCTGGGCATGCAGGTAGGCTTCAACGCCGCCTTCATTGGCAATTTGTTGTGCAATAGTCGTATTCATGGCGGCTCCTTAGAAATAACCCTGACGTTTCTTCAGCTCCATGGAGCCTGCCTGGTCGCGGTCAATCACGCGCCCCTGTCGTTCGCTGGTGGTCGAGACCAGCATCTCTTCGATGATCTCCGGCAGCGTTTGCGCATTGGACTCCACCGCGCCGGTCAGCGGCCAGCAGCCGAGGGTGCGGAAGCGTACCATCTGTTTTTTGATCATCTCGCCGGGCTGTAAATTGATGCGATCGTCATCGATCATCATCAGCATCCCGTCGCGCTCCAGCACCGGACGCTCCGCCGCCAGGTACAGCGGAACAATTTCAATATTTTCCAGATAGATGTACTGCCAGATGTCCAGCTCGGTCCAGTTGGAGAGCGGGAACACGCGGATACTTTCGCCCTTGTTAATCTGGCCGTTATAGTTGTGCCACAGCTCCGGGCGCTGGTTTTTCGGATCCCAGCGGTGGAAGCGGTCGCGGAAGGAGTAAATACGCTCTTTAGCGCGGGATTTCTCTTCATCGCGACGGGCGCCGCCGAACGCGGCATCGAAGCCGTATTTGTTCAGCGCCTGCTTGAGGCCTTCGGTTTTCATGATATCGGTATGCTTGGCGCTGCCGTGCACGAACGGGTTAATCCCCATCGCCACCCCTTCCGGGTTTTTGTGCACCAGCAGCTCACAGCCGTAGGCTTTAGCGGTACGGTCACGGAACTCGTACATTTCGCGGAATTTCCAGCCGGTATCGACGTGCAGCAGCGGGAACGGCAGGGTGCCTGGATAAAACGCTTTACGCGCCAGATGCAGCATCACGCTGGAGTCTTTGCCGATGGAGTACATCATCACCGGGTTAGAGAATTCGGCGGCCACCTCACGAATGATATGGATGCTTTCCGCCTCCAGTTGCCGCAGGTGAGTAAGTCGTTTTTGGTCCATAACCGTTCCTTAAGCCAGATTTACTACAGAAGCCTTGAAGGCGTCTGAGGATGAGGTGTGTTGAAACCAGGCGAGCTGTTGATGTAATTGCACCACTTCACCCACCACCAGCAGCGCGGGCATCGGGGCGTCTTTCGCCAGGTTTTCAAGCTGTTGTAATGTGCCGGTCTTCGTTTGCTGATCGGCGCGAGTGCCGCGCGAGATTACCGCCACCGGGGTATCGCCTCCGCGGCCGTTGGCGATCAGCTGAGCGCTGATTTCCGCCGCTTTCAGGCTACCCATATAAATGGCCAGGGTCTGGCCGCTTTGCGCCAGCCGCGCCCAGTCGAGCGGCGAATTTTCAGCGCCAAAGTGCCCGGTAATAAAGGTTACGCTCTGGGCATAATCACGATGCGTCAGCGGAATACCGGCATAAGCCGTTACGCCCGCCGCCGCCGTGACGCCCGGGACGACCTGAAACGGAATGCCCGCTGCGGCTGCGGCCTGCAGCTCTTCACCGCCGCGGCCAAAAATAAACGGGTCGCCGCCCTTCAGGCGAATCACCGTTTTGCCCGTTTTCGCCGCTTCCAGCAGCAGGCGGTTGATCTCCTGCTGCGGTACAGATACGCCGGCGGCGCTTTTGCCGACGCAGATTGTCTCCGCGTCCCGGCGCACCAGTTCACGTACTTCCGGGGTGACCAGGTTGTCGTAAAACACCACATCCGCCTGCTGAAGGGCCTGCAGGCCGCGCAGGGTCAGCAATCCGGCATCGCCTGGCCCTGCCCCGACGAGAATAATTTCACCAGGGCGTTTTTCCGGCTGAAGAAGTTCATCTTCCAGCGCTTTTTCCGCTTCATCTTTATTGCCCGCCAGCATCAGGCTGGCAAAGCGACCGGTAAACACGCGCTCCCAAAAGCGGCGGCGTTCGGCGGTGGTTTTCAGATGGGTTTTAATATGGTGACGCCAGTAGCTCGCCGTTTCAGCCAGCCGACCCAGGTTGGTGGGCAGCAGCGCTTCGATTTTTTCGCGCAAAATCCGCGACAGCACCGGCGCTTTTCCGCTGGAAGAGATAGCCACCAGCAGTGGAGAACGATCGACAATGGATGGAAAGACAAACGAGCACAGCGCCTGATTATCCACGACGTTGACCAGCCGATAGCGCGCGTTAGCCGCGACATAAACGCGTTGGTTCAGCTCGTCATCTTCCGTGGCGGCAATCACCAGGAATACGTCGTCAAGCTGCTGCTCTTCGAATACGGTTGCCCGCCACTGAATTTCCTCGCGCTCGACCTTTTCGGCAAGTTCCGGTATCAACGTTTCGGCGACAATTTGCACCTTCGCTTCAGCACGCAGCAAAAACGTAATCTTACGCGCGGCTATCTCGCCGCCGCCGATCACCAGCACGGGTCTGTCTTTCACTTCGGCAAATATCGGCAAGTATTCCACTGCGCAACAACTCTCTTACAATCAGCAATAGAGCGACTATAGGGTGCGGTTTAGAGCAAATGAAATTACGAAATGGAATGAGTTGTTACTCAAAAGAATAACGACCTGGGAAAGCAAATATCAAAAAGTGCTTAACACGCGGTTTTTCCACCATTTAAGAGCGATTGAAATTGTTTAACCCCGGTCACAGTTTCATACTACGCGGGTGAAATTGTTTTAAGTGCTAAAGGACCCCCTATGTTTTCCGCATTGTGCCGTCGCCTGCTCCCCCTGGCGTTGGGCGCAGGTTTTGTCTTCTCCGCCGCCCCGGCATTCAGCGCCCCGGGCGAAACTGCCAATGCCCAGGCTCGTCATATCGCCACCTTTTATCCCGGAAGAATGACCGGCACGCCGGCCGAGATGCTGTCGGCCGATTATCTCCGCCAGCAGTTCGCCCAGATGGGCTACCAGAGCGATGTGCGCAGCTTCAATACCCGTTACGTCTATACCGATAGCAATCAGCGTAAAAACTGGCATAACGCCACCGGCAGTACGGTGATCGCCGCTCATGAAGGCCAATCTCGCCAGCAGATTATTATCATGGCGCACCTGGATACCTACGCGCCGCAGAGCGATAAAGATGTTGAAAACAACCTCGGCGGCCTGACCCTGCAGGGGATAGACGACAACGCGATGGGTCTCGGCGTCATGCTGGAACTTGCTGAACAGTTAAAGAACGTTCCTACCCGTTACGGTATTCGCTTCGTCGCCACCAGCGGTGAAGAAGAAGGCCGGCTGGGTGCGCAGAATCTGCTTAAGCGCATGAGCGACGCGGAAAAGAAAAACACCCTGCTGGTGATTAATCTCGATAACCTGGTCGTGGGCGATAAGCTGTACTTTAATAGCGGCCGCAGCACGCCAGCATCGGTGCGCAAGCTCACCCGCGACCGGGCGCTGGCTATCGCCCGTAGCCACGGCATCGCGGCCTTCACCAATCCTGGGATGAACCGGGACTTCCCGAAAGGCACCGGCTGCTGCAACGACGCCAGCGTTTTTGATAGCGCCGGGATCCCGGTACTGTCGGTGGAAGCGACCAACTGGTCATTAGGTAAGAAAGACGGTTATCAGCAGCGGAGCAAATCACGCAGCTTCCCGCAGGGCACGAGCTGGCATGACGTACAGCTGGATAACCTACAGTATATTGATAAAGCGCTGCCGGGGCGTATTGAGCATCGCGGACGCGATGTGATGAAAGTGATGCTGCCGCTGGTGAAAGAGCTGGCGAAGGCGGAGAAGAGACCCGCCTCAAAATAGACTAACGATAAAAATCCGGCAACAAGGACTGTCGCCATGATGCGTTTTCATTTTTTAATACCGCTAGCACTTCTCCGGGAGTGCTTTTTTAACAATCCTCGCTCAATCAGCAGGCGGTATGTCTCTCACCGTCTCCACTGCCAGAAGTCATTCAGCTTGCTGGCCAACCTGCGGGGAAAAGGGGTTTTCCTGTACCGTTGGCTGGGCACCGTCCTGTTGCCTGGACGGCGCAAGCACCGTCTGAACACACCGCTACAATCCGCGTAACCGATCCGTTGGATTTACGTTAGAGCGCTTCGAAAATATCTTCAGAATACCCGGAAGGCACATCCCTATCAGAATCAATCCTCCCCCGAAAATAACATTGGCGGAAAACGTTTCATGCAATAACCAGAGTGCGAATAGTGCGGAAAACACCGGCTCCAGATTGTAAATCAGAACGGCTCGCGTTGGCGTTGAATACCGCTGGAAATGCGCCTGAACCCAAAAAGCAATGACAGTAGAAAAGACTGCCGTTATCCCTAACGCGATGACAAGCTTGCTACTCCAGTTACGAGGGAGAATCTCACCTCCGCTGATGTGCTGTAGTCCCAGAAAGATTACGGCCATCGTAGAGATCTGTAAAAACGTTAGTGTCATATTATTATGACGCGCGCAGAAACGATCGAGCGCAATAATATGTATGGCGGTGAACAACGATCCAATAACGACCAACCCATCTCCCAGATGGAGCTGCCATCCCTGGATATCGGCCATCAGATATAAACCCGCAAGACCAAACAATGTCGCTAATATCGCGTCAAAAGAGGGGCGTTTCCCCATCAATGGTCCCGTGAGCAATAACACCCAAATGACACTGAGCCCCGCAAGAAAACCGGTATTTGAGGCCGTTGTTAACTGAAGACCATAAATAAGGAACACAAATGAAGTTCCCAATAGCAGACCCAGTAGTAGACCAGACAGAAATGTTTGTCGCGATAATGTTCCCAATCCTCTCAAGCTGAACGGCAGCAAAAAGAAGGCCGAAAGCAGAAAGCGTAGCCCTAACACCATCATTACCGGATAGGTATTGACCACCATTTTCATAACCGGAAAACCAATCCCCCAACCCGCCGCGACAACGGCCAGCAATAGCTCGGCAACCCAGCGTTTTGGCACTCTGGGCTTCATTTAATCCCCCCCAGGCGCTGTGCTGTACCGGCAAGCAACTCCACTGCTGTTTTAAGTTCTTCACGCTCCGTCATATGGCTAAAGCTCATGCGAATTGCCCCTTGAAGCAAGGCATCATCCAGCCCCATAGCGCTTAAAACATGGCTGGGTTTTTGTTCCGTTGAATGACAGGCTGAGGCACTACTGAGCGCAACTTTCATTTTGAGTTTTTTCAGAAGCATACTGGACTTAATGCCAGGCAAAGAGAAGTTCACGGTATTAGGCAGGCTTTGCGTCCTACAGCCATTTATCACAACGTCCGGCATTATTGATTCGAGGAGATCGATAAAATAACTCTTCATCTCTTTTTGAAACGCAATGCGCTGCGGATATGAGGAGATAAACAGCTCAGCAGCCTTTGCCATTCCAGCAATAGCCGGAAGATTCACTGTGCCGCTACGGATGCCTGACTCCTGACCTCCTCCATGAATGAGTGGCGAGTGCCGGAGGATGTCAGGCCGTGAGCTGTAGAGTGCGCCGACGCCTTTGGGGCCATAGAATTTATGAGCTGAAAAACTGACAAAATCAGGGCTGGACTGTGTCACCGAGAAGGGGAGTTTCCCCACGAGCTGGGCGGCATCGCTATGGAATAATATACCGTGCTGGCGCGCTATAATTCCAATTTGATCCAGAGGCTGTAGAACACCAGTTTCATTATTCGCTGCCATGACAGAAATTAGTCGAGTTTCTGGACGGATAGCCTCTTTTAGAGCCTCAATGGAGACGCGTCCCAGACGATCGACAGGCAGAAAAGTAATGTCGACACCGTGTCGCCTGACATACTCACAAACTTTTAGCAGGCATTCGTGCTCGATCGAACTGGTAATGATATGAACCTTGCCGGTGTGTAAGAAGTAATCAGACACCGCTCGAATAACCGTGTTATTTGCTTCAGAAGCACTAGAATTGAAAGTGATAAATTCCGCATTAGCCCCAATCATTTGTGCCACAATGGCCCTGCATTCTTCTAAATAATTTTGCGCTCTGATCCCTTCATAATGACTGACAGAAGATGCATTGGCGAAGTATTCGTCAAAGCAGTGTATAACAGTAGCGCGGACTTCAGGAGCCATGTTGGTTGTTGCGTTATTATCCAGATAAATCATGTTTATATCCACTTCCTGTTAGACAACCATAGGGTCTGCTTTTATAGACGATACGGCACTGTATTCCATTTTAGCGATGTGGCCTTCATCATCGCCAAAAAATATATTAGCGATGGTGAGATTATGATTTTGCGGTTTTTGCATAACAGTTAATGCGGTGCGGCCTTGTACCACCTTATTGTGATCTGAAAAATCAGACCAGTCGATGATCACAAAGTCACGGGCTTCTGTAAATCGCTGTTTAAGTTTGAAAAGTATATCTTTATAGTGTTGGAAAATGATAGCTGGACATTTAGCAGTAAAAACGTCACCATTTTTTCTTGCTAAGACAAAAGGAATGACATCAGGGACTGATAACTTTATTTCAGTATGAGATCCATTTTCAGTAATCAATAATCCTTCCGTATTGTCCTTGAGTTTCTTTTTTATACTTTCGATGGACCGATTTTTACTGGTTCGCTCGGAAAAAACCATTAATTTATCGCGTTTGATGAGAGTATTTTTTTGGATAAAAAATTCAATTTCCTCAGGAAGTTCTCCAGCCGTTTGCGGTTCTGATATCTTTTCGAGTTGAGGGAGAGTACAGCTATCTTCAGAACAGGCAATCCCGAGATCGTCTACCAGAATACCGTAAACGAGTTTGATATTTTTTTGATATTTACTGATAAGTTTTTTTCCGAAAGCAACGGCATCAGATAGCGTGTTAAGCGCAAACTCGTCTGCGCCAAATTGCCGATTGAAATGACCGCCTTCGAGGTAGACAACGAGCTTACCGGTACTTGTGGCGTAACTATTTTCGATTATAACTTCCAGGGAAGAATGATAATCACCTTTAGGTACTATTTCCTTTTCTAATGACATGACGCTACCTTGCGCTTTATTTAAGAAAAAACTCCCCAGCAATAGCCAGTAAAAACGGGGAAATCGAGGCGTTCAGAAAATATTGTGGTATTCGAATGATGAGAGAAAATCCGAAATATATTCTTTCTGCATTCGCCCTGTCTCAAAAATATAAATACAATTTGTGGCCTGTGTCAAGCCAGGTACAAATGAGAACCTCAATCACAACGGATAATTATGAGATAATATCGTAATGAAACATAAATCACTTATATTCTTAATGGGTATAGTTTAAAAGACCAGGAATAATAGTTCATGATCGATGGAGATTTTGTCAAAGCAGATTTGTAGTTGCAGAAAAATCCATGACGCCGGGAGGCTGAAAATCGAGGCAAATCCCGGCAGCCCATCTTTCAGCCTTCCACGCAGACAAGGACGAGGCCCGGCGACAAGTCAGCGGTTATATTCTGGTAGATAACCATAGCGCCAGGCTTCACCATGACAACAGTGTGCTGAAGCCGGAAGAATTAGATAGCAGATACCCTTTTTACTGTAAAATCGTCGCCAATATGGCTTACCAGGTCAAAAAAGGGTTCTGCTGTTTTAGCCGGAAGTTGTGGAAATCCCACAGGGCTACATTAGCCTTCGTGCAGCCCGCACTCTCTTTTCAGACCAAAGAAGCGCGTTTCTTCCTCCGCCATCCCCGGCTCCCATTTCCGGGTGGTGTGGGTATCCCCCACCGACAAATAGCCCTGATCCCACAGCGGGTGATACTTCAGGCCGTGCTTTTGCAGATACTGATAGACGGTACGATTATCCCAGTCGATGATCGGCAGCACCTTAAACACGCCGCGCTGGATCGCCAGCACCGGCAGGTGGGCGCGGCTGCCGGACTGCTCGCGGCGCAGGCCCGCAAACCAGGTTTGCGCATTCAGCTCTTCCAGCGCCCGGTTCATCGGCTCGACCTTGTTAATATCATTGTACTTTTCAATACCCTCAACGCCCTGCTCCCACAGCTTACCGTAGCGCGCCTCCTGCCAGGCGGCGCTCTCCTTCGCCCGATAGATCTTCAGGTTCAGATTGAGTTTGTCCGTTAACTCGTCGATAAACTGGTAGGTTTCCGGGAACAGATAGCCGGTATCGGTCAGAATGACCGGAATATCCGGGCGCACCTGATTGACCAGATGCAGGCTCACCGCCGCCTGAATACCAAAGCTCGAAGAGAGCACATATTCGCCCGGCAGGTTTTCCAGCGCCCACGCGACGCGCGCTTCCGCGCTCAGCTTTTCCAGCTGGCTATTGGTTTCCGCCAGCTGCAAAACACGATCGACCTTCGGTAATGCGTTCAGCGCGTTTAGATCGAGTACGGACATAAGAACCTCGCTTGCCTGTTTCGCCGGGCGGTACTGCGTTTGCCCGGCCTACAAAACCCACAGGCCCGGATCGCTGCTCGCCACCGGGCACCTGGATGTTATTCCCAGAAATCACGGGCTGGGTCGAGCACCGGGCGAATGATGCCCGCACGCACCGTAAAGTCGCCGAAGCCTTCACCCGCTTCACGCTCTTTCGCCCAGCGCCCTACCAGTTCGTCGATCGAATCGAGAATTTCCGACTCGGTAATATTTTCCCGATACATACGCGGAATACGCGTCCCGCTGCGGTTGCCGCCAAGGTGCAGGTTATAGCGGCCCGGCGCTTTACCGACCAGCCCCACTTCCGCCAGCATCGCGCGGCCGCAGCCGTTCGGGCAGCCGGTAACGCGGGTAACGATATGCTCGTCGCCAACGCCATGTTTGCTCATCACCGCCTCGACTTTATCGATAAACGACGGGAGGAAACGCTCGGCTTCCGCCATCGCCAGCGGGCAGGTCGGGAACGACACGCAGGCCATAGAGTTTTCGCGCTGCGGCGTGACGGCGTTCATCAGGCCGTGATCGCGGGCCAGCTTCTCGATCTTCGCCTTCTGATCTTCCGGTACGCTGGCAATAATCAGGTTCTGGTTCGCCGTAATGCGGAATTCGCCTTTGTGGATCTTCGCAATCTTCAGCAGGCCGGTTTTCAGCGGACGACCCGGATAATCAAGGATACGACCATTTTCAATAAACAGCGTCAGATGCCAGTTATTGTCGATACCCTTCACCCAGCCGATACGATCGCCGCGGCCGGTGAATTCGTACGGACGGATCGGCTCAAACTTGATGCCCGCCCGACGTTCCACTTCCGCCTTAAAGGTCTCAACGCCAACGCGTTCGAGGGTGTATTTGGTTTTCGCATTTTTACGATCGGTACGGTTACCCCAGTCGCGCTGGGTCGTGACCACCGCTTCCGCCACCGCCAGAGTGTGCTCCAGCGGCAGATAGCCAAACTCGCTCGCCGTACGGGCGTAGGTTTTCTTATTGCCGTGCTCAATCGATAAACCGCCGCCGACCAGCAGGTTGAAGCCGACCAGCTTGCCGTTTTCAGCGATGGCCACGAAGTTCATATCGTTCGCGTGCAGATCGATATCGTTCTGCGGCGGGATCACTACGGTCGTTTTGAACTTACGCGGCAGATAGGTCTGACCGAGGATCGGCTCTTCATCGGTGGTGGCGACTTTCTTCTGATCCAGCCAGATCTCAGCGTAGGCGCGCGTGCGCGGCAGCAGGTGCTCGGAGATCTTCTTCGCCCATTCGTAGGCTTCAGTATGCAGCTGGGACTCGTACGGGTTAGAGGTACACAGCACGTTACGGTTCATATCGTTGGCGGTGGCCAACGCGTCCAGCCCGACCGAATGCAGCATCTGGTGCACCGGCTTGACGTTCTTCTTCAGAATGCCGTGGAACTGGAAGGTCTGACGGTTGGTCAGACGGATACTGCCGTAGATGGTGTTATCGGCGGCGAATTTATCGATCGCCTGCCACTGTTTGGTGGTGATCACCCCTCCCGGCAGGCGGCAGCGCAGCAGCATCGCGTGACGCGGCTCCAGCTTCTGCGCCGCGCGCTCGGCGCGGATATCGCGGTCATCCTGCTGGTACATACCGTGAAAACGGATCAGCAGAAAGTTATCGCCTTTAAAACCGCCGGTCAGGCCGTCGTTCAAATCTTCCGCAATGGTGCCGCGCAGGTAGTTGCTTTCGAGCTTCATGCGCTCGGCGTCAGTCAGTTTACCTTCGACCACCAGCGGGCCTGGATGTTTTTCGCTCATTAGTAGACATCTCGCTGATAACGGCGCTCAACGCGCAGCTCACTTAAAAATTCGTCCGCCGCTTCGGCGTCCATCGCGCCGTATTCGGCAATCACTTCCAGCAACGTCTGCTCAACGTCTTTTGCCATACGATTGGCATCGCCGCAGACATAAATATGGGCGCCGTCGTTAATCCAGCGCCACAGTTCGGCCCCCTGCTCGCGCAGCTTGTCCTGAACGTAGACTTTTTGTTGTTGATCGCGGGACCAGGCCAGGTCGATGCGGCTCAGCACGCCTTCTTTGACGTAGCTTTGCCACTCCACCTGATAAAGGAAATCTTCGGTAAAGTGCGGGTTGCCGAAGAACAGCCAGTTCTTCCCTTCCGCGCCTTCCGCCGCGCGCTGCTGCATAAAAGCGCGGAACGGCGCGATGCCGGTGCCGGGACCAATCATGATCACCGGCGTCTGCGGGTTAGCGGGCAGACGGAAGTTATCGTTATGCTCGATGAAGATGCGCACTTCGCCATCTTCTTCGACGCGGTCAGCCAGGAAGCTGGAAGCGCCACCGGCCCGGGCGCGGCCTTCGATGTCATATCGCACCACGCCAACGGTGACGTGGACTTCGCTTTCCACTTCCGCCTGCGAAGAAGCGATCGAGTACAGTCGCGGGGTCAGCGGGCGCAGCAGGTCGACCAGCGCCTGTGCATCCAGCTGCGCCGGGGAGAAACGCACCATATCGACAATCGGCGTGGTCGCGGCGTAATGCTGGAGCTGTGCCTTATCGCCCACCAGCGGCAGCAGGGATTCGCTGCGGGTTAAGGTGGCATAATTTTCCACGATGTTACCGGTGTTGACCGTCAGCTCGAAGTGCCACTCCAGCGCTTCGGCGAGCGGCAGCGTTTTGCCGTCAACCGTGACCGGCTCCTCGCCCGTCAGCCACAGCAGCTCTACCAGCTCTTTCACCAGAGCCGGATCGTTCTGGTACCAGACGCCCAGCGCATCGCCCGGTTGATAGCGCAGGCCGGAGTCGCCGAGGTCGATTTCAATATGGCGCACATCTTTTTCAGAATCGCGACCGGTAATTTTTTGATTCACCGCCAGCGTCGCGGTCAGCGGCGCTTCTTTGGTATAGGGGCTGGTGTGGATCTCGTTCACCGATCCGCTGGCAATCAGCTGAGACGGGACGGCGGCAGGGGCGCGCGCTTTCAGCGCCTCAACCACCCGAGCGCGCCATTCGGCGGCGGCGGCCTGATACTCTACATCAGCATCAACCCGGTCGAGCAGGCGTTCACCGCCCAGTTCGGCCAGCTTATTATCAAAATCTTTGCCGGACTGGCAGAAGAATTCATAGGAGGTATCGCCGAGGCCAAACACGGCAAATGCGGTATCGGTCAGCTTCGGCGCTTTCTTCGAAAACAGGAATTTATGCAGCGCGACGGCTTCTTCCGGCGGCTCACCTTCACCCTGCGTTGACGTCACCACGACCAGCAGCTTTTCGGAGGCAATTTGTTTGAATTTATAGTCGCCTGCGTTGACCAGCTTCACGTTCAGCTGCGCGGCCTGCAGATCGTCGCGCAGCGCTTCAGCGACGCGGCGGGCGTTGCCGGTTTGCGATGCCGAAATCAGGGTAATGGACGGTACTTCAGCCGCCTGGGCTGGCGCAACAACCGCCGCGCCGGGCTGCTGGTTCAGCACCCCCCAAAAATAGCCGGAAACCCAGGCCAGCTGGGTGGGCGTGAAGTCAGTCGTGGCCGCCTGAAGGCGCGCCATTTGCTCCGGACTCAGCGGTAGCAAATTGGAAGGTGGGGCCTGTGTCGTCATGCGTTGTTATGTTCCAGTAAGCAAAGCTGTGATTCACGCCCTGTCAGCGTGATAAACAGAAGATAATGTATTTACTCTAAATAATTCGAGTTGCAGGCAGCGACACAGCGCCCATCAGGGCAAAGCCCAAGGCTGGGCCGAGTTATTGCCAACGCACATGCGGCTCGAAGTATGACGAGTGAGTAGGTTAACGGTGCAAATAGTAACAACTAAATAAAGGATGGAAATAACAAATAACCAAATGGACTAACCTGTTTTAGTTATAGTTATTAACAACAAAATCGATTAAATAAGCCCATGAAATATAGGCAATTAATTTGAACAGGCTGGATGAATGTGGCTATTTTCCGCTCAGGGCCGTTTTAGTTAATGCGAAAAAATGTGCTTTCCGGTACCCTACGGCGGTTTTTTGCCATATTGAGAAGAAAAGATGTCCACCACGCTGTTTAAAGATTTCACCTTTGAAGCCGCTCACCACCTGCCGCACGTGCCGGAAGGTCATAAGTGCGGTCGCCTGCACGGCCACTCTTTTATGGTGCGCCTGGAGATTACCGGTGAAGTCGATCCCCATACCGGGTGGATCATGGATTTTGCCGAGCTGAAGGCCGCGTTTAAACCCATCTACGATCGCCTCGACCATTACTACCTGAACGATATTCCCGGGCTGTCCAATCCGACCAGCGAAGTGCTGGCAAAATGGATCTGGGAGCAGATGAAACCGCGGGTACCGCTGCTGAGCGCGGTGATGATCAAAGAAACCTGCACCGCGGGCTGCGTCTATCGCGGCGAGTGATAGTGCCTTTAGCTGAATAAGACCCTGATAGCCCTGCGCTATCAGGGTTTTTTATATCACGCGATATTGAGGTACTTGTGCGTCTGCATCGATAAGCGCCAGTTGCGGGCGATACAGGTTTCGATGCACAGGCGCGTCGCGTCATCTTTCTGGCTAATCGGCTGAAGCGCGATAATACGCGGCTTTTCATCGGCCAGCGTTGCCAGCAGCTCATCCAGCGCTTCGATATCGCGCACGCGTCCAACCGGATGTTTAATTTCATCAGCCCGCTGTAGCGCCTGAGAGAGTACGTCATAGCCGCCGCGCATGTTCACCTTTGGCGACACCGTCACCCAGGTATGCGGCGTGCAGCGCACTTCATGGGTGCCGCTGGTTTCAATCTGGCAGCTAAATCCGTTTTGCTCCAGTAAAGAGGTTAACGGCGTTAAATCATGAATGCAGGGCTCGCCGCCGGTAATGACCACGTGGCGGGCCGTCCAGCCCTGACGCCCGATGATAGCCAGCAGATCTTCGCTGCTCGCCGGGCCCCATTTATCGCTCTCTTTGGTTTTTGCCAGAATGCTGAACAGCGACACTTCCCGATCGGCAAGCTTATCCCAGGTATGTTTGGTATCGCACCAGGCGCAACCAACCGGGCATCCCTGTAAACGAATAAAAATGGCGGGAACGCCGGTGAAGTAACCTTCGCCTTGCAAGGTCTGGAACATCTCGTTAATCGGGTACTGCATAATCATCTCTGCTTAGGGTTGTGAGCGCGCATTATCGCAGATTTGCCCGCGCAGATCTTGTCCCGCGCTGCGCCGCGTGGTGGGTAGAACCTAAACCTTAATGATAAACCTCCGGCAGCTGGCCGATTCCATTATCCCGCACCGGCTGATTTAATTAGCCTGATAATCATCAGGCGACTATTAAGCGGCACGGCTAAAATTTTTGGTGTAACAAAACATGTATAATTTTGAAAGCCAAAAATAAAATAACAAACTTAAAAATAATAAATTTCAACGATGTACAAATGGATACACGAAATAATGAATTTATTGTCATAGCTTAGGGTCAAATTCGATCCACGACGCTAAATTATCTTAAAATAACCTTAATAAACCGCACCTTATGTTCATTTTCCATTTAATATCCGTTTAATTTTCCGCGCCTAGAATCCAGTCAACCAACCATAATGAGACTGCATTCATGAATACATTATTAATTACTGGCGCGACCGGTTTTCTCGGTGGAGCAGTGTTAGAAAGCATTCTGAATAAAAAGAATGCGCCTAATCTATTACTGTTAGTTCGTGCAGATAATAGTGTAGCTGCCGTAGAACGGGTAAAGGAAAACCTGCGAAAATTCAATATTAGCGAAGAGAGATTAACGGCCCTGACGCCCGGCAACATTCTGCTGGGGGATCTGGCCAATCCGCAGCCCTTTCTCGACGACCCGCGCCTGAATCAGGTTACCCACGTGCTCAACTGCGCCGCCGTCGCCTCATTTGGTAATAATCCGCTTATCTGGAAGGTCAACGTCGAAGGCACGCTGCAGTTTGCCCGGCGGATGGCTCAGGTCGGCGGCCTTGAGCGCTTTCTGCACGTGGGCACCGCGATGTCCTGCTCGCCAGACCCCGATTCGCTGGTAGCGGAAAGCACGGCGTTTCGTGAACGCGCCGAGCATCTGGTCGAGTACACCCACTCTAAATCAACAATTGAGCGTCTCATGCGGCAGGAGTGCCCAACGCTACCGCTGGCGATCGCCCGTCCCTCTATTGTTGTTGGCCACACTCATCACGGCTGTCAGCCCTCCAGCAGCATCTTCTGGGTGTTCAGCATGGGGCTGATGCTGCAAAAATTTATGTGTTCGATGGAAGACCGCATCGATGTAATCCCCGTCGATTACTGCGCCGATGCGCTGCTGATGCTGCTTACCAGCCCGCTGGCGCGCGGAGAGGTGGTGCATATTTCCGCGGGAGAGGAAAACAGCGTAAGGTTTGCGGATATCGATAACGCGATGGCCTCCGCCCTCGAGCAGGCGCCGGTCGGCGATAAATACGCGCAGGTCAGCTATGAAACGCTGGTCAAAATGCGCCGTGAGCTGAAGGCTATTTTTGGCCCCTGCAACGAACGGCTGATGCTAAAAGCCATGCGCCTGTACGGCGCCTTCGCCACGCTTAACGTACGATTCAGCAACGACAAGCTGCTCAGCATGGGTATGCCAAAACCGCCGCGCTTTACCGATTACATTGACCGCTGCGTACAGACCACGCGCGGGCTTTCTATCCCGCAGCAAATGGCGGTAGATTTTAAGTAGCCGCTTTTGCAGGTATAAAAAAAGCCAGCCCGAAGGCTGGCTTTTTCATATCAGATTAAGACAGGCTTATGCCTGACCTTTGATCTCTTTACGACCGTTGTACGGTGCTTTTTCGCCCAGCGCTTCTTCGATACGAATCAGCTGGTTGTATTTAGCAACGCGGTCAGAACGGCTCATAGAACCAGTTTTGATCTGGCCTGCAGCGGTACCCACAGCCAGGTCAGCGATGGTCGCGTCTTCAGTTTCGCCAGAACGGTGAGAGATAACGGCAGTGTAGCCAGCGTCTTTCGCCATTTTGATCGCAGCCAGAGTTTCGGTCAGAGAACCGATCTGGTTGAATTTGATCAGGATGGAGTTAACGATGCCTTTCTCGATGCCTTCTTTCAGGATCTTGGTGTTGGTTACGAACAGATCGTCACCAACCAGCTGGATTTTGTCGCCCAGTACTTTAGTCTGGTATGCGAAACCGTCCCAGTCAGATTCGTCCAGGCCATCTTCGATGGAGACGATCGGGTACTGTTTGGTCAGCTCTTCCAGGAAGTGGGTGAATTCTTCAGAGGTGAACGCTTTGTTGCCTTCGCCGGCCAGAACGTATTTACCGTCTTTGTAGAATTCAGAAGCCGCGCAGTCCATCGCCAGGGTGATGTCTTTGCCCAGCTCGTAGCCAGCAGCTTTAACCGCTTCAGCGATAACAGCCAGCGCTTCAGCGTTGGAGCCCAGGTTCGGCGCGTAGCCGCCTTCGTCACCAACAGCAGTGTTCATACCTTTAGCTTTCAGAACTTTAGCCAGGTTGTGGAACACTTCAGAACCCATACGTACGGCTTCTTTCAGGGATTTAGCGCCAACCGGCTGAATCATAAATTCCTGGATGTCGACGTTGTTGTCAGCGTGCTCGCCGCCGTTGATGATGTTCATCATCGGAACCGGCATGGAGTATTTGCCCGGGGTGCCGTTCAGCTCAGCGATGTGCTCGTACAGCGGCTGACCTTTAGAAGCAGCGGCAGCTTTGGCGTTAGCCAGAGAGACGGCCAGGATGGCGTTCGCACCGAAGTTAGATTTGTTTTCAGTACCGTCCAGGTCGATCATGATTTTGTCGATGCCAGCCTGATCTTTGGCATCTTTGCCAAGGATTGCCTGAGCGATCGGGCCGTTAACCGCGCCAACAGCTTTCAGTACGCCTTTACCCATGAAACGGGATTTGTCGCCATCGCGCAGTTCCAGCGCTTCGCGGGAGCCAGTAGAAGCACCTGACGGAGCAGCTGCCATACCGACGAAACCACCTTCCAGGTGTACTTCGGCTTCAACAGTCGGGTTACCACGGGAGTCGATGATTTCACGACCGATGACTTTAACGATTTTGGACATTAGGTTTTCCTCAGTACAAGTTAAACTAAAACTCCAGACAAACAATGCACCCGGATGGGTGCATTGCCGTTCTAACTCTTTTACTTCGCCTGACGCTTCTGGTACTCGCCAGCGGCTTTCACAAAGCCAGCAAACAGCGGATGGCCATCACGCGGCGTCGAAGTAAACTCCGGATGGAACTGACAGGCGACGAACCACGGATGGTTAGGCACCTCGATGATCTCGACCAACTGATCATCCCCGGAACGGCCCGCAATACGCAGGCCCGCATTTTCAATCGGCTTCAGCAACATATTGTTGACTTCGTAGCGGTGACGATGGCGTTCGGTAATGGTTGGCTCGCCGTACAGCTGGCGCACCAGGCTATCTTCAGCCAGCTGGCACTGCTGCGCGCCGAGGCGCATCGTGCCGCCGAGATCGCTCTTATCAGAGCGGACTTCGACATTACCGTCTTCATCACGCCATTCGGTAATCAGGGCCACGACCGGGTACTTACAGTCTGGCACAAATTCCGTTGAGTTGGCGTTTTCCATCCCCGCTACGTTGCGCGCGAACTCAATCAGCGCGACCTGCATCCCCAGGCAAATGCCCAGGTATGGAATGTTGTTTTCACGCGCGTAGCGCGCGGTGGCAATCTTACCTTCAACCCCGCGATAGCCGAAGCCACCAGGAATCAGGATTGCGTCTAAATTCTTCAGAATTTCGACGCCGCGCGTTTCCACATCCTGCGAATCAATCAGCTTGATGTTGACGGTGACGCGATTTTTCAGACCGCCGTGTTTCAGCGCTTCAATCACCGATTTGTAGGCGTCCGGCAGTTCAATGTACTTGCCGACCATACCAATGGTGACTTCACCTGCCGGGTTCGCTTCTTCGTAGATAACCTGTTCCCATTCGGCCAGGTTCGCTTCCGGACAGTTTAAGCTGAATCGTTTACAAATATAATCGTCCAGACCCTGAGATTTCAACAGGCCCGGGATTTTATAAATGGAATCGACATCTTTCATCGAAATAACGGCTTTTTCCGGCACATTGCAGAACAATGCAATTTTGGCACGTTCGTTCGCCGGAATAGCGCGATCGGAGCGGCAGACCAGAATGTCAGGCTGAATACCGATGGAGAGCAGTTCTTTAACGGAGTGCTGGGTCGGCTTGGTTTTGACTTCACCCGCGGCGGCCATGTACGGCACCAGGGTCAGGTGCATAAACAGCGCGTTTTCACGACCGATATCCACCGCCAGCTGGCGAATCGCTTCAAGGAACGGCAGCGATTCAATATCGCCAACGGTGCCGCCGATTTCAACCAGCACCACATCATGGCCTTCACCGCCGGCCAGCACGCGCTCTTTGATCGCGTTGGTGATGTGCGGAATAACCTGAACGGTGGCACCCAGATAGTCGCCGCGACGCTCTTTGCGCAGGACGTCAGAGTAAATACGACCCGTGGTGAAGTTGTTGCGACGGGTCATCTTGGTGCGAATGAAACGCTCGTAGTGACCCAGGTCCAGATCGGTTTCAGCGCCGTCTTCAGTAACGAACACTTCCCCGTGTTGGATTGGGCTCATGGTGCCCGGATCGACGTTGATGTACGGATCCAGTTTCATCATGGTCACATTAAGCCCGCGGGCTTCGAGAATGGCTGCGAGGGAAGCTGCGGCAATGCCTTTACCCAGAGAGGATACGACCCCGCCGGTCACAAAAATATAGTTCGTTGTCATGCTGAACCTGAGAAGTTAGGTTTAAAAGACGATGGAATAACCAGGACGGGAAAGCAGTATACCCGATCATGACTGACGCCACAAACTTTCATTATCCCTCCTTTTCATCAGGCCCACACAAACGCAGGGAGTGAGAAAATAGCCGCTTTTGGCGAAATGTTTTTGACGTAAATCAAGCGCTTGTTATTTAAAAAATCACACAAATAGCGCTTGATCACGAAAACTCTTTAGAGATCAGTTTCCTGGCGTTTTACTTCCTGCCACACCAGCTCCATGGTATCGAGGTCAACGCCGGTCATTTCCAGGCCGCGCGCGGCGACAATCCGCTCAACTTCGCGGAACCTGCGCTCAAACTTCAGGTTGGCTTTTTGCAGCGCAACTTCGGCTTTTACCCCTAAATGGCGGGATAAATTGACCGTCGCAAACAGCAGGTCGCCCACTTCCTCCTCCAGTTTAGCTTCATCCACCACGGCCTGCTGCGCTTCGTGCATCACTTCATCTATTTCTTCGTGCACTTTATCCAGCACCGGCCCCAGAGAGGTCCAGTCAAAGCCTACCGCCGAGCAGCGTTTCTGGATTTTATGCGCGCGCATCAGCGCCGGAAGGCTATGCGGGATGTCGTCCAGCGCGGAGTGCTGGGACTTTTCCGCTCGCTCAGCGCTTTTGATCTGTTCCCAGCGGGCCAGCACTTCGCTGCTGCTACCGGCGCTCGCCTCGCCGAAAATATGCGGATGACGGCGCTCCAGCTTGTCGCTGATGGCGGCGCAGATATCGTTAAAATCAAAGCGCCCCTCTTCCTGCGCCATCTGAGCGTAGAAGACGACCTGGAACAACAGGTCGCCCAGCTCACCGCGCAGATCGTCAAAATCTTCGCGGGCGATAGCGTCGAGCACTTCATAGGTTTCTTCAAGGGTATACGGCGCGATGGTGGCAAAGGTCTGCTCTTTGTCCCACGGGCAGCCGTTTTCCGGATCGCGCAGACGCCGCATAATGCCGAGCAGGCGTTCGATTTGAGTCATAAGTCTGTCCTGATAAAAAAATGCCGGGTGGCGGTAGCGCCTGACCCGGCTGACATAAGCGTGGGAGTTTATCCGCCGTGCAGACGACGGGCGTCGATGACGTCAGGTACCTGATTCAGCTTCGCCAGTACGCGCCCCAGCACCTGCAGGTTGTAGATCTCAATGGTCATATCGATCGTCGCCATCTGCTGTTTAGTATCGCTGCGGCTGGCAACGCCCAGCACGTTGACCTTCTCATTGGCGAGAATGGTGGTGATGTCGCGCAGCAGGCCGCTACGATCGTTGGCCTGGACGCGCACCACCAGCGAGTAGCCCGCCGAGTAGCTCTCTCCCCACACCGCGTCAACGATGCGCTCGGGAGCATGAGACTGTAGCTCCGCGAGCTGATCGCAATCCGCGCGGTGCACCGAGATCCCGCGGCCCTGGGTGATAAAGCCCACGATCTCGTCGCCGGGAATCGGCTGGCAGCAGCGCGCAATGTGGTGCATCAGATTGCCGACACCCTCCACCACCACGCGACCATTGTCTTTGCTGCGATTCTGCGGAGCGTGAGTTTTCTGCTGCAGCTGCTTTAACGCCGCCGCATCCTGCTCCGCCGCGCTGGGTTTATTAAACTGCGCCTGCAGGAAATTAACCATCTGGTTGAGGCGAATATCGCCCCCGCCAATCGCCGCCAGCAGTTCGTCCTGCTCGTTAAAGTTGTAGCGCGGCAACAGATGCTTTTCCGCGTCCTTCAGGCTGATGCCGAGATGCTCGAGCTCATCATCAAGGATCTGTCGCCCGGCAAGAATATTCTTGTCGCGATCCTGCTTGCGGAACCAGGCGTGAATTTTGGAACGCCCGCGGCTGGTGGTGACGTAGCCAAGGTTCGGGTTCAGCCAGTCGCGGCTGGGGTTGGGCTGCTTCTGGGTGATGATTTCAATCTGGTCGCCCATCTGCAGCTGATAGGTGAACGGCACAATACGCCCGCCGATTTTCGCCCCGATGCAGCGGTGGCCGACATCGCTGTGTATATGGTAGGCAAAATCGAGCGGCGTCGAACCCGAAGGCAAATCCACCACGTCGCCCTTCGGTGTAAAGACATAAACCCGGTCATCAAAGACCTGGCTACGCACCTCATCCAGCATCTCGCCGGAATCGGCCATCTCTTCCTGCCAGGCGATCAGTTTACGCAGCCAGGCAATGCGATCTTCATAGCCGCGCCCGCCGCTGGCCGCTGCGCTGGCGCCCTCTTTATACTTCCAGTGCGCGGCCACGCCCAGCTCGGCATCTTCATGCATCTGGCGGGTACGGATCTGAATTTCAATGGTTTTTCCGCCGGGGCCAAGCACGACGGTATGAATTGACTGGTAGCCATTAGGCTTGGGATTGGCGACGTAATCATCGAACTCATCCGGCAGATGGCGGTAATGAGTATGCACGATCCCCAGCGCGGCATAGCAGTCCTGCAGGCGCTCGGCGACAATACGCACCGCCCGCACGTCAAACAGCTCGTCGAAGGCGAGATGTTTTTTCTGCATTTTGCGCCAGATGCTGTAGATATGCTTGGGACGCCCGTAGACCTCAGCCTTGACGCCCTCGGTTTTCATTTCCGTGCGTAAATGGCTGACGAATTCATCAATATAATGTTCACGATCGATGCGCCGCTCGTGTAACAGCTTAGCGATTCGCTTATATTCCGCCGGATGCAGATAGCGGAAGCAGTAATCTTCGAGCTCCCACTTCAGCTGGCCGATCCCCAGGCGGTTGGCCAGCGGCGCGTAAATATTGGTACACTCTTTTGCCGCCAGTACGCGCTCATCTTCCGGCGCATCTTTCACTTCACGCAGATGGGCGATGCGCTCGGCGATTTTAATCACCACGCAGCGGAAGTCATCGACCATCGCCAGCAGCATGCGGCGAATGTTGTCCACCTGTTCAGAGGAGACCGAATCCGTATGGGTGGCTTTAAGCTGGCGTATCGCGGCCATGTCCCGCACGCCGTGGATCAGGGTGACGACCGATTTCCCGACGCTCTCCTGCATGATCTCTTCGCTGACGACGTTACCGTCCGCCAGCGGGAAAAGCATCGCCGCGCGCAGCGTATCGATATCCATGCTCAACATGGAGAGAATTTCCACCATCTCCACGCCGCGCCATAGCAGGAGATCGGCCTGCGGATGCCCCTGCGTTTTCTCTCGACAATAATCCCAGGTTTCGGCTAAGCGTTCACACGACTGCTGGCTGGAAATTCCCAGACTCGCGATCCATTTCTTCGGGTCAAATTCACCAGCTTTATTTAAATGTGCACTTCTTACCGCAACCATTGTCCTCTCCTTAAGGGACCGCCTGCCGAAGTCGGCAAGCCTCAACTTTTACACTTCATCCTTCAAACCGCGTCAACGCTGGCGTTCGTCTTTTATCTCAGTCACCTGCTTCTGAGGATGCCGCTTCACTGCGATTTGAATGATTCTTGTGCTCAAACAACACCATTGATTCCAGATGTCCGGTATGCGGGAACATATCGAGCATCGCCAGGCGTTGAATGGTATATCCCGCCTGCAATAAAACGTCGCTATCGCGCGCCAGGGTCGCCGGGTTACATGAAACATACACCACCCGACGCGGCGCTAATTTTATAATATGTAACATAACGCCCGCCGCGCCGGCGCGCGCCGGGTCGAGCAAGACCTTATCAAAACCGTGCTTCGCCCACGCCTGGCGGGTGACGTCCTCTTCCAGGTTCTCATGGAAGAAAGTCACATTATGCAACCCGTTCAACGCCGCGTTCTCCTGGCCCTTCGCCACCAGCGCGGGAACCCCTTCAACGCCAACCACCTGCGCCGCACGCTTCGCCAGCGGCAGGGTAAAGTTGCCCATGCCGCAAAAGAGGTCCAGCACGCGTTCCTGAGGCTGGATATCCAGCCATTCCAGCGCCGTACGCACCATCAGCTGGTTTACGCCATCGTTCACCTGGATAAAATCGCGCGGACTGAACACTAAGCGTAGACCGTCCGAGGTATACCAGGGGGCTTCCCCGCGAATATGTTCCAGTATCTCGCTTTGCGGGGCGAGGTACAGGGAAAGACCGTGAGATTGCGAAAAACGTTCCAGCTTTTCTTTATCTGCCGCGGGAAGCGCCGCCGTATGGCGCAATACCATCAGCGGGCCGTTATCCGCCTGCACCAGCTCAACGTGGCCAAGCTGACGCACCGATTTCAATTCGCTAAGACATTCACGTACCGCGGGCAATAGCGCACCAAGAGTGGGCACCAAAACGGGGCACTGCACCACATCGACGATCTCGCTGGCGTTAGCCTTGCGGAAGCCCATCTGTAATTGTTGGGACTTTGGCTGATAATTCAAGCTCAGACGCGCCCGGCGGCGATAGCCCCACGGCGAAGCGGCTATAATGTCATCAACGTCGCGCTTCATCAGCCTCGCGAGCGCGGCGCGTTTGCTCTGCTGCTGCAGTTCAATGCTGGCGTGCTGCTGCTGGCACCCGCCGCAGATGCCAAAATGCGGGCAGCGCGGCGCCTGCCGCTGCGGGCTATCGCTAAGACGGCGTTTAACCTGGGCGCGGGCGTACTGTTTTTTATCTTCGACCACAACAACGTCAGCCTGCTCCTGTGGCAATAAACCGCTGATAAACAGCGCCTTACCCTGATGACGCGCAACGCCCTGGCCGAAGGGGTCAAGGTCATTTACTGTAACGGTTATGATCTGGCGCGTCGTCACACGCCGTTTTGCAGAGTAGAATTGCGCCATCGTAGAGATTTGTCTCAATTAAATATACTGACTCTGGATAAGAGTTCGGTCAGGATGAGCCAGAGTAACAACGCACCAGCCTCCTGAAAGATGATGTGTATATTCTCCCATAATGGAACCGCATGACCAACTACAGCCTTCGTGCCCGCATGATGATTCTTATTCTGGCGCCTACCGTTCTGATCGGTCTGCTGCTCAGTATTTTCTTCGTCGCACACCGCTATAACGACCTACAGCGCCAGCTGGAGGATGCCGGCGCCAGTATTATCGAACCGCTGGCGGTCTCCAGTGAATATGGCATGAATTTGCAAAACCGCGAGTCAATCGGGCAGCTCATCAGCGTGCTGCACCGCCGCCACTCCGATATTGTGCGCGCCATTTCCATCTACGACTCGCACAACAGGCTGTTTGTCACCTCTAACTTTCAGCTCGATCCCGGCGAACTTCAGC
Organism: Klebsiella sp. CN_Kp106; assembly: GCF_040064575.1. Lineage (NCBI taxonomy): Bacteria > Pseudomonadati > Pseudomonadota > Gammaproteobacteria > Enterobacterales > Enterobacteriaceae > Klebsiella > Klebsiella sp. CN_Kp106. The sequence goes on along the minus strand of NZ_JBEAIG010000048.1, from coordinate 76,132 downwards.
TGCCAAAAGGGGAACCCTTTCCCCGCCGCCTGAGCGTGGTGCGCCACGGCGATTTGATGATTTTGCGTACCCCTATTATCTCGGAAAGCTATTCACCGGATGAATCGCCGGGAAGCGATGCCAAGATGCCGGACAATATGCTGGGCTACGTGGCGCTTGAGATGGATCTCAAATCGGTGCGGCTACAGCAGTACAAAGAGATCTTTATCTCCAGCGTGATGATGCTGTTCTGTATCGGTATTGCGCTGATCTTCGGCTGGCGTCTGATGCGCGACGTGACCGGGCCGATCCGCAATATGGTGAACACCGTTGACCGCATCCGCCGGGGCCAGCTTGATAGCCGCGTCGAAGGCTTTATGCTCGGCGAGCTGGATATGCTGAAAAACGGCATCAACTCCATGGCCATGTCGCTGGCGGCCTACCACGAAGAGATGCAGCATAACGTCGATCAGGCGACATCGGATCTGCGGGAAACGCTTGAACAGATGGAAATCCAGAACGTCGAGCTGGATCTGGCGAAAAAACGCGCGCAGGAAGCGGCGCGAATCAAATCCGAATTCCTCGCCAACATGTCCCATGAACTGCGCACACCGCTCAACGGCGTCATTGGCTTTACCCGCCTGACGCTGAAGACCGACTTAAACACCACCCAGCGCGATCACCTGACGACCATTGAGCGTTCCGCGAATAATCTGCTGGCCATCATTAACGATGTTCTGGACTTCTCTAAGCTCGAAGCCGGGAAGCTTATTCTGGAGAGTATTCCGTTCCTGCTGCGCACTTCGCTGGACGAGGTGGTCACGCTGCTGGCGCACTCGGCGCACGATAAGGGGCTGGAGCTGACGCTGAATATCAAAAACGATGTGCCGGATAACGTCATTGGCGACCCGCTGCGCCTGCAGCAAATTATTACCAATCTGATGGGCAACGCCATCAAGTTTACCGAACACGGCAATATCGACGTGCTGGTGGAACAGCGCGCCATCAGCAACTCAAGGGTACAAATCGAAGTCCAGATCCACGATACCGGTATCGGAATTCCTGAACGCGATCAGTCGCGTCTGTTCCAGGCGTTCCGCCAGGCCGACGCCAGCATCTCCCGTCGCCACGGCGGAACCGGACTTGGGCTGGTCATCACCCAGCGGCTGGTGAAAGAGATGGGCGGCGATATCTCCTTCCATAGCCAGCCTAATCGCGGCTCGACGTTCTGGTTCCATATCAGCCTCGACCTCAACCCCAACGCGGTTCCCGACAGCGTGCCAACCCAGTGCCTGGCGGGTAAAAAGCTGGCCTATATCGAGGCCAACGCGGCGGCGGCGCAGTGTACGATGGAGCTACTGGCGACAACGCCGCTGGAGGTGGTTTACAGTCCGACGATGACCGCCCTACCGGATGCTCACTACGATATCCTGCTGGCCGGCATTCCCGTATCAATACGCGACCTGAGCCAGCATCGCGATAAGCTGGAAAGAGCCAGCAAGCTTGCCGATCATCTGGTGCTGGCCCTGCCGTGCCACGCCCAGGTCAGCGCCGAAACGCTGCGCCAGGACGGCATTGCCGCCTGTTTGCTTAAGCCACTGACCTCAACGCGCTTACTGCCGGCGCTGACAGCCTCCTGCCAGACGCAGCCGACGGTTCTGCCGCCGCGTTCCGATAGTAAGAAGCTTCCGATGACGGTCATGGCCGTTGATGACAATCCGGCGAATCTCAAGCTTATCGGCGCCCTGCTTGAGGATTTAGTCCAGCACGTTATCCTCTGCGACAGCGGCCAGCACGCCGTCGAGCGGGCCAGAGAAACGCAGCAGGATCTGATTCTGATGGATATTCAGATGCCGGAGATGGATGGGATCCGCGCCTGCGAACTGATTCACCAGCTCCCTCATCAACAGCAAACGCCGGTGATCGCCGTGACCGCCCACGCCCTGGAAGGGCAGCGAGAGAAATTACTCAGCGCGGGGATGAACGACTATCTGGCGAAACCCATTGAGGAGGATAAGCTCTACAGCCTGCTGCTGCGCTACCAGCCGGGAAAGACGCTACCGCCGCAGGTCGCCGCGGAGCCTGTTGAGCCGCCCGTTAACCATGACATCACCCTCGACTGGCAGCTGGCGCTGCGTCAGGCGGCGATGAAACCGGATCTGGCGCGGGAAATGCTGCAGATGCTGCTCGCCTTTATGCCGGAGGTGCGTAATAAGGTAGAAGAACAGCTGGTGGGAGAGCAGCCGGAAGGCGTGCTGGATCTCATTCATAAGCTTCACGGCAGCTGTAGCTATAGCGGCGTGCCGCGGCTGAAAAAACTGTGTCACACCCTTGAGAGCCAGCTACGCGCGGGCACCGCCGCCGAGGAGATGGAGCCGGAGTTTCTGGAGCTGCTGGATGAAATGGACAACGTCGCGCGCGAAGCCTGTAAGCTGTTGGGGATTTAGAGGATGTAAAACGCGAGCCCCGGTCTGCGCTTCGCGACCGGGGAAAAACCTATAATAGCCGGCCCATTTTCAGCACGGCGGCGACGTTTCTCGCCGTCATACGCACGTTTTCGGCGGCATTTTCCAGTGCTTGCTCCAGGGTGCAAACTGAATAAATCACGCTGAATACCGCATCCAGGCCGTGCTGATGCACGACGCCGACGTCAGCCGTCAGGCTCCCGGCAATGCCGATGACCGGCAGGTTGTAGCGTTTTGCCACCCTCGCCACGCCAACCGGCACTTTGCCGTGAACCGTCTGGCTATCGATACGCCCTTCGCCGGTGATCACCAGGTCCGCATCCGCCACGATATCGGCAAGATGGAGCGCATCGGTCACAATCTCAATGCCCGGCCGCAGCTTTGCGCCGCAAAAGGCGTACAGGCCCGCGCCCATTCCCCCCGCCGCGCCGCCGCCTTCAAGATGCAGCACATCAAGTTCTAAATCGCGATGGATAATATCGGCAAAATGGGCCAGCGCGTTGTCCAGGCAGGGGATCATCTCCGCCGTCGCCCCTTTCTGCGGCCCAAATACCGCCGTCGCGCCCTGTGGTCCCGTCAGCGGGTTGGTAACATCGCAAGCGACGTCAATACGACAGCCGGCCAGGCGTTTATCAAGTTCGCTAACGTCGATGCGCGCGAGGCTCTCCAGCGCGCGTCCGCCGGCGGCAATCTGCTGGTTATCTTTGGTCAGCAGTTTCGCCCCCAGCGCCTGTACCATCCCGGCGCCGCCGTCGTTCGTCGCGCTGCCGCCGATGCCGATAATAATTTGCCTCACTCCGGCATCCAGCGCATGGCGAATCAGCTCGCCGGTCCCCCATGAAGTGGTCAGCAAAGGATTTCGCCGCGCCGGCGGTACGCTCTCCAGGCCGCTTGCCGCCGCCATTTCAATAAACGCGCACTGCCTGTCGCCCGACAGGCCATAGAAGGCCTCCACGGGTTCACCGAGCGGACCGGTGACGGTGACCGCAATCCGGCATCCCTGGGTCGCGGCAACCATGGCTTCAACGGTTCCTTCGCCACCGTCGGCAACCGGCAGCTTGACGTACTCCGCATCGGCGTAAATTTCCCGAAAACCTTGTTCTATCGCGGTTGCGACATCCAGCGCACTCAGGCTCTCCTTGTATGAATCCGGTGCGATCACTATCTTCATATGCTGTCCTTAAAATGAACGATTACCCGACGCCGTGCAGGAAACCGGTCCCCGAAGGGACCGGTATTTCTTTAGCGCACCATGCATGGACGCTTGTTATCAAACGTCCAGTTCGGGATCAAATACTGCATGCCCATCGCGTCATCGCGCGCGCCCAGGCCGTGTTTCTGGTACAGCTCATGGGCTTTCATCACCCGATCCATATCGAGCTCCACGCCCAGACCCGGTTTCGCCGGTACCTGTACCATCCCGCCTTTAATTTCAAAGGGCTCTTTGGTCAGACGCTGGTTCCCCTCCTGCCAGATCCAGTGGGTGTCGATGGCGGTAATTTTACCCGGCGCTGCCGCCGCCACGTGGGTAAACATCGCCAGCGAGATATCAAAGTGGTTGTTAGAGTGCGAGCCCCAGGTCAGGCCAAACTCGTGGCACATCTGCGCCACGCGGACGGAACCCTGCATGGTCCAGAAGTGCGGATCCGCCAGCGGAATATCGACGGACTGCAGCGACAGCGTGTGGCCCATCTGACGCCAGTCGGTCGCGATCATATTGGTCGCCGTCGGCAGGCCGGTGGCGCGGCGGAACTCCGCCATCACTTCGCGTCCGGAGAAGCCCTGTTCTGCGCCGCACGGATCTTCCGCATAGGCCAGAGAGCCTTTCAGGTATTTGCCAATTTTGATCGCTTCATCCAGCGACCACGCGCCGTTCGGATCGAGGGTCACGCGCGCCTGCGGGAAGCGCTTCGCCAGCGCGACGATGGACTCCGCTTCCTCTTCCCCGGCCAGTACGCCGCCTTTCAGTTTAAAGTCATTAAAGCCATATTTCTCATACGCCGCTTCCGCCAGGCGCACCACCGCATCCGGGGTCATCGCTTCATCATGACGCAGGCGATACCAGTCGCATTTGTCATCGGGCTGGCTCTGATACGGCAGCGGCGTGGCTTTACGGTTGCCGACGAAGAACAGGTAGCCGAGCATTTCCACTTCGCTGCGCTGTTGGCCATCGCCCAGCAGAGACGCCACGTTCACGCCCAGATGCTGGCCCAGCAGGTCAAGCATCGCCGCTTCGATCCCGGTCACTACGTGAATTGTGGTACGCAGATCGAAGGTCTGCAAACCGCGTCCACCGGCGTCGCGGTCGGCGAAAGTATTGCGCACGGCGGTCAGCACGTTTTTATATTCACCCAGCGTCTTACCGACCACCAGCGGGATCGCGTCCTCCAGGGTGGTGCGGATTTTCTCTCCGCCGGGGATTTCACCGACGCCGGTATGGCCGGAATTATCTTTGATCACCACAATATTGCGCGTGAAGAACGGGGCGTGCGCGCCGCTCAGGTTCATCAGCATGCTGTCGTGGCCCGCGACCGGAATGACCTGCATAGAAGAAACAACGGGGGTCGAAAATTGTGCGCTCATAATTTAGTCCTTATTCAAATCAGTGACGGCCGAAAACGGGGCGTTTACGGTCAAAAGTCCATCCGGGGATCAGGTACTGCATTGGGCCTGCGTCATTACGCGCGCCGCCGGGCAGCTTTTTATACGCCTCATGCGCTTTCTGTACCTGCTCCCAGTCCAGCTCAACGCCAAGTCCTGGCGCGTCCGGAACAGCAATTTTTCCGTGCTTAATCTCCAGCGGATTTTTGGTCAGACGGCAATCTCCCTCCTGCCAAATCCAGTGGGTATCGATGGCCGTGGGGTTACCCGGCGCCGCCGCGCCGACGTGGGTGAACATGGCCAGTGAAATATCAAAGTGGTTATTGGAATGGCAGCCCCAGGTCAGGCCCCAGTCATCGCACAGCTGCGCCACGCGCACCGCGCCGGACAGGGTCCAGAAGTGCGGATCGGCCAGCGGAATATCCACGGCGTTCAGCATCACCGCATGGCCCATTTCGCGCCAGTTGGTGGCGATCATGTTAGTTGCCACCGGCAAACCGGTGGCGCGGCGGAATTCCGCCATCACTTCGCGGCCGGAAAAGCCCTGCTCGGCGCCGCAGGGGTCTTCGGCGTAGGTCAGCACATCGTTCAGCCCTTTGCACAGGGCGATGGCTTCATCCAGCAGCCAGGCGCCGTTAGGGTCGACCGTAATGCGCGCATCCGGGAAACGCTTCTTCAGCGCGCGGGCGGTTTCGATCTCCTGCTCGCCGGGCAGCACGCCGCCCTTGAGTTTGAAATCTTTAAAGCCGTAGCGATCCTGCGCGGCTTCCGCCAGCCGCACCACCGCCCCGCTGTTCAGCGCTTCCTGATGACGCAGGCGATACCACGCGTGGCTGCCCGGCGTGCTTTCCAGATAGGGCAGATCGGTCTTCGTACGATCGCCCACGTAGAACAGGTAGCCCAGCACGGTCACCGCATCGCGCTGCTTGCCCGGCCCCAGCAGTTCGCAAACCGGCACGTTGAGCGCCTTGCCCAGCAGATCCAGCAGCGCAGCCTCCAGCGCCGCCACCGCGTTCACCCGCAGTTCGAACGTCCAGGCGCCTTTACCAAAAGTGTCAAAATCCGCGGCCTGGTTGCCTTTATGCACCTGCTGAACCACTTTATTCAGGCGGGCGATTTCCTGCCCCAAAACCATCGGGATCGCCTCCACCAGCGTCTGATAAATCACCTCGCCGCCGGGCGCTTCGCCGACGCCGGTATTGCCGGCGCTGTCGGTCAGCACCACGATATTACGGGTAAAGTACGCGTTATGGGCACCGCCGATATTGAGCAGCATACTGTCCTGCCCGGCCACCGGGATAACCTTCATGTCCGTGATAACGGGGCTCGATTGCGTTGTCATGATGATTGTCCTGCCACAGGTTTCAGTTCAATACGCTTAATATCGCCGACCAGAACCAGATAGCTCAGCACCGCCACCAGCGCATGGACGCCCACATAAATCAGCGCGCCGTTAAACGAACCGGTGGTGCCAACGATGTAGCCAATCGCAATTGGCGTCACGATGCCGGAGATATTGCCGAACATGTTGAACAGACCGCCGCTCAGCCCGCTGATCTCTTTCGGTGCCGTATCCGCCATGACCGCCCAGCCCAGCGCGCCGATGCCTTTACCGAAGAAGGCCAGCGCCATAAAGCCGATGATCATCCACTCCACGTTGACGTAGTTACAGAACACCATCACCATCGACAGCAGCATCCCCATCACGATCGGCGTTTTACGCGCGATATTCAGCGAGCCGGTACGACGCATCAGCCAGTCGGAAATAATCCCGCCGAGCACGCCGCCCGCGAAGCCGCAGATAGCCGGCACCGAAGCGACGAAACCGGCTTTCAGAATGGACATGCCGCGCGCCTGCACCAGATAAACCGGGAACCAGGTGATAAAGAAATAGGTTAAAGCATTAATGCAGTACTGTCCGATATAGACGCCAATCATCATTCGGGAGCCCAGCAGCTGCTTAATTTGCCCCCATTTTACGCTAAACGGCACCTTGGCTTTGGCCGCCGCCTGATCCATGTTGATCAGCGCGCCGCCAGCGGCGATGTAATCCAGCTCTTTTTGGTTCACGCCCGGATGCTGGTTGGGTTCATGAATGACCTTCAGCCAGACAAAGCTGATGATAATCCCGAGGCCGCCCATAAAGAAGAACACGTGCGACCAGCCCACCTCATGGGTCAGCCAACCCATGATTGGCGCAAAAATAACGGTGGCAAAGTATTGCGCGGAGTTAAAGATAGCCACCGCGGTGCCCCTCTCCTGCGCCGGGAACCACGCCGCGACGATACGGCTGTTTCCGGGGAAAGATGGCGCTTCGGCCAGGCCGACAAGGAAACGCAGGGTAAACAGCGCGACGATAATGCCGAAGCCGCTGAAAATATCGACGAAGCCCTGCAGCAGGGTAAACATGGACCAGATAAAAATGGACCAGAAGTAGACGCGTTTTGAACCGAAGCGGTCAAGCAGCCAACCGCCCGGGATTTGGCCGATCACATAGGCCCATGAAAACGCGGAGAAAACATACCCCATGCCAACGGCGTCAAGACCAATATCTTTGGCCATCTCCGATCCGGCAATGGATAAGGTGGCGCGGTCGCCGTAGTTGAAGGATGTGACGATAAACAGCATCACCACTATCCAGTAGCGAGCATTGGTGCGCTTTTCAGCGCCGCTCGCCGCCTGACTTAATGAACTCATTGTTGCACTCCTGAATCATAGCGTTAGCTACGTTCATTCTGAACAGCACAACCTGTAGGGTACTCAGAATGACGTGTTAGTGTTTTTCATTGTTTTCGTTATATCTGGCACTGCATTGGGAACTGGCAGGGAAAGTATAAAAAGAGCGGCTGGCGGGCTCACCGTGCAAATACACAGCTTTCACCGGCTGAGTAAATGTGATTTATGGCGTATGCCTAATGAGATGGGGGATGGTTCACGGAAATGAAAAACCGCGCGCGTTCAGAGGCGGAAACGGCGGTGCAAAAGGCAGGAGTGTGAATCAACTCTCTTGACCCCGTGAAATAGCCCGGTAAAGGCCCTGGCATTACACAGGTTTTAAGGCAAATGCCCGAAGCCAGCTACGCGGAGAATTGGTACGATCTTTTTGACCGTTAATCTGGCTCTGGCATTGAACATCAGTAAAAAAGGAGCGCCCTCTAGTGTAGGGAGAGGGCGAAACTTTTTAATCGAGCAGCGACGCCCACTGCGTTACCCATGGGTTAGAGACGCTTTCGGGTTCCGGATCTTCGCTGGCGTCAATCATCAGCATCTCGCCAACGCGCGTGCCGCCCTGTTCCTGCAATAACGCATCAAACTTTAAGCCGCCGCCGCAGAAGTTAGCGTAGGTGCTATCGCCCAGGGCGATAATCCCATAGCGTAAATGCGGCTGATACATATCTTTAATGCCTTCGTACAAGGGCACGATACTGTCCGGTAAATCGCCCTGTCCGGTGGTCGATGTCACCACCAGCACATATCTACCGCTATACGACTCCCAGTCTTTGACCTCGGGATCTTCAAAGACTTTCGCCTGATGCCCCAGCCCGCTCAAAATAGCCTGCGCCTCTTCGGCGACCAGGAGCGAATTTCCATACATCGTGCCGACAAAAATTCCGACTTCTGCCATGACTATCTCCCTGAATTGACCTGTATCTCTTCATCCTGACCGCAGTCGTCGGCAAACTCAACCCTTTCATTTAGCGGGAGAAGGCCGCGCCAGCCAAACTGCGACAGCGCGCGCATCCAGACGTCGTCAAGACCGGCGCGAATAACCAACGGTTCGCCGGTAAAGGGATGCGTTAACGAGAGCTGGCTGGCGTGCAGCATCAGCCGATCGCAGCCAAAGTGCGCCGCCGCGCTGCGATTCTGCCGCAAATCGCCGTGTTTGCTATCGCCGATAATCGGATGGCGAAGATGGGCAAGATGGCGACGTAGCTGGTGTTTACGTCCGGTTTTCGGTTCCAGCTCCACCAGGCTATAGCGGGTCGTGGGGTAACGGCCGGTCGCCACCGGCATCTCTACCGTCGCCAGGCCGCGATAATGCGTCACCGCCGGCTGCGGGTCTTTATTTTCGCGGGCAAACTTATCGGCGATTTTATCCAGTTCCTCAACCAGCGGGTAATCAAGCACCGCTTCGTCGTTCAGCCAGCCGCGAGCGATCGCATGATAGCGTTTCTGCATTTGATGCTGCTCGAACTGCTGCGACAGCAATCTTCCCGCTTCGCTCGACAGCCCCATCAGCAGCACGCCGGACGTCGGCCTGTCGAGGCGATGGGCGGTGAACACGTGCTGGCCTATCTGGTCGCGCACGGTCTGCATCACCACCACTTTTTCATCACGATCCAGCCAGCTGCGGTGCACCAGCCAGCCCGATGGCTTGTTCACCGCGACCAGCCACTGGTCCTGATATAAAATCTCCAGCATCAGGCTTCGCCGCCGGCAAACAGCGCATCCAGCAGGACCAGTTCGGCCAGCACCCGCTCGCGCACGGGGTGAGCATTATCCAGAGCCATCTCATAATAGGGCGCAACGGCGAAGTTCTGCGGCAGCGGCGTTCCGCTTTCCAGAAGCTGGTGCATACGCGGAATCAATACCCACTGCAGCCATTCAAGCGGCTCCATGGTGTCGAGGCAAAACGGCTGTTCGCTGGCAAACGCGCGGCTATCGGGGGCACTATCCTGCCAGTGTTCCGTTTCGCGCAGCAGCGCTTCAATGGCGAGCAGGCGCTCGCGCACGCGATGGTCAAGAGTCATGGGAAACCTCGGTGAGTTAAAAACCGGCGCAGAATAGCAAATTCAGACGAGAAATAAAAAAAGGGAGCACTGTATAAAACAGTGCTCCCGGTTCGTTTTGCAGCAATCCAGCTACATTGGTGCTCCCTGCTCGTCCTTGAAAACTTTTCCTGAGGTCTCCTGACCATGTTCATCCATAAACAGTTGCATCCTGCTTTCACACCACCCCGATGCGAAATAACTCATCCTTAAGTCTGTCCTGATCTTCCTGATCCACCGAACGTCCCGCTCGGCTCTCGTTCTCCTTCCTGGAGGTGTCCTTTTACGCAATCCTGCGTTATCCTGCGCTTCATCCTGAAGCCTGTCCTTGCAACGCCATCCTGGCGGGTCCTGCAGAAGCGTCATCATCCTGATGTTCACTTCGTTTATCAACTCCCTGTCGATGTGTATAGAATCCCTGATTCCGCCCTGTCTTACAACCCTTGTTAAGACAATATCTTAAGATTAATCGTCAGTATCCTTAATGAGAAAATCATTAATCACTTGAAAAATATTATATTTCTTAAAATACGCCCCCTGAAGGATCGGCTTAAATGATGACGATCTCTTACAGGTCTTGTAAGAGATCTCTCACAAAAGTTTGGGTACTGTGGATTACAGAACTGGCTTAAGGGAATTAAGGAAACTCGCAAGCGAGGGAGAAAGGGTCGTCCGTTTTCGGGTGCCGAGGGTCTCTTTGATCACTTCACCGCTCATATTACAGACCGAAATGACCTCCAGTTCGCTGTCCAGCGTGGCGATAAACAGCGTGGGCGACAGCTTCAAACGCTTTTGCACCAGCAGATGACCAATCAGATTCTCCTGCACCCGCTGGAAATCATCCGGGCTCCAGGTTTGCAGCAGCGTCATGGTTTCATCGGCAGTTTCATCGGCAAAACGCGCCTGCATATCGCCGGCAAACTGAGTGGTATAATAAGCATGAAGCGGTTGTTGTACCACAATCTCCAGCGCCCGTTCAACCGCGTCAATATTTTGTGCTAATGAAAACGGCTGCGGCTGCCAGAAAACGCCGTCATCATCCGTGCCGTTGACGCACGGCGACGGGATACCGTAAAGCTCTTCGCTGCGCGGCAGGCTGGAGCGCTGCTGCTGCCACGCCTCACAATAACGTTGGGTAAATGCTTGTAGCGCTTCTGCGGTTTGCTGGTCCACCGGTTTCTCTCTTCACGTTAGACAGGATACACTTGGCATATAGTGTAACCGCTTTAACTATGGTGAAACATGTCTTCTTACGATAATCATCAGGCGCTGGCCGGCCTGACGCTCGGAAAATCAACCGATTACCGCGATACCTACGACGCCAGCCTGCTTCAGGGCGTCCCGCGCAGCCTGAACCGCGACCCGCTGGATCTGCACGCCGATAACCTGCCGTTTCACGGCGCCGATATCTGGACGCTGTATGAGCTCTCCTGGCTGAACGCCAAAGGCCTGCCGCAGGTCGCCGTGGGCCACGTGGAGCTCAGCGATACCACCGTAAACCTGGTGGAATCAAAAAGCTTTAAGCTCTATCTCAACAGCTTCAACCAGACGCGCTTTGCCGACTGGCAGGCGGTCGAGGCGACGCTGGCGCGCGATCTCAGCGCCTGTGCGCAAGGAGAAGTGAAGGTAGCGCTGTATCGCCTCGATGAGCTCGAAGGCCAGCCGGTCGCTCATCTGCACGGCACCTGCATCGACGACCAGGATATTGAAATCGATAATTACCAGTTCAGCGCCGATTACCTGCAGGACGCCGCGGCCGGCAAAGTGGTCGAAGAGACCCTGGTCAGCCATCTGCTGAAGTCCAACTGCCTGATTACCCACCAGCCAGACTGGGGGTCGGTGCAAATCCAGTATCGCGGGGCGAAAATCGATCGCGAAAAGCTGCTGCGCTATCTGGTGTCATTCCGCCACCACAACGAGTTCCACGAGCAGTGCGTAGAGCGCATCTTCAATGACATTCAGCGTTTCTGCCAGCCGGAAGCCCTTTCCGTTTATGCGCGCTACACGCGACGAGGCGGTCTCGATATCAACCCATGGCGCAGCAATACCGATTTTGTGCCGGCCACCGGTCGCCTCGCCCGTCAATAGTAAACATTTTCACAATTTGCGCACGTTAACCCGCGCGCAAGGTTGTGAAAACGCCATCAGCAGGGCTATTGTAATCACAGGAAGACGATAATCGTCCTGTAAGGAGTTCACTTGATTACACATGTTAGCCCGCTTGGTTCAATGGATATGCTGTCGCAGCTGGAAGTGGATATGCTTAAACGCACCGCCAGCAGTGACCTGTATCAACTCTTTCGCAACTGCTCGCTTGCTGTGCTCAACTCGGGGAGCCTGACCGATAACAGCAAGGAGCTTCTGTCTCGTTTTGAAAACTTCGATATTAACGTGCTGCGTCGCGAACGCGGCGTGAAGCTGGAACTGATCAACCCGCCGGAAGACGCTTTCGTTGACGGGCGTATTATCCGTTCCCTGCAGGCCAACCTGTTTGCCGTACTGCGCGATATCCTGTTCGTCTACGGCCAGATCCACAATACCGTTCGCTTCCCGAATCTCGATCTTGAAAGCTCGGTGCATATCACCAACCTGGTTTTCTCCATTTTGCGTAACGCCCGCGCCCTGCACGTCGGCGAAGCGCCAAACATGATTGTCTGCTGGGGCGGCCACTCGATTAACGAAAACGAATATCTGTACGCCCGCCGCGTCGGCACCCAGCTGGGCCTGCGCGAACTGAATATCTGTACCGGCTGTGGACCGGGCGCGATGGAAGCGCCGATGAAAGGCGCCGCCGTCGGCCACGCGCAGCAGCGTTACAGAGACAGCCGCTTTATCGGTATGACCGAGCCGTCGATTATCGCCGCCGAGCCGCCGAACCCGCTGGTGAACGAACTGATCATCATGCCGGATATCGAAAAACGCCTGGAGGCGTTCGTGCGCATCGCCCACGGCATCATCATCTTCCCAGGCGGCGTGGGCACGGCGGAAGAACTGCTCTATCTGCTGGGCATTTTGATGCACCCGTCGAACAAGTCGCAGGTTCTGCCGCTGATTCTCACCGGGCCAAAAGAGAGCGCCGATTATTTCCGCGTGCTGGATGAGTTTATCGTCCATACGCTGGGTGAAGCCGCCCGTCGTCACTATCGCATTATCGTTGACGATGCCGCGGAAGTGGCCCGCCAGATGAAAAAAGCGATGCCGATGGTGAAAGAGAATCGCCGCGAGACCGGCGACGCCTACAGCTTCAACTGGTCGATGCGCATTGCGCCGGACCTGCAGATGCCGTTCGATCCGACCCATGAGAATATGGCCAATCTTAAGCTCTATCCGGACCAGCCGGTGGAAGTGCTGGCAGCGGATCTCCGCCGCGCCTTCTCCGGTATCGTCGCCGGTAACGTTAAAGAGGTGGGTATCCAGGCTATCGAGAAATTCGGCCCGTATAAGATTCACGGCGACCCGGCAATGATGCGCCGCATGGACGATCTGCTGCAGGGCTTTGTGGCGCAGCATCGTATGAAGCTGCCGGGCGGCACCGCTTACATCCCCTGCTACGAAATCTGTTCCTGAGTTCTCTTCTGCTCTTCTCCCGGGCGGCGGCTTACGCCCCCGGGCTATTTCTCCCCGCCCGGGCGGCACTCTTTCTCCGCTTTTTCGCTTCTGCATTCGCCCGTATGCTTTCCAGATAAATCATTCCTTTTATGAATTTTTAGCATCGCCTTTACAAAAGCCAATCGTTTGCGTTTCCAAAAACTGCAATAAATATCACCAGGAAAAACGCCTTTTAACGTAAAAACGTCGAGAACTTCGCATTTTTACAGTAAAAACCTCGTTATTACGTCGCGCCACTATTCTCTCATATGCTGAAAATGATAGCCTCCGCGCCACAAATCTCTGGCTGACCACCAGAAACAGGCTGTTGGACTAAAATTGCTTACATTTAAAGTGGATTATTGCATTTGAGATCGCGATCACTGATGCATTCACCATATAAATGTATCTTCCCGCACCAATTGTTACGGAGAAAATGCCTAAAAAACCGTAAACAAACGAATTTCATATTATTTGGTCTTTTTTATTCAATAGATTTTGTTGCTTCCTCCAGGAGATACAGATGGAAACCACTCAAACCAGCACCATCGTTTCGGATGCTACCCGTAGCGGTTGGCGTAAGACGGACACCATGTGGATGCTGGGCCTGTACGGCACGGCTATCGGCGCGGGCGTCCTGTTTCTGCCGATCAACGCCGGCGTCGGCGGCATGATCCCGCTGATCATCATGGCGATTCTGGCCTTCCCGATGACCTTCTTCGCCCACCGCGGGATGACCCGTTTCGTGCTGTCCGGTAAGAATCCGGGCGAAGACATCACTGAAGTGGTCGAAGAGCATTTCGGCGTTGGCGCAGGTAAGCTGATTACCCTGCTCTACTTCTTCGCCATCTACCCGATTCTGCTGGTCTACAGCGTGGCGATCACCAACACCGTGGAAAGCTTTATGCTGCACCAGCTGCACATAACGCCGCCGCCTCGCGCCATTCTTTCCCTGATTCTGATTGTCGGCATGATGACCATCGTGCGCTTCGGCGAGCAGATGATTGTGAAAGCGATGAGCGTGCTGGTGTTCCCGTTCGTGGTCGCGCTGATGATTCTGGCCTTTTATCTGATTCCGCAGTGGAACGGCGCGGCGCTGGAAACCCTCTCCCTGAGCAGCGCGACCGCGACCGGCAACGGCCTGTGGATGACCCTGTGGCTGGCGATTCCGGTGATGGTGTTTTCTTTTAACCACTCGCCGATCATCTCCTCCTTCGCCGTCGCGAAACGCGAAGAGTACGGCCAGGGCGCAGAGAAAAAATGTTCCAGCATTCTGGCCCGCGCGCACATCATGATGGTGCTGACCGTCATGTTCTTCGTCTTCAGCTGCGTACTGAGCCTCTCCCCGGCGGATCTGGCGGCGGCGAAAGATCAGAACATCTCGATTCTGTCTTACCTGGCGAACCACTTTAACGCGCCGATCATCGCCTGGATGGCGCCGATCATTGCGATGATCGCCATCACTAAATCCTTCCTTGGCCACTACCTGGGCGCTCGCGAAGGCTTTAACGGCATGGTGATTAAATCCCTGCGCGGTAAAGGCAAGTCCATCGAAATCAATAAACTGAACAAAATCACCGCCCTGTTCATGCTGGTCACCACCTGGATTGTGGCGACGCTGAACCCCAGCATCCTCGGGATGATCGAAACCCTGGGCGGCCCGATTATCGCGATGATTCTGTTCCTGATGCCGATGTACGCGATTCAGAAAGTCCCGGCGATGCGTAAATACAGCGGCCACGTCAGCAACGTTTTCGTGGTGATTATGGGCCTGATTGCTATCTCCGCGATTTTCTACTCTCTGTTTAGTTAATATCCCCCGCGCCGCCTGACGGCGGCGCTCCCGACAGCACTGGATGCATCATGATCAGCGTATTCGATATTTTTAAAATCGGCATTGGCCCTTCCAGCTCCCACACCGTTGGACCGATGAAAGCGGGCAAACAATTCACGGACGATCTTATTGAGCGCGGACTGCTTTCCGAGGTAACCAAAGTCGTCGTCGATGTCTACGGCTCCCTTTCCCTGACGGGTAAAGGCCACCATACCGATATCGCGATTATTATGGGCCTGGCGGGCAACCTGCCGGATACCGTCGACATCGACGCGATTCCCGGCTTTATCCAGGACGTCAACACCCATGGCCGCCTGATGCTGGCAAACGGCCAGCAGGAAGTGGCGTTCCCGGTCGATCAGTGCATGAATTTCCACGCCGACAACCTGTCGCGGCATGAAAACGGCATGCGTATTACCGCCCTCGGCGGCGAGAAGGTTCTCTACAGCCAGACGTATTACTCCATCGGCGGCGGGTTTATCGTCGATGAAGACCATTTCGGCGTGACCCGCGAGGCGCCGGTCGCCGTACCTTATCCGTATAAAAACGCCGCCGATCTGCAGCGCCACTGCCGCGAAAGCGGGCTATCGCTCTCCGGGCTGATGATGCAAAACGAGCTGGCGCTGCACAGTAAAGAAGCGCTGGAGCAGCATTTTGCCGCGGTCTGGGAAGTGATGAGCAGCGGAATTGAGCGCGGCATCACCACCGAGGGGGTTCTGCCGGGCAAGCTGCGGGTGCCGCGTCGCGCCGCCGCGCTGCGCCGGATGCTGGTAAGCCAGGACAACACCAACAGCGACCCGATGGCGGTCGTTGACTGGATTAACATGTTCGCCCTGGCGGTTAACGAAGAGAACGCCGCCGGCGGACGCGTCGTGACCGCGCCGACCAACGGCGCCTGCGGTATCGTACCTGCGGTGCTGGCCTACTACGACAAGTTCATCCGCAAAGTGAACGCCAACTCGCTGGCGCGCTATATGCTGGTCACCAGCGCCATTGGCTCGCTCTATAAGATGAACGCCTCGATTTCCGGCGCCGAAGTGGGCTGCCAGGGTGAAGTCGGCGTAGCCTGTTCAATGGCGGCGGCCGGTCTGGCTGAACTGCTTGGCGGCAGTCCGGGTCAGGTATGCATCGCGGCGGAAATTGGTATGGAGCACAACCTCGGTCTCACCTGCGATCCGGTTGCCGGCCAGGTGCAGGTGCCTTGCATCGAGCGTAACGCTATCGCGGCGGTTAAAGCGGTCAATGCCGCACGTATGGCCCTGCGCCGCACCAGCGAGCCGCGGGTGTGCCTCGATAAAGTCATCGAGACCATGTACGAAACGGGCAAAGATATGAACGCCAAATATCGTGAAACCTCGCGCGGCGGCCTGGCAATGAAGATTGTCGCCTGCGATTAACGCCCCCCTCCCGGTATGCTGCGGCATGCCGGGCTTCTTTTCCCTGCCCTCCTCCTTCATTTATGTTATATAAATGATAATTTAGTTATTTATTAGTTATAAAGACGATTTGTTACCTTACGGAAAAACCGCTCAAGGAGAACAAATCATGCTCAGATTATCCCGCCCGGCGCTGCTGCTACTGCTGGCAGGCTTATCCGCTTCCGCGCTGGCGAAAGCGCCGGAGACCGTGAATATCGGTTATCAGAAAGCTAATATCTTCGCGCTGCTTAAATATCGCGGCACCCTCGATGAAAGCTTCAAAAAGCAGGGTATCGCCGTCCGCTGGATTGAATTTCCCGCCGGGCCGCAGATGCTGGAAGGGCTGAACGTCGGCAGCATCGACCTCGCCGCCACCGGCGATGCGCCGCCGGCCTTTGCCCAGGCGGCGCAGGCGGATCTGGTCTATTTAGCCCACTCCCCGGCGAACCCAAAAACCGAGGCCATCGTGGTGGCGGAAAACTCGGCAATTAAGAGCGTGGCCGATCTTAAGGGCAAGCGCGTGGGGCTCAATAAAGGCTCCGACGTAAACTACCTGCTGGTGACCGCGCTGGAGAAAGCCGGGCTGAGCTATAAAGATATCACGCCGGTCTATCTGCCGCCTGCTGACGCCCGCGCCGCCTTCCAGCGCGGCGCTATTGACGCCTGGGTTATCTGGGATCCGTTCCTCGCCGAAGTGGAAACGAACGCCAAAGCGCGACAGATTGGCAATGCCGAAGGGCTGGTGCCGCACTACACCTTCTACCTGGCCAGCCGCAAATTTGCCGACACCTATCCGGATACCGCAAAGCAGGTGGTGGATGAGCTGGGTAAACTGAGCGAATGGGCCAACAGTCATCAGGAGGATGCCGCCGGGATCCTCTCCACCTCAACCGGGCTGGATAAGGCTATCTGGCTGAAGACGCTGGCGCGTCTGCCTTATGGTGCTGAGCGTATGACGCCTGCGGTCTATAACGAACAGCAGGCGCTGGCGGATACCTTCACCCGTATCGGCCTGCTGCCGGTGAAAGTCGATGTTCGCAGCGCGACCTGGTCGCTGGATAAGCAGTAAGTCTTCCCTTCCCGGGTCGCGGCGCAAGCGCCTTACCCGGGCTACCGGCCCGCAGACGGCGGTGGATCCGTAGCCCGAGCGCCGCCTCCGGGAAAAACCTCCCGCCCCACAGTTCAGCCCCTCACCCTTCGAGGAGAGGGGGACCGGCAAAATTAACTCACCTTCTCTTCACTTCCGACCGCGACCTGCGCGCCGTAGCGATAGCCTGCGCCCGGATGCGGCGCAGCCAGCCGCGGGCCGGCGCCAAACAGCTTCTCGCGCAGGGTTCCCTCGCGATACTCCTGCTTAAACACGCCGCGCTTTTGCAGCTCCGGAACCAGCAAATCCACCACGTCGCGGAAGGTTTCGTGGGTCACCGCATAGGCGAGGTTAAACCCATCGACGTCGGTCTCTTCGACCCAGGACTGCAGCTCATCGGCGACCGTCTGCGGGCTGCCGACCACCAGCGGCCCGAAGCCGCCGATCCCCGCCCAGTCCGCCAGCTTCTGCACGGTCCACTGGCTGTTCGGATCGGCGGTGGAAAACGCCTCTACCATCGACTGAATCGCGTTGGTATGCAGATACTCCAGCACCTGATCCGGCTGATACTGACCAAGGTCGATGCCGGTCCAGCCGGAGAGCAGAGCCAGCGCCCCTTCGTAGCTGACGTACGGTTTATACTCCTGCCATTTAGCCTGAGCTTCACGGTCGGTTTCGCCGACGATGACCGTCTGCATATTGAAGATCAGGATGCTGCGCGGATCGCGCCCGGCCTCCTCGGCGCGACGGCGAATATCCGCCACCGTCTTTTTCAGCAGCACTTTCGACGGCGCGCCGACAAATACGCACTCCGCGTGGCCGGCGGCGAACTGCTTGCCGCGGCTGGAGGCGCCCGCCTGATAGAGTACCGGCGTACGCTGCGGCGACGGCTCGCAGAGGTGGATCCCCGGCACCGAGAAGAAGTTCCCCTGATGGTTAATCGGGTGAATTTTTCGCGGATCGCTGAAGATCTTACGTTCCCTGTCGCGCAGCACCGCGCCATCCTCCCAGCTCCCCTCCAGCAGCTTATAGACCACCTCCAGATATTCATCGGCATAGTCGTAGCGGGCGTCGTGGTCGGTCTGCGCTTTCTGGCCAATATTACGCGCCCCGCTCTCAAGATAGGAGGTCACGATATTCCAGCCCACTCGCCCCTTGGTCAGATGGTCGAGAGTTGAAAGACGGCGGGCGAACGGATAGGGATGCTCAAAAGAGAGCGAAGCGGTCAGGCCGAATCCCAGATGCTCCGTCACCAGCGCCATCGGCGTAATCAGCGCCAGCGGATCGTTGACCGGCACCTGCGCCGCCTGGCGGATCGCCGCATCGCCGTTGCCGTTCAGCACGTCATAGACGCCCAGCACATCAGCGATAAATAGCCCGTCAAACTTGCCCCGCTCCAGCAGACGCGCCAGGTCGACCCAATACTCGAGGTCTTTATACTGCCAGGAGCGGTCGCGCGGATGGGCCCACAGCCCCGGCGACTGATGGCCGACGCAGTTCATATCAAAAGCGTTCAGACGAATTTCACGTTGTGATGACATAGCACTCTCCACGGCACGCCCCGCTGTCGGGACGCGCGCATAATCATTAAAGGAATCAGGGGATAAAAGGCGTTCAGAACGCCGGACATCGGGCGGATTGTTTGACGCCCAGGGTCCGCAGCGCTTCGTCGGCCACGGCGGCGGCATGGTCGGCCACCTGCGGCAGCCCCATTAATTCTCCGAAATACGCCCGCGCGGCGGGTCCGGAAACCAGCAGATTGGGCGTAATCCGCCCTTCCCGGCCTATCGCCCGCGAGCGGCGATCGACGTCCAGGCCAAGGCCGAACGCATCGGCGCGAATCAGCCCACGCTGGCTCAGCTGACGCAGCAGCGGCTGGCTGTCGGTCAACCCGCCGTGCGCCGGGCCGGTGGTTAAAATAAAGTGGTCAGCGCTCACCCGCAGCGTTTCACCGCGCCGGGGCGTCAGGGTTAGCGCCAGCTTTTGCGCGTCGCCTTCCAGCGCCGTCAGCCTGGCCGCCAGCACCCGCAGGCTGCCGTCGCGCTGGCGCTGCTCAAGGACCCCGGCGACCTGCGGAGCGATACGGTAGCGGTGAACGTCCCAGTAGCTGCGCAAATGACGCAGGAAGCGCTGGCGATCGGCCACCGTCAGCCCCTGCCAGATGCTCTGCCCCTGATTACGAACCGCGTCCAGCACCACCTGCCAGGCCTGTCCCTGCTCCGCCGCGCGCTCGATATCCAGACGGATTTGCCGCAGCCGCTGGCGCAGCGTTCCGCGATCGTATTCGCCAGGCCAGGGTTCACTACTGCCGCTGAGGTTGCTGCGGGACAGCAGCCCGCGGCGTGAAAATGCCGCGATCGGCCCCCGATGGCCCAGACGCGTCAGGGTCGCGACGGTGTCCGCCATCGTCAGGCCGGTGCCCATGACCGCGACGCTCGCTTCCGGGGCGATAGTTGCCAGCACGCCCGTTCGCCAGGGGTTAGCGATGAGCGCCGGATGCGTTGCGAACGGCGTCGCCAGCGACGGCAGCGACGGCGGCGGATGGCTGATGGCCAGCACCAGCAGATCGGCCTGCAGCCGACGCCCGCCGTCGGTGACAACTTCACCATGATTAACGCTCAGCGCCTGCTCGCGCAGATGCGTCAGCCGCCCGCCGCTGGCGCGCGCCTCCTCGGCGAAACGCTGGGCGACATAGCGGCCAAACTGACCGCGCTGCGGATAGACCGCGCCGTCTGCCAGCAGGGCATGCGGGTCATCCGCAAAGGCGGGCTGGCTGCGGTACCAGCGATCGAACGCGCCCTCCTCTTCACCGGCAAGCTGCATCCGCGCGGCAGGAACGTTAATCCGATGGCTCGGTTCGGTCGTGGAGTAGGCCACGCCCGCGCCGGGCACCTCGCGCGGCTCCAGCAGCGTGACCCGCACGCCAACCGGCGCCAGGCGCAGGAGATGAATCGCCACCGCCGCACCGCTAAATCCGCCGCCGACAATCACCACGTGCGGTTCAGTTTGCATAGCCCACCGCCTTCACAAATCGGTGTAACATACGCGCCTCCTCAGCTTGCGCTGACCTGTTTCACCGGACGCTTATCGCCGCCGATGGTTTCGCCAAACGGGCCGGTATTGACGCTACGCGCCTTCGGCTGATCGTGGCCTGCCAGCGGCAATAGCGGCATGACCAGGTCAGCGAAACGATGGGCTTCTTCCAGATGCGGGTAGCCGGAGAAGATAAAGTTGGTGATACCGAGCGCCTGATATTCACGAATGCGTTCTGCCACCTGCTGCGGATTGCCGACCAGCGCCGTCCCGGCCCCGCCGCGCACCAGCCCCACGCCCGCCCACAGGTTCGGCGCAATACGCAGATTGTCGCGCGATCCTTTATGCAGCGAACTCATTCGCGCCTGGCCGGTGGAGTCCATACGGGCAAAAATTTTCTGCGCCTGGGCGATAGTTTCGTCATCAAGGTGTGAAATCAGCCGATCGGCGGCGGCCCACGCCTCCTCTTCGGTTTCGCGAACAATCACATGCAGACGAATCCCGTACTGCAACGTGCGGCCCCGCGCGGCGGCGCGCTCGCGCACTATCGCCAGCTTTTCGGCCACCAGCGCCGGCGGCTCCCCCCAGGTCAGGTAGGTATCGATTTGATCGGCGGCGACGTCGATGGCTTCCTCAGAGGAGCCGCCAAAAAACAGCGGCGGGCCGTTTTCCTGTACCGGCGGAAACAGCACTTCCGCGCCTTCCACGTGGATATGCTCGCCGTGATAATCCACCTTTTCACCTTTCAGCAGGCGCGAGTAGACGTCGAGAAATTCGCGGGTGACCTGATAGCGTTCGCCGTGGCTGAGAAAAATACCGTCGCCTTTGTTCTCCACCGGATCGCCGCCGGTCACCACGTTAATCAGCAGCCGACCGCCCGACAGGCGGTCGAGCGTCGTCGCCATCCTCGCCGCCAGCGTCGGCGGCTGCAGGCCCGGACGAACGGCCACCAGATAGCGCAGGCGGCGGGTCAGCGGCGCCAGCGCCGAGGCCACCAGCCAGGAGTCTTCGCAGCTTTTCCCCGTTGGGATCAGCACGCCGTAGTAGCCGAGGCTATCGGCCGCCAGCGCCACCTGCTGCAGGTAAGGCAAATCAACCGGGCGTCCGCCCTCCGAGGTGCCCAGGTAGCGGCCATCGCCGTGGGTGGGCAGAAACCAGAACACGTTGATTTTATCGTCGGTTTTTTGCGTCATTATCCATTTCCTATATAACCATATCCGATATTTATCGAAGAGTTGTTTTAATTTGGTTATATGAGTGTTAGCGATAATCGTGCCAATGGTGAATACAAAATTAACAACATAAATTCAGTAAGTTACAAAAAACCGAACCTTACGCCGCTGTTGCAAATGCCGCAGCCAATGCGTCCGGACTGCGGCATTTGCAACAGACCGGCGAGTTAGCCCTCTGGTTTCCGTCCCCGGCACAGGATAACTTCAGGACATCAAATACCGGAGGTCACCATGCTGAATCCTGAATTTCCATCCTCTACGCCCGCGCTGATCGACCCGGCGTCAAAAGCGTTTCAGAGCCTGCTGGATAAACTGGCCCCCACCGAGGCGACCGTGCTGATTGTCGGCGAAACCGGCACCGGTAAGGAGGTCGTCGCCCGCTACCTGCATCACCATAGCCCGCGCCGCCACCGGCCGTTTCTGGCCGTCAACTGCGGCGCGCTCAGCGAAAGCCTGGCGGAAGCGGAGCTGTTCGGCCATGAAAAAGGGGCGTTTACCGGCGCGGTACAAGGCCATCCCGGCTGGTTCGAGGCGGCGGAGGGCGGCACCCTGCTGCTCGATGAAATCGGCGAGCTTAGCCTGCCGCTTCAGGTCAAACTGCTGCGCGTTCTGCAGGAGCGCGAAATCACCCGCGTCGGCTCGCGCAAGGCCATTAAGGTGGACGTGCGGGTGATCGCCGCCACCCACGTGGACCTGATGCAGGCCATCCGCGAGCGTCGTTTCCGCGAAGACCTCTACTATCGCCTGAATATCGCCCTCGTCCCGCTGCCGCCGCTGCGCCAGCGTCGCCAGGATATTCCCGTACTGGCGGACCATTTTCTCTCGCTCTACGCCCGCCGCCTGGGCCGCCCGGCTCGTCGTCTGGCCCCGGAGACGCTGGCAAGGCTGATGGAGTACCCCTGGCCGGGCAATATTCGCGAGCTGGAAAACACTCTGCATAACGCGGTATTGCTGAGTAAAGAAGAGGAGATCGGCCCCGCCCAGCTGCGGCTGACGACGCTGAACAATGAGCCCTCGGCGGCGGGCGATAATGAGCTCGACGATTTTATTCGTCGTCAGCTTTCCCTGCCGGGCGAGCCGCTGTGGGAAAGGGTCACCGGGGCGTTGATACGCGGCGCGATGGCCCACAGTGACGATAATCAAAGCCAGGCCGCGGCGCTGCTCGGTATTAGCCGCCACACGTTGCGCACGCAGCTGGCCAATTTTGGCATCATTAAAAGCCGCCGCCGTCAGGAGCCCCTCTTCGGCGCGGCGGTCAACAGCGTCTCTCGCGACCGGGAACTGCGCATCGGCTTCCAGCGCTTCGGCAATCTTGGCATCCTGAAAGCGCGGCAAAGTCTCGAGCAAGCCTTTGCCAGCCGCGGCGTCAGCGTGCTGTGGAGCGAATTCCCCGCCGGGCCGCAGCTGCTGCACGCTCTCGCCTGCGATGAGATCGATTTTGGCACCACCGGCGAAGCGCCGCCGGTTTTCGCTCAGGCGAGTAACGGCGAGCTGGTCTACGTCGCCTGGGAACCGCCCGCTCCGCAAAGCGTGGCGATGGTCGTCCCGCAGCACAGCGACATTCGCACCATTGCCGACCTGCGCGGCAAGCGTATCGCGCTGAATAAGGGCTCTAACGTGCACTGGCTGCTGCTGCATATCCTGGAAGAGGCGGGGCTGGCATTAAACGACGTCAAAGTGGTCTATATTCCGCCGAAATATCCGCTGACCGCCAGCGATTACCTGGCGGTGGACGCCTGGATGATGTGGGATCCGCTGCTCAGCGACGCGGAATATAGCGGCGAATTACGGGTTGTTGCCAGCGGCGAGGGGCGCGTCAATAACCACCAGTTCTACCTGTCGCGCCGCGACTACGCCAGCCGCAATAGCGATATCATGCAGCGCCTGTTAGCCGAGCTGGCGCAGACCGGCCAGTTTATTGACCGGCACCGGGAGCAAGCCGCCGGACTGCTCTCCGCCGAACTGGGGCTTAACGCCGCCTCACTGACGCGCGCCTTATCGCGCCGCAGCCATCGTCCGCGGCCGATGGATCTCAACGTGATTCGCGCCCAACAAAGTATCGCCGATCGCTTTTACGCCCTGGGGCTTATCCACAAACCGGTTTCGGTGCGCGAGGCGGTCTGGTACGGCGAAGCCACCAATAGCGATCTCGGCCTGCTGATGCACGTTGATTAGCCGGAAACTGCGAGTCATCTTCCTGATTTCCCTGGCGCCAATAGCCTCATCCGCGCGGCGATGTTACCCTGAAAGGCACTGCAATAAGAGCCTATTTATGAGGATATCCGTGGCCGTTCATCTGTTAATCGTCGACGCACTTAATCTGATTCGCCGCATCCACGCGGTGCAGGGGTCACCCTGCGTCGACACCTGCCTGCATGCGCTTGAACAGCTGGTGGTCCATAGCCAGCCAACCCACGTGGTGGCGGTATTTGATGATGAAGACCGCGGCCACGGCTGGCGACATCAGCGTCTGCCCGATTATAAAGCCGGGCGCGCGCCGATGCCGGAGACCCTCGAAGCGGAAATGCCGGCGCTGCGGGCGGCGTTTGAGCAGCGCGGGTTTCGCTGCTGGGCGCTCAGCGGCAGCGAAGCCGACGATCTTGCCGCGACCCTGGCGGTCAAAGTGGCGCAGGCCGGCCATCAGGCAACCATCGTTTCAACCGACAAAGGCTACTGCCAGCTGCTGTCGCCAACGATCCGCATCCGCGACTATTTTCAGAAGCGCTGGCTTGATGCGCCGTTTATCGCCAAAGAGTTTGGCGTGACGCCGGAACAGCTGCCTGACTACTGGGGGCTGGCGGGCATCAGCAGCTCAAAGGTTCCCGGCGTGGCGGGCATTGGGCCGAAAAGCGCCGCCCAGCTGTTAACCGATTTTCAGGATCTGGAAGGGATCTACGCGCGGCTGGCGGACGTGCCGGAGAAGTGGCGCAAGAAGCTGGAAGAACAGAAAGAGATGGCCTTCACCTGCCGGGACATCGCGCGCCTGCAAACCGATTTACAGCTGGACGGCAACCTGCAGCAGCTGCGGCTGGCACGATAGCGCCGGGCTGCGGTGCGCGCGGCTTCCCGGAGGCGATGCTGCGCATCTGTCCGGGCTACCGGCCCGCAGACGGTGAGCGCATTCCCCGGGTCGCGGCTTATGCCTTACCCGGGCTACCGCAGACGGCTGAATACCTGTAGCCCGGGCAAGGCGCGTCAAGCGCCGCCCCCGGGAGCAGAGCGCAGCGTGGCACCATTTCCCCGGAGGCGATGCTGCGCATCTGTACGGGCTACCGGACCGCAGACGGTGAGCGCATTCCCCGGGTCGCGGCTTACGCCTTACCCGGGCTACCGCAGACGACGGTGAGCCCGTAGCCCGGGCAGGCGCTTGCACCGTCCCAGGGAGCAAAGCACAAAGGGGCAGCCCGTAGCCCGGCTAAGCGCAGCGCAAGCCGGGGAATAACAGCGCCGGGGTATCAGCCCAGCACATCTCCCGGAAGCAGCCGGCAGAAGCCTTCGCTTACGGCATCACTCTTCGATACGCAATCCGTAGGTTTTGAATTTCTCCAGCACGATAGCAATGGCCTCGTCGCCAAGAACCGGCACCGGGTCGGTGATGGCCAGAGTGCTGAGATAAAGCTGCGCCAGCACCTCAACTTCATGCGCCAGCCACAGGGCCTTCTCCAGATTCTCTTCACAAGCGATCAGGCCATGGTGCTGCAGCAGCGTCGCTTTGCGGTTTTTCAGCGCCACGGCCACATGCTCAGACAGCTCGCGGGTACCAAACGTGGCGTAGGGCGCACAGGGGATAGAGTTACCGCCCGCCGCCGCAATCATATAGTGAATGGCGGGAATGGGACGATTGAGGATCGACACCGCCGTAGAGTGAACCGCATGATTATGTACCACCGCGTGAGCATCAGGCCGCGTCTGATAAGCCGCCATATGAAAACGCCACTCGCTGGACGGCAGTTTACCCTGTTCATGCTGACCTTCGGCATCGATATACACAATGTGCGCTTCCGTCAGCTTTTCGTAAGGAATACCCGTTGGCGTGATCAGCATCCCCCCTTGATAACGCACGCTCACGTTACCGGCGGTTCCCTGATTTAACCCCAGGCGGGTCATTTCCAGGCAGGTATCAATAATCTGCCGGGCCAGTCTATTTCGTTCCATTCTTTACCTCTCTTTATGATGCGCAATGCGACAACAGACGGCTCGCCGGAGATGACGCTCCGACGCTGTTGAATAGCTCAAATAATTACTCACCATCATCATCCCGAATAAGCAGAAAGGAATTTACATCCGCCGGTTCTGTGATTCCTCTCACTTATTTCAGTATAAAAACAACCGTTCATTGATTTTTGCTTTCTGAAAAATGCCCGTTCTTACTAATAGATTTAAAAACGGGCATTTTACTGATAGTTTTAACAACTGCCCGTTTTCCACATAATAAAATAAATCGGTCATCGGCCCTGTGGGTTTTACAATTAACTTTCTCAAACGGTCATGTTTTTCTGATTATTAAAGTGATGATAATCACATAAAACCACCGAGTGGATACGAAGTGTGACCGCTATCATATTAAAAGGCTTTTTTAATTTGAAAATGAATTCATGAGTTCACTCCGTGATGTTTATTTCACTGTTGATGTCGTCACAAGAGCTCGCCTGATTTTTGCGGTCTGGTGGGCATAAGCCGGCTGCTGAACACGCTTCTGAACCAATGAGGATGCTATGGGAAACACAACAATACAAACGCAGAGTTTTCGTGCGGTAGAGACAGGGCAAAGCAAGCGCTACATTATTCCCTTCGCCCTGCTGTGCTCGCTGTTTTTTCTTTGGGCGGTCGCAAATAATCTCAACGATATTTTATTACCACAATTTCAACAAGCCTTTACCTTAACTAACTTCCAGGCTGGACTGATTCAATCCGCCTTTTATTTCGGCTATTTTGTCATTCCCATTCCAGCCGGAATTTTGATGAAAAAGTTAAGTTATAAAGCCGGCATTATTACCGGACTGTTCTTATATGCTTTTGGCGCCGCGCTATTCTGGCCCGCCGCTGAGGTTATGAATTACACCTTATTCCTGATTGGCCTGTTTATTATTGCTGCAGGCTTAGGGTGTTTAGAAACCGCGGCAAACCCGTTTGTTACCGTCTTAGGACCAGAAAGCGGCAGTCACTTCCGGCTTAATCTTGCCCAAACGTTTAACTCGTTTGGCGCCATTATTGCGGTGGTTTTTGGGCAAAGTCTCATTTTGTCTAATGTGCCGCATCAATCGCAGGATGTGCTCGATAAAATGGCTCCGGAGCAGCTTAGCGCCTATAAACACAGCCTGGTGCTCTCGGTGCAAACCCCGTATATGATCATCGTCGCGGTTGTCTTACTGGTCGCTCTGTTGATTATGTTGACCAAATTCCCGGCCCTGCAGAGCGACGACCATAGTGACGCCAACCAGAGTTCCTTCTCCGCTTCCCTTGCTCGCCTGGTCCGCGTTCGCCACTGGCGCTGGGCGGTGCTGGCGCAGTTCTGCTACGTCGGCGCGCAAACCGCCTGCTGGAGCTATCTGATTCGCTACGCTATCGAAGAGATCCCCGGCATGACGCCCGGTTTCGCCGCCAACTATCTGACCGGCACGATGGTGTGCTTCTTTATCGGCCGCTTCTCCGGTACCTGGCTCATCAGCCGCTTCGCGCCGCATAAAGTGCTGGCAGCCTATGCCCTGCTCTCGATGATCCTGTGCCTGATTTCCGCTTTCACCGGCGGCCACGTGGGTCTGCTGGCCCTGACGCTGTGCAGCGCCTTTATGTCGATTCAGTATCCGACCATCTTCTCGCTGGGCATCAAAAACCTGGGGCAGGACACCAAATACGGCTCCTCTTTTATCGTCATGACCATTATTGGCGGCGGGATTGTCACCCCGGTGATGGGCTTTGTCAGCGACGCCGCCGGCAACATCCCCACCGCGGAGCTGGTCCCGGCGCTGTGCTTTGCCGTCATCTTCATCTTTGCCCGTTTCCGTTCGCAAACGGCAGCTAACTAAACATTTATCCGAATAACGTGAGGAATCTGGAATGAAAAAAATCAGCTTACCGAAAATTGGCATCCGCCCGGTGATTGATGGACGCCGCATGGGGGTGCGCGAGTCGCTGGAAGAGCAAACCATGAATATGGCGAAAGCCACCGCCGCGCTGATCGTGGAAAAACTGCGTCACGCCTGCGGCGCGCAGATTGAGTGCGTCATCGCCGACAGCTGCATTGCGGGCATGGCGGAATCCGCCGCCTGCGAGGAGAAATTCAGCAGCCAGAACGTCGGCGTCACCATTACCGTGACTCCGTGCTGGTGCTACGGCAGCGAAACTATCGATATGGACCCGCTGCGGCCAAAAGCCATCTGGGGCTTTAACGGCACCGAGCGCCCCGGCGCGGTTTACCTTGCGGCAGCGCTGGCGGCCCACAGTCAGAAGGGTCTTCCGGCGTTCTCCATTTATGGTCACGACGTGCAGGACGCCGACGACACCTCTATTCCGCCGGATGTCGAAGAAAAACTGCTGCGCTTTGCCCGCGCCGGCTTAGCGGTGGCCAGCATGAAGGGCAAAAGCTATCTTTCCGTCGGCGGCGTGTCGATGGGGATCGCCGGTTCTATCGTCGATCACAACTTCTTCGAGTCCTGGCTCGGTATGAAAGTGCAGGCGGTGGACATGACCGAACTGCGCCGCCGCATCGACCAGAAAATCTATGATGAAAGCGAGCTGGAAATGGCGCTGGCGTGGGCGGATAAAAACTTCCGCTACGGCGAAGACCAGAACGCGCAGCAGTATAAGCGCAACGCCGAACAGAGCCGCGCGGTGCTGAAAGAGAGCCTGCTGATGGCGATGTGCATCCGCGACATGATGCAGGGCAACAAGAAGCTGGCGGAAAAAGGGCTGGTCGAAGAGTCGCTGGGCTACAACGCCATCGCTGCGGGCTTCCAGGGCCAGCGCCACTGGACCGATCAATACCCTAACGGCGATACCGCCGAGGCGCTGCTCAATAGCTCGTTCGACTGGAACGGCGTACGCGAACCCTTCGTCGTCGCCACGGAAAACGACAGCCTCAACGGCGTGGCGATGCTGATGGGCCACCAGCTGACCGGCACCGCCCAGGTGTTTGCCGACGTGCGCACCTACTGGTCGCCGGACGCGGTTAAACGCGTCACCGGCCAACCGCTCACCGGACTGGCGGAACATGGCATTATCCACTTGATCAACTCCGGTTCAGCGGCGCTGGACGGCGCCTGCAAACAGCGCGATGCGGAAGGCAAGCCAACCATGAAGCCGCACTGGGAAATCAGCCAGCAGGAAGCCGACGCCTGCCTCGCGGCCACCGAATGGTGCCCGGCGATTCATGAATATTTCCGCGGTGGCGGCTTCTCCTCCCGATTCCTGACCGAAGGCGGCGTGCCGTTCACCATGACCCGCGTAAATATCATCAAAGGCCTCGGCCCGGTACTGCAGATTGCCGAAGGCTGGAGCGTAGAGCTACCGAAAGCGATGCATGACCAGCTGGATGCCCGCACCAACTCCACCTGGCCCACCACCTGGTTTGCGCCGCGCCTGACCGGTAAAGGCCCGTTCTCCGACGTCTACTCGGTGATGGCGAACTGGGGCGCTAACCACGGCGTGCTGACCATCGGCCACGTTGGCGCCGACTTTATCACCCTGGCGTCGATGCTGCGGATCCCGGTGTGCATGCATAACGTAGAAGAGGCGAAAATCTACCGCCCCTCCAGCTGGTCTGCGCACGGGATGGATAGCGAAGGCCAGGATTACCGCGCCTGCCAGAACTACGGCCCGCTGTATAAACGTTAAAAATGCCTGATGGCGCTGCGCTTATCCGGCCTACGGATGATACCGTCCCGTAGGCCGGATAAGGCGTTTACGCCGCCATCCGGCAACGTCTCGGGAGAGATTATGAAGAATGAAGTCATCCTGGTCCTCGACTGCGGCGCCACTAACGTACGGGCGATTGCCGTTGACCGCCAGGGGAACATTATCGCCCGCGCCGCAACGGCCAACGCCAGCGATATCGCCGTGGAGAACAGCGCCTGGCACCAGTGGTCGCTGGAGGCGATCCTGCAACGCTTCGCCGAATGCTGTCGGCAAATTGCCGACCCGCTCTCATCCTGCACGGTTCGCGGCATCACGGTCACCACCTTCGGCGTCGACGGCGCGCTGGTGGATGAACAGGGCAAGCTGCTCTATCCGGTCATCAGCTGGAAATGTCCGCGTACCGCGTCGGTGATGGACAATATCGGCCGCTTTATGCCCGCGCAGCAGCTCCAGCAGATCTCCGGCGTCGGCGCATTTGGTTTCAACACCCTGTATAAGCTGATATGGCTGAAAGAGAACCACCCGCAGCTGCTGGAGCAGGCCCACGCCTGGCTGTTCATCTCCTCGCTTCTCAACCAGCGTCTGACCGGGGAATTCACGACCGATATCACCATGGCGGGCACCAGCCAGATGCTGGATATCCACCAGCGGGATTTCAGCGCGCAGATTCTGCAGGCCACGGGGCTGCCGCGCCGCCTGTTTCCCCGGCTCGTTGAAGCGGGCCAGCAGATTGGCACGCTGCGGAGCGATGCCGCGAAAATGCTGGGTTTAGCCGTCGGCATTCCGGTTATCTCCGCCGGGCACGACACCCAGTTCGCGCTGTTTGGCGCGGGCGCGGAGCAGGATGAACCGGTGCTGTCGTCCGGCACCTGGGAAATTCTGATGGTGCGCAGCGCCCAGGTAGACACGTCGCTGCTCAGCCACTATGCGGGCTCCACCTGCGAGCTGGATTGTCAGCCGGGACGCTATAACCCCGGCATGCAGTGGCTGGCCTCCGGCGTGCTGGAATGGATACGCCAGCTGCTGTGGACGCCTGAGACGCCGTGGCAAACGTTGATTGAAGAGGCCCGGGCCCTCCCCCGCGGCGCTCAGAAGGTGAAGATGCAGTGCGACCTGCTATCCAGCCCAACCGCAGGCTGGCAGGGCATAACGCTGAATACCACCCGCGGTCATTTCTACCTCGCCGCGCTGGAAGGATTAGCCGAACAGCTGGCGCACAATCTGCAAACGCTGCAGCAAATCGGCCACTTCAAAGCCCGCGAGCTGCTGCTGGTCGGCGGCGGCAGCCGCAACGCGCTGTGGAATCAGATCAAAGCCAACAGGCTGGAGATCCCCATTAAAGTACTCGATGACGCCGAAACCACCGTCGCCGGCGCCGCCATGTTTGGCTGGTATGGCGTCGGTGAATTCAGCAGCCCGGAGCAGGCCAGAGCGCAGGTGAGCTACCGGTATCGTTACTTTTACCCGCAAACCGAACCCGAACTGATTGAGGGAGTATGAGATGCTAAAAACGATTTCCCCGTTGATTTCCCCGGACCTCCTCAAAGTGCTGGCGGAAATGGGGCATGGCGATGAGATTATTTTTTCCGATGCCCACTTCCCGGCCCACAGCATGGGGCCACAGGTCATTCGCGCCGACGGCCTGCGGGTGAGCGACCTGCTGCAGGCGATTATTCCGCTGTTTGAGTTAGACAGCTACGCTCCGCCGCTGGTGATGATGGCCGCCGTGGACGGCGACGCCCTCGACCCTCAGGTAGAAACGCGCTATCGCGAGGCGCTTTCCGGCCCCGCGCCCTGCCCGGAGATCGCCCGCATCGACCGCTTTGCTTTCTACGAGCGGGCGCAAAAAGCCTTTGCGATCGTTATCACAGGTGAGCGCGCTAAGTACGGGAATATTCTTTTAAAAAAAGGAGTAACGCCGTAATCTCATGCCGGAGCGCCCGTCTGATGCGGGCGCTCAGCGAACGCCAGGGTGAGAAAAATGAAAGCGGCACGACAGCAAGCGATACTAGACCTGCTCATTAACCATAACAGCCTGACCACCGAAGCCTTATCGCTACAGCTTAACGTCAGCAGAGAAACCATTCGCCGCGATCTCAGCGAGCTCCAGTCCCAGGGGAAAGTGCTGCGTAACCACGGTCGGGCAAAAGTCATTCACCGGCAAAGCCGTGACAGCGGCGACCCTTTTCATATCCGTCTGAAAAGCCACTACGCGCACAAAGCGGACATCGCCCGCGAGGCGCTTGCGTGGATAGAAGAGGGGATGGTTATCGCCCTTGATGCCAGTTCCACCTGCTGGTATCTGGCCCGCCAGCTGCCGGATATCAACCTTCACGTCTTTACCAACAGCCAGCCGATTTGCCAGGAGCTCAGCAAGCGAGAGAACATTCAGCTTACCTGCTCCGGGGGTACGCTCCAGCGAAAATACGGCTGCTACGTCAGCGCGTCGCTTATCTCACAACTCAAAGCGCTGGAGATCGACCTGTTCATTTTTTCCTGCGAGGGCATCGACAGCGACGGCGCGCTCTGGGACTCAAATACGGTGAACGCCGAGTTCAAATCGCTGCTGCTTAAGCGAGCGTCGCAATCGTTATTGTTGATTGATAAGAGCAAATTTAATCGTTCAGGGGAGGCGCGGATCGGCCATCTGGATGATGTGACGCATATCGTTTCGGACGTGTCGCAGTCGTAACGGCTATGGCAGCGCCGGATAGCGGCTTAGAGCCTATCCCAATAGGCGTTATTGGTGCAGTCAGTTTGAACACGGACAGCGCGGAAGAACCGGAGCGTACACGTAGTACGTGAGGATTCTGAGCACTGCCCAGGTTCAAAATGGCAAACAAAATAGCCCTAATGGGATAGGCTCTTAGTGCCCTATCCGGCCTACAAAAGCGGCTAAACTAGCGTTCGTCGCGGCGACCGCCGACGGCAGCCCACAGGCGGCGAACGTGCACCGTCACCTCTTCGCGATCGTGATATAGCTGGCGCGCCTGGATTTGCGCGTTGATGCCGTGCTCGTCCAGCTGTTCCTGAATATAGGCCAGGTTGCGCGACAGCTCTTCGTAGCGTTTTTTCATCGGCAGCTTCAGGTTAAAGATGGTTTCCCGGCACCAGCCGTTCACCAGCCACTGGGCCATCAGCGCCGCCACTTTCGCCGGTTTCTCCACCATATCGCACACCATCCACGAAATGTTGTTGCGCGTCGGGCGATACTTGAAGCCATCTTCACGCAGCCAGGTCACCTGGCCGGTATCCATCAGGCTTTGCGCCATCGGACCGTTATCCACCGAGGAGACCCACATATTGCGTTTCACCAACTGATAGGTCCAGCCGCCGGGACAGGCGCCGAGATCCACCGCGTACATACCGTTCGCCAGACGCTCATCCCACTCATCCGCCGGAATAAAGACGTGAAACGCCTCCTCCAGCTTAAGGGTCGAACGGCTCGGCGCATCGGACGGGAACTTGAGGCGCGGAATGCCCATATAGAACGGCGAGTTGTTGTTAGACAACGAGTAACCGGTATAGCAGCAGCCGGGGGCGATAAAGAACACGTGGACCACCGGACGCTTTGGCGTTTCATAGTTGGTCAGCACGCCCGCTTCTCGCAGCGCCGCGCGCAGCGGTACCGTAAACTTGCGGCAGAACTTCATCAGCTCTTTGCTTTCGTTGGTATCGGCGACCTCTACGCGCAGCTCGCCGCCCTTCTCCACCACGCCCTGCAGCATACCGACGATCGGGGAAATCCGGTCTTCCGGCGGCAGGTCGCGCAGCAGTTCGCCAACCACAAACATCTGGCGGGCAAACACCAGCGAGCTGAACGGCAGTTCGCGCACCAGCTTTTCGCCATCTTCGGCCTGGTAGCACTCAAAAATCACATAGCCGGAGTCGTCTTTGACCCGGGCAAAACCAAACACCTCAAGGCGCGAGGCCTTATCGGTAATTTCTGCTGCGCACTCTTTCTCAAACCCAGGGCGACAATAGAGGACAACTTTATTCATGAACAACGCCCTTACGTTTCAGACGAATTGCACCAATTAACATTAATATCCAACCGGCAAGGAAGCAGACGCCCCCAACCGGCGTAACGAACGCCCACAGGCGTAAATGCGAGAGCGCCAGACAGTAGAGGCTGCCGCTAAAAAGAACGGTACCGAGCGCCATAAAGACGCTGCTCCAGTAAAACCAGATGCTGATGCGGCGCTGCATCGCCACCGCCAGGCCAAAAATAGCCAGCGTATGGAATGCCTGATACTGCAGGCCGGTGTGGATCCAGCCCATTTCCGCAACGCCCATGGTTTTACTCAAAACGTGCGCGCCAAAAGCGCCCAAAGCCACAAAGATAAAACCGCTTATCGCGGCGAAAATCAGCATAAAACGGCTGGTCATGTGTTTACCCTACGATGATTTATTGTTCATAACGAAAGCGAAATTTTTCTTGTTCATTAGCCGCTTTTGCCAGAATCCACTGGCGGAAGGCGGCTATTTTACCCAGTTCTGCCTGACTGTCATGACAAACGAGATAAAACGCATTCTTACTGACCAGAACATCATTAAACGGGCAGACCAAACGGCCCGCCTCAATCTCGGACTGCGCCATTACATTGTTGGCCAGCGCGACCCCCTGTCCATGGATTGCCGCCTGCAGCACCATTGCGCTGTGGCTAAATATAGGTCCCTGTTGAACATTAATATGGTTTAGACCTAACTGGCGGGTATAAGTTTGCCAGTCGCGGCGGGAAGCATCGTGCAACAGGGTATGTTGCGCCAGATCGGCAGGCGTTTTCAACGCTTTATCGCCGGTGAGCAACAGCGGTGAGCACACCGGGAGCAGATATTCGGCGTACAGCTTTTCCACCCGCAGCCCCGGCCAGTTGCCGCGGCCGTAAAAAATCGCCACGTCGACATCGTCGGCCAGCTTATCCTCCTGACGGTCCACGGCCTGGATCCTGACGTCGATTCCCGGATAAGCTGAGTTAAAGCTTGTGAGCCTTGGCACCAGCCACTGAATGGCAAAACTGGGGAGCATACTGACGGTTAAGGCCCCTTTTGCGCTTCGGGCCTGAAGCTTGCGGGTCGCTTCGGTGAGCTGCGAAAAAATCTCTTTGATATCCTGAAAATAGCTCTGCCCCTCCTCCGTCAAAAGAAGAGAACGATTGCGTCGACGGAACAGCTTGAGGCCGAGGAAATCCTCCAGGGACTTGATTTGGTGGCTGACTGCGGCCTGCGTCACAAAAAGCTCATCGGCGGCGCGAGTGAAGCTAAGATGGCGGGCGGCTGCATCAAAAACACGTAATGCATTCAGAGGTGGCAAACGCTTGGACATAGTTATTCTGGCTTAGATGTTAAGGCAATTTAACAAATAGGAAACAATAGTTAACCTATTAGTTTTTTTTATCTGAGCTATTATAATTTGTCCGTTGAGCTTCTACCAGCAAATACCTATAGTGGCGGCACTTCCTGAGCCGGAACGAAGAGCTTTTTTTGGAATGCGTGTTCCAACAAGCTTTTGGCTTACGGTTGTGATGTTGTGTTGTTGTGTTTGCAATTGGTCCGGGTTTGCGGACCATGGTAGCTCAGCTACCCCTTTTCACTTCCTGTACATTTACCCTGTCTGTCCATAGTGATTTAATGTAGCACCGCACTGCGCGGTGCTTTTTTTTGCCTGCTATACCGAAATCACTTATCCAGCTCGCCCAGCTGTTTTACGTCAGAACGGTTGATCTGCTGCTTGTTACCCCAGGCATCTTTGTACGAAATCATGCCAGTATCATTATCCGTTTGCGGTTTGCCGTCGGTCACGATGGTGCGCCCATCGTTGGTATGCATCACGTAGTTGGAGGAGCAGGCGCTCAGGCCAAAGGTCAGCACACAGGCAGAAATAATTGCGGCAGTCTTATTCATTTTCATCTTTCTCTCCTTTCGACTATTTATACTGTTTATGATTCTTTCTGTACCAGGTTAAAACGCAAACCCAACACTATTCAGCATAACTATCTTTTACCCACCCGAAGTCATATTCAGAAAATTCCAGTCGTTAGCAGAAACCTTGTATCACCCGCCGATTTGCGCGACGATCCTGATATCGATACGAGGAATCTCATGAACGCATTCAACCCCGTCCAATTTCGCGCCCAGTTCCCGGCGCTGGCCGACGCCGGCGTCTATCTTGATAGCGCCGCGACAACCCTCAAACCGCTGGCGGTCATTGAGGCCAGCGACCAGTTCTATCGCCTTAGCGCCGGTAACGTCCACCGCAGCCAGTTCGCCACCGCCCGTCAGCTAACCGAACGCTATGAAAACGCGCGCGAACGGGTGGCAACGCTGCTCAACGCCCCTTCCGGCCAGGATATCGTCTGGACGCGCGGCACCACCGAAGCCATTAATATGGTGGCGCAGAGCTACGTGCGCCCGCGCCTGAAACCCGGCGATGAGATTATCGTCAGCGAAGCAGAGCATCACGCCAACCTGGTGCCGTGGTTAATGGTTGCCGGGCAAACCGGCGCGCGGGTGGTGAAGCTGCCGCTGGCGGGCAACCGCCTGCCGGACGTGGCGGCGCTTGGCGCGCTTATCACGCCGCGCAGCCGGGTGCTGGCGATTGGCCAGATGTCCAACGTCACCGGCGGCTGCCCGGATCTGGCGCTGGCAATACGCCAGGCCCGCGCTGCCGGGATGGTGGTGATGGTCGACGGCGCGCAGGGGGCGGTGCATTTCCCGGCGGACGTCCAGGCGCTGGATATCGACTTTTATGCTTTTTCAGGCCATAAGCTCTACGGGCCGACCGGCATCGGCGCGCTGTATGGCAAAAGCGAACGGCTGGCGGAGATGTCGCCGTGGCTCGGCGGCGGAAAAATGATTACCGAAGTCACCTTCGATGGCTTCAAAACCCAGCCCGCCCCCTGGCGCTTCGAGGCGGGAACGCCCAATATCGCCGGGGTGATCGGCCTGAGCGCGGCGCTGGAGTGGCTGGAGGAGACGGACATCGCGCAGGCGGAAAACTGGAGCCGCGGCCTGTCGACGCTGGCGGAAGACGAGCTGGCGAAACGTCCGGGCTTCCGCTCCTTCCGCTGCCAGGACGCCAGCCTGCTGGCGTTTGATTTTGACGGCGTTCACCATAGCGATATGGTGACGCTGCTGGCGGAGTCGGGGATCGCGCTGCGCGCCGGTCAGCACTGCGCCCAGCCGCTGCTGGCGGCGCTTGGCGTCAGCGGCACGCTACGGGCCTCCTTCGCGCCTTATAACACGCAAGACGATGTCTACGCGCTGGTGCACGCCGTGGACCGCGCTCTGGAAATACTGGTGGATTAATGACGACTTCTCACCCTTTTGGTACCCGCATCACCGAGGCATCTCTACGGCAGACCTTTACCCCGCTCAGCCAGTGGGAAGATAAATACCGCCAGCTGATTTTACTGGGTAAGCAGCTTCCCGCGCTGCCGGACGACCTGAAAGCGCGAGCCAAAGAGATTGCCGGTTGTGAAAACCGCGTCTGGCTGGGGCACGTCGTTGACGCCGAGGGCAAGCTGCATTTCTTCGGCGATAGCGAAGGCCGCATCGTGCGCGGCATGCTGGCGGTGCTGTTGACCGCCATAGAAGGCAAAAGCGCCGCTGAGCTGCTGGCGCAGGATCCGCTGGCGCTATTTGATGCGCTGGGGCTGCGCGGCCAGCTGAGCGCCTCGCGCAGTCAGGGGCTCAGCGCCCTGGGCGAAGCGGTGCTCGCCGCCGCCCGCGAGGTTTAAGCGCATCCCGGGGGCGGCGCTTGACGCGCCTTGCCCGGGCTACGGGTTCGTGCGGTTTTGTCGCCCGGACAGGTGCGCAGTTTTGTAGCCCGGGTAAGGCGCCTGCGCCGCGACCCGGGAATTTACGCCGTCTGCCGCTCCGCCTTCGCCAGCATTTTCTTCAGCGCGTGGGAGACGGCGACAAAACCAAAGGTCGCGGTCACCATCGTCGCGGCGCCAAAGCCGGATGCGCAGTCCATTCGCTTCGGCCCCTCAGCGGTGCTTTTCATCGCACAAACGCTGCCGTCCGCCTGCGGATAAACCAGCGCTTCGGTGGAAAACACGCAATCCACGCCGAGCTTACCTTTGCTGTTCTTCACCACCCCAAACTGGCTCTTCAAACGCTCACGCAGCTTTGCCGCCAGCGGATCCTGGATGGTTTTCGCCAGATCGGCGACCTGAATTTGCGTCGGATCAATTTGCCCGCCCGCGCCGCCGGTGGTCACCAGCGGAACCTTATGGCGACGACAGTAAGCGATTAGCGCCGCTTTCGGGCGCACGCTGTCGATGGCGTCAATCACGTAGCTAAAGCCAACGCCAAGATACTCGGCGACGTTTTCCGGGGTAACAAAATCGTCCACCACCGTGACCCGGCACTCGGGGTTGATCAGGCGAATACGCTCCGCCATCACCTCGGCTTTCGCCAGGCCAACGTTGCCGCCAAGGGCGTGGATCTGGCGATTGGTGTTGGTCACGCAGACATCATCCATATCGATCAGGGTAATCGCGCCAATTCCGGTTCTCGCCAGCGCTTCCGCCGCCCATGAGCCTACGCCGCCGATGCCGACTACGCAGACGTGCGCGTCGGCAAAACATTGCAGCGCCTTTTCACCATATAAACGCGCCGTGCCGCCAAAACGCTGGCGCCAGGCATCGCTGATTACAACAGACATAAAACCTCAGAATTAGTGGACATTCCCGGGTCGCAGCGCAAGCGCCTTACCCGGGCGACAAAATCAGCCGTAGCCCCGGTAAGCGCAGCGCGACCGGGGAAAAGAACCGGCGTACTAGCCGCTAAAGACGTTGCCCGCACCCGGAGCGTTTTTCAGCACCCATACGCGGCCGTAGTGGTTATACCAACCGGCACGATGCCCGGCATCCGGGCCAATGCCCTGGTAAATATCGAAGTGCTGGCCTTTAATCGCCCCGCCAACATCGAGAGCCACCATTAAACGCAGCTCGTACTGGCCGTTAAACTTGCCGTTATTATCCAGCAGCGGCACCTCCGCCAGCAGCGTGGTGCCGGCAGGAACAATGGAACGGTCGGAAGCCACCGATGCGCGGCCAATCAGCGGCACCGCGCTGGCACCTTTCACCGGCGCAAAAGACTGCGGTTTAAAGAAGACGAACGACGGGTTCTGCTCCAGCAGCTCGCGCACTTCCGCCTCGCTGTGCTTTTCGCCCCATTCGCGGATCGCCTGCATCGACATATCTTCGCGCTTCACTTCGCCGCGGTCGATCAGCACTTTACCGATGCTGTAGTACGGCCAGCCGTTTTTCCCGGCATAGCTGAAGAAGTTCAGCGGCGAGCCGTCGCCAAAGTCAATGTAGCCGCTGCCCTGCACGTCCATGATGAAGTTATCCATCAGCGAGTTGCTGTAGGCCAGAATGTAGTTGTCGCTCAGAGTCCCGGCGTAGATGCTGGCGCGGGACGGTAGCTTGCCGCGCTTCGGCGGCATCCGGTAAATCGGGTACTGGAACTCGCCCTGGCGAGTATGGCGCGCCTGCACCACCGGCGTGTAGTAGCCGGTAAACTGGACGTTACCGTAGTTATCCGTCCCCTGCATCTGCCAGGCGTCGATACCAAACTGGCTCAGCGTGCGGGTGTCGCCGCCGGAACGCAGCCACTCCTGAATCGCATTGTAGACGTTGCTCTGGCTGGTGTAGAGGCGCGGAGAGGCGCTACGAATCTGTCTCACCTGCTCGGAGAAATCGCCGGCGTTGATCGGCGAGCCGACCGCATCAGGTTGGTTAACCAATGAAAACGGCTGGGTGAGTTTACCTTCATTATACTGCTGACCGCGATCGGTCGGTTTTGAGGAACAGGCGGCCAGCATTGCCAGCATTGCGCCTGTTACTGCGTATTTTGCCCAACGTCCTTTCATGGTATCTCTTCTTTATGCTGCTAAGCCCGGGTGCGTGATGAAGATAACAAACCCCCAGGGCTAATGAAATGAGCTTCGGCACCGCAAAGGCAGATTTGCGCAAAAAATAGGCTGGAAGTGATTCTATATGCACCATTTTTTACAAAATTGATGATTTCTGCCAAAAAGGGTTGCATCAAAACGTTAGCGGAGTATAGTGCGCTTCCACGGACGCGGGGTGGAGCAGCCTGGTAGCTCGTCGGGCTCATAACCCGAAGGTCGTCGGTTCAAATCCGGCCCCCGCAACCAACATCATAAACACCCTCAAGGGTGTTTTTTTGTTTCTGCGCTGCGCAAAATCTTATACCTGATTCAGGGAACGGCGCAGCGCCGCTCCCCGGCCCTTTTTCAGCCCTTCGGCAACACAATATTGCTCGCCGCCAGCATGCCCATCTCGTGATACATCGCGCAGGCCGCTTCCACGATCGGCATCGCCAGCGCCGCGCCGCTGCCTTCGCCCAGGCGCATCCCCATGTTCAGGTAGGGCTCCAGTTCGAGATGCATCAGCGCCGTACGCGCCCCCTTCTCCGCCGAATAGTGGGACGGGATCAGATAGGGTTTCACTTCCGGCGCAATTCGGCACGCCGCCAGCGCCGCCGCGTAGGAGAGGAAGCCATCGAGCAGCACCGGCAGGCCGCAGGAGGCCGCGCCCAGCATCACGCCCGTCATCCCCAATAAATCAAAACCACCTACTTTCGCCAGCACGTCGAGACCATCGTTCGGGTCAGGCCGGTTGACGGCGATAGCCCGGCGCACCACTTCCACTTTATTAGCGACCTTCGCCAACGGCAGATTAGCGCCAATCCCGACCACCTCCTGGGCATCGCTGCCGGTCAGAACGCTGACAATCGCCGCCGCCGGGGTGGTATTGGCCATTCCGAGCTCCCCGACGCCAAACAGGGTGACGCCATCCTGCGCCAGCCCTCGGGTATAGCGCATCACCTCCAGCAGCAGCTCTTCCGCCTGGCCGCGGCGCATTGCCGGACCGACGGCGATATTGCCGCAGCCGCGCGCCACGCGCATGTTGATAACGCCCGGTATCAGCTCAGCATCGATCCCGACATCAATCACGTGCATTTTCGCGCCCGCCTGCGCCGCCAGCACGCAAACGCCGGTTTTACCCAGCGTCATATTCGCCGCCTGAATGGCGGTCACCGCTTTCGGCGAGATGGCGACCCCTTCGTCCCACACGCCGTGGTCGGCGCACATCACCAGCAGCGCCTTCTTTTTCACCTGCGGCACGCCGTCAAGACCGGGCATGCCCGCCAGCTGTACGGCAAGATCTTCAAGGCGTCCAAGGCTTCCGGGCGGCTTCAGCAGGCCGTCGATATGAAGCCGGGCGCGCGCCATCGCGCTTTCATCAGGCGCCGGGATCGCGCCCAGTAGAGAGGTTAAGCTTTGCATAGAGGTTCTCGTCTTGTTGGCTGGCTCATGGCAGAGCCAGCAGGAAGAATAACGCCCGGTACGGCGCGCCTGGCCTATTTGATTTTTACGCCAATGCCCGACACCACCAGCCACACCTCGTCCGCCGCCGCCGCCAGGCGCTGGTTAACGCGTCCGGCGATGTCGCGGAAATGGCGGGCCAGACGGTTTTCCGGCACAATCCCCATCCCCACCTCGTTGGTCACCAGCACCACGCGGGCCGGGCAGCGCTGGCAGGCGGCAATCAGTACCGCGATTTCGGCGTCGATCGCCCGCTCCATCGCCGCATAATCCCAGTCGTCCGGCGCGCTGTCGCCCCCCAGCGCAAACAGCAGGTTGGTTACCATGGTGGTGATGCATTCCAGCAAAATCGCCTCCTCCGGGGCGATATCCGGGGTGATCAGTTCATCAAGCTGCTGCCAGCGCTCGGCGGTGCGCCAGTGCGCGGGCCTGCCGTCGCGGTGGTGCTGGATCCTCGCCGCCATCTCGTCATCAAAGATCTGCGAGGTGGCGATATAGAGTACCTGCGGCGCATGGGCGATCAGCGCTTCGGCATGGCGGCTTTTACCGCTGCGCGCCCCGCCGGTGACTAAAGTCAGCATACGGGCTCCTGATGTTGGCGCATGATGGCGTAGATTTTTTCGATATCAATATGCTGACGCATCGCGTCCGCCAGCAGATCGAACTGGCGAGATTTATACTGCGCATACTCGAAATCGCTATCCAGCGCCGCCAGCCCTTTACGCTGGCGCAGGCCGTTAACCAGCGCGCGGGTAAATGCATCGCTATCGAACAGGCCGTGCAGATAGGTGCCAAACGCCAGGCCGTCATCGCTGACCGCGCCGTCCGCCACGCTCAGGCCGCCTTTATGTAATTGCATCAGAGAACGGCAGCCGTCGCGCAGCTCGGTTTCGCCCATATGAATTTCGTAGCCGCTTACCGCCAGCCCCGCCGTTGCCGCCAGCCACGCCGGCAGCGCCGGAGCCAGAGTCGCCGTTACCTGGGTGGTCGTTTTGCTGTGCGCAAAGTGGGTGACGGTATTGAGCAACCCCAGCCCCGGCTGGGTGCCAAGCCCCGACTCCACCTCATCGATGATGGTTTCGCCGAGCATCTGGTAGCCGCCGCAGATCCCCAGCACCGGTACGCCCTGACGCCGGGCCTGCAGTACCGCGTGCGCCATGCCGCTCTCGCGCAGCCAGCCCAGGTCGCCGAGCGTATTTTTACTGCCCGGCAGGATAATCATATCCACGCCCGCCAGCTCCTGGGGCTGGCGAACATAGCGAACGCGGACGTCCGGCTGCGCCGCCAGCGCGTTGAAATCGGTAAAATTAGAAATGTGCGGCACCTGAATCACGGCAATCTCA
Source organism: Klebsiella sp. CN_Kp106 (assembly GCF_040064575.1). Lineage (NCBI taxonomy): Bacteria > Pseudomonadati > Pseudomonadota > Gammaproteobacteria > Enterobacterales > Enterobacteriaceae > Klebsiella > Klebsiella sp. CN_Kp106. The sequence goes on along the minus strand of NZ_JBEAIG010000048.1, from coordinate 33,564 downwards.
ATATCGCGCCTGTCGGTACGCAGATATTTCCCTTTTTGCAGCGCGACGCCGTCCTCATCTTCAAGATCGACCTCCAGCCACGGCATGACGCCGAGCACCGGGACGCCGGTGAGCGCTTCTATCTGCTCGATCCCGGAATACAGCAGCGCCACGTCGCCGCGAAATTTATTGATAATCACCCCTTTGACCCGCGCGCGCTCGCGATCGTGCAGCAGCGCGAGCGTGCCGTAGATGGAGGCGAATACGCCGCCGCGATCGATATCCGCCACGAGGATCACCGGGCACTGGGCCATCTCGGCCATGCCCATATTGACGATGTCGCGATCGCGCAGGTTGATCTCCGCCGGACTGCCCGCCCCTTCCAGCACCAGTACATCATGTTCGGCGGCCAGGCTGTTATAAACCGCGAGGATCTGTTCCCGCAGGCGCGGCTTGTATTCGTGATAGCTCACCGCGTCCATATCGGTCGCCACTTTGCCCATCAGCACCACCTGCGCTTTACGGTCGCTGGTTGGCTTAAGCAGCACCGGGTTCATGCGCACATCCGGGGTAATGCCCGCCGCTTCGGCCTGGAAAATCTGCGCGCGGCCCATCTCTTTGCCATCCGGCGTGATACCGGAATTAAGCGCCATATTCTGCGATTTAAACGGCGCGGTGCGCTGCCCGTCCTGATAAAAGATGCGGCACAGCCCCGCGACCAGCACGCTTTTGCCGACGTCGGAAGCGGTGCCCTGTAACATAATTGCCAGCGTCATGACGCCTCCTTCATCGCGTTGCTTCGCATCCGCGTAAAAAATTCTTCTTCGGTTTTACACAGCGGCAGCCCGAGCTGCGCGTGCAGTTTCACCAGCCACGGCTGGGTTAGCCCGGCCTGGGCCATCAGTTCGCTGCGGGCAAACACCTCCCCGGGTTCGCCGTGCGCCAGCACTTCGCCGCGGCGTAACACGTAAACCGCATCGCTGATTTCATAGATCAGATCGATGTCGTGGCTGGAGATCGCCACGTGGTTGCCCCGATCGGCAATGCGCTTAATGATGTCGATCATCTGCGCGCGCCCCGAGGGATCGAGCCCCGCCGTCGGCTCGTCGAGCAGTAAATAGCGCGCCTGCAGCACCAGCGCGCCGGCTATCGCCACGCGCTTTTTCTGCCCGTGGCTCAGGCACTGAATCGGCTGGTGACGAAACCCCTGGGCATCGACGAGAGTCAGGGCATCGTCCACCCGGCGGGCAATTTCCTCTTCCGCAACCCCCAGGTTACGCAGGCTAAAGGCGATATCGCTGTCGATATCGGTATAGAAAATCTGCTGGTCCGGGTCCTGAAAAACGGTCGCCACCTGCTGACGCAGCGCCAGCAGGCCGCGTTTGCTGTAGTCCAGCGGTTTTCCCTGCCACAGCACCGCCCCGCTCTGCGGGCGCAGCAGACCGCTCAGGTTCATAAACAGCGTGGATTTTCCGCAGCCGTTCGCCCCCACCAGTCCGGTCACCGCGTGACGGGAAAAATCCAGCGTCAGCCCCTTCAGCACCGGCTCGTCCTGATAGCGAAACCAGAGATCGGTCGTGGCAAGCATACTTATCCTTAGAGGTGAAAGTCACCCTGATACAGTTTGATATCCAGCGTGGTGCTCATCTGCTGGTAGCGGATCATCACCCGGGTAAACAGCAGCCCTACCAGCATCGCCAGCGAACGATAGCCCTTCGGCACGCTACGGTAGCCAAAACGTAATGTTTGCGCACGATGAATCGCCAGCGCTTCGTCTAACAGAATAAAAATAAAGCGCCAGGTCAGCAGGATTTGCTCGGTCAGCAGCCGCGGCACCCGCCCGCGCTTGAGCAGCACAATAAGCTGCGGGAACGGCAGATTCAGCACCAGCCAGAAGGTGGACGCCAGCGCCACCAGGCTGCGCCAGAAGGTCTGACTGGCGGTCGTCAGCCCCTCCGACGTAATGCCCAGCCATACGCTGCCCAGCGGCAGGCTCACCAGCAGATCCTGCGGATTGCGGCTGACGCTAAACAGAATGGTCAGCACGCCGATCAGCAGGAAGCCAAACGGCAGCGCCATCCAGCGGCACCAGCGCCACGGCGAGACCCGCAGCAGCCAGCAGGTTAAGACGGCAATCAGCGCCATTTCGATACCCTGCCCCAGCGGAGGCAGGGTAAAGGCCAGCACCATCAGCAGCAGCCAGAACAGGAACTTGCGCTCCGGCGCGACGTGAAACCAGCGGCTCTGATAGCTAAGTCGGTCAAACCCGGTCATCACGGCGCTGTCTGCCTTTGCTGTAGCCCAGAATATAGAAAATCACCGCCGCGCCGAGGGAGCCCTGGAGCGTAAACAGCAGGCTCTCAATTTCTCCACTCGCCGGTTCGTACAGCGGCTGGAACCACGGCTCATAATGCGGTGCGACCACCTGAATCTGGCTCTCCGCCTCGCCGTCCGAACCGCCAAACTCGCCGCCGTGATCGACAAAGAACGGCAGGATCACCAGCGCCACCACCATGGCGAACAATATCAGCGTCTTTTTCATGTTAATGCCCCTGTGCGGTAATCAGCTGACGTTTGGTCAACTGGTCGTAGATCATGACGGTTAACAGTCCTTCAGCAATGGCGATCGGGATCTGGGTCAGGCAGAAGATCCCCATAAACTTGACGATCGATCCGGTCGCGCCGGCGGTCGGATCCGGGAAGGCCACGCCGAGCTGTACGGAGGTGACAAAGTAGGTCACCAGATCCGCCAGCATCGCGCAGAGAAACACCCCGACATCGCGGCGAAGGCCCGCGCGGCAGGCCATTTTCCACACCATATAGCCGACCACCGGCCCGATTACCGCCATCGACATCCCGTTCGCGCCGAGCGTCGTCAGCCCGCCGTGCGCTAGCAGCAGCGCCTGGAACAGCAGCACGATGGCGCCAAGGATCGCCACCACGCCAGGCCCGAAGAGAATCACCGCCAGGCCGACGCCGGTCGGGTGCGAACAGCTACCGGTCACGGAAGGAATTTTCAGCGCCGAGAGGACAAAAATAAACGCCCCGCACAGCGCCAGCAGCACCTTCTGGTTGTTATCTTCCTGCACGATGCGGCGCAGGCGCACCAGCCCGTACCACAGGCAGGGTAAAAACAGCAGCCACCATGCCAGGGCCCACATCGGCGGTAAAAACCCCTCCATAATGTGCATCGCGAAAGCCTTTTCGGGTACCACTATCAGCAATAGCGCCGCAGCTAACCCGCTGAAAGACAGCTGTTTTAGCTGTTGTTCAAGTTTCATTCTGCATACTCCCACTGTTTATTGACCAGAATGGTCGAGAAATAGGGCAGCGGCTGGTCGTCGCTGACGTCACGGAGATGGCGCCAGCACTGCTCGCCCGGCAGCGTGGCTTCGGACATCATCAGCGCGGCATCCAGCAGACCGTTTTTCGCCAGCAGCGCTTTGATGCGGGGAAACCGCCCGTACACTTTCATCAGCACCAGGCTTTCATGCTGGCGCAGCGCCTGCTCGATTTCCGTTTCCGGCGCGGTGCAGGAGATCACCGCCAGCGACTGCTGCTCCATGGCCAGCGGCGTTTTTGAACGCGCGGCAATGGCGGCGAAAGAGGTGACGCCGGGAACAATCTCCAGCCACTCCGGGCTGCCGATACGCTGGAGTAAGAACACCCAGGTGCTGAACAGCATGGCGTCGCCGAGGGTAATAAACCCGACCTGCTTGCCCGCCTCCACTTCCTGCACCAGCGCGGCGGCGACCTCATCCCATACCGCCTCTTTTTCCGCGCTGTCGGCGCTCATCGGGAAATGGCAGCAGCGCACTTCGGTCCGTTCGCCGATATACTCCCGCACGATGGAGAGCGCGAGGCTGTCGCCGCCTTTACGTCCGGCGGGCGCGTAGAGAATGTCCAGCTTGCCCAGCACCCGCGCCGCGCGCACGGTGATCAGGTCGGCGGCGCCAGGGCCGGTACTCAGGGCATACAGTTTGCCGCTCATGCCGCCTCCTCCATCGCCAGGCTCAGCGCCTGCTGCAGGTGAGCGACGAACATTGCGCGCACCGCCGGATTCTCTCCCAGCCCGTTCAGCCACGGCGTCGCCGTGATACCGGCGGCGTTGAACAGCGTTTTCCAGGAGTCCTCTTCGTCCGAGGCCATATCGTTAATGGCGTGATCGCCGGCCACCAGCATCAGCGGCATCAGGTGCACGCCCTTCACCCCCTGCCAGCGCAGGCTGTCGATAAGAATATCGACTTCCGGATAGCTCTCGACCGCGCCGACCCGCGCCGGAAACCCCTTCGCCGTCATCATATGGTCCAGACAGGCGTAGGCGGCGAAAGCGTGATGGCTGGCGCCGTGGCCCATAAAGACCACCGTTTCATCGGCGGCAATCGGCGGCATCTGCTGGCGCAGCGCCTGCATCAGCTGGACATAATCATTATGGCTGCTCAGCAGCGGCGCCCCCAGCGTCAGGCGGAGGAACAGCGGGCGCAGGCTTTGCACTTCACGGACGATCTTTTCATATTCATCGCCGTTGATAATGTGCAGCGACTGAATCGCCACATCCTGGTAGCCCTGCTCGGCCAGCTTCTGCAACGCCTGCAGCGGCGTATCAATCTCGATACCGTCGCGCTGCTTGAGCTTGCGGATAATCATCCCGGAGGTGAAGGCGCGAAAGGTGTCGCGGTCCGGGCAGCTGGCCGCCAGCTCGCGCTCGCAGGCGACGATATTCTTTTCACAGGTGTCGGGATAGCTGGTGCCAAAACTGACCACCAGAAGCGCTTTTTTCATTTCGGACTCCTTAAGCAGCGGCCAGCCAGCGCGCTAAGCGCCGGGCAAAGGCAGCCTGACTTTCCAGTAATTCTTCACCGGTCACCAGCGGTGCCGGGCGCGTAATCACGATGCAGGGGATACCGGCATCCAGACAGGGTTGTACTTTTTCCTGATAGCCGCCTTCGGCGCCGGAGGCCTTAGTGATCACCACATCGGCCCGGCACTGGCGGTAGAAAGCGGCGTTGAACTCGGCGCTGAACGGCCCGCACAGGGCGAAGATCTCGCCAACGCCGAACCCCAGTCCGGCGCACTGGGCGATGACATCGGCGACCGGCAACACCCGGGCCAGCAGCGTTTTTTCGCCTAATCCCGCCCGCCAGCGCGCCAGATCTTTGCTTCCGGTGGTGAGCAGCACGCGCTGGCCGAAGCGCCGCGCCACCTCGCAGGCCTGTTCAATGCTCTCCACGGTATAGAGCAGCGGATGCGTCAGGCCGCTCAGCTGTTCAGGGCGCTGATAGCGGCTCAGCAGCACGCCGGCGGTTTCGCAGGCCCGGACGATATTGCGGCTCACCGCTTCGGCGTAGGGGTGCGAAGCATCGATCACCCAGCGGGTCCGGTTAACCTTCAGCCAGGCGATCATCTCCTCCAGCTCGAGACGCCCGCAGCGCACCTGGCCGCGAATGTCTCCCGCCAGCTGCTGGCCGGTGGGCGTCGCCACCGACAGGGTGTATTTAACCTGCGCCGCGTCAAGCTGCTGGCACAGCGCCCGCGCGTCGCTGGTTCCGCCCATCACCAGCACCTCGCCGTGGCTCACAGCACGTAGCCTCGTGGGGTGATCATCAGGCCATCCTGGATATACGTCGCTTTGTTGCCAACGATCACCAGGCTGGTCATATCGACCGGTGCAAAATCCATCTCCCCCAGGGTGGTCAGCCATTTCTCCTGTTTTTTACGTCCGGCGGACTTCACGACCCCCACCGGAGTCTGCGCGCTTTTGCTGGCCGACAGCAGCTCAAAGGCGCGCGCCAGATGGCCCTCGCGGCCGCGGCTGCGCGGATTGTAAAAACAGATCACGAAGTCGGCTTCCCCGGCGGCGACAATACGCTTTTCAATCACCGGCCACGGTGTCAGCAGGTCGCTGAGGCTGATATGGCAGAAGTCGTGCATCAGCGGCGCGCCCAGCAGCGAGGCGGCGGCGATGCTGGCGGTCATCCCCGGGATCAGGCGGACTTCCACATCCAGCTTCTGCTTGCTGACCAGCTCAAGCACCAGTCCGGCCATGCCGTAAATACCGGCGTCGCCGCTGCTGATCAGCGCCACGTTATGCCCGGCCTGCGCCAGCTCAATCGCCGCCTGGCAGCGCTCAATCTCTTTGCACATGCCGGTTTTGATCACCTGCTTATCGCCGGTAAAGGCTTTCACCAGGTGCGTGTAGGTTTTATAGCCAACGACGATTTCCGCCGCCTGCAGCGCTTCAATGGCCTCCATGGTCATCATGGACTGCGAGCCAGGGCCGATTCCGATTACGCTTAACATCAGTGTGAAACTCCCAAAGTGATAGTGACGCCCTGTTCGCGCAGGGTTTCGCCCAACAGTTGCCCATGGCTCAGCAGCCAGGCCGCCGGGCCGGATACGCTCCCCACGCCGACGGTTTTTCTGACGAACGATGAGGCGGGAAAATGGTGCTCATGCTCGCGCAGCGCATCAGCGGGAAAGGTTTCGAACGGTACGCGACAGCAGGAGGCCAGCTGAATCAGCCCCTGCTCGTGCTTCTTCAGCGTCACGCTGCCGATGGCTTTCAGCGCCAGCGGATCCAGGCGCTGCGCCTCAAGCTGGCGCGCCAGCAGCGCTGCTAACAGCGGGAATGGCGTATCGCGACGGCAGCCAATTCCGGCGACCACCCGCTGCGGCACCAGCTTCCAGTGCGGCACGGCGATGGCCGGCAGCTCGTTGCGCAGCGTGACGCAGACCAGCGCGTCCAGCTCGGGAAGCTGGTGCAGATCGGTCACGGTGATAAATCCCCGCCGGTCGCAGCGGCTGACGTCTTCATCCAGTTCGTCGTCCCACCACAGGCCGACGCGCTGCTGGCTGACCAGCATCTGGTTGACGGTTTTCACCGCCGCGCGGAAGTCGCTCATCCGGGCATTAAGCTGGAATGCCAGGGTATCCAGCGCCGCCATCTCGTTGACGTCGGTGGCGGTGGTGATCACCGGGTCGGCGCCGAGCATCCCGGCCAGATAGCGGCTGAGGGCATTCGCGCCCCCCGCGTGGCCGGAAAGCAGGCTAATAACGTGCTGGCCGCGCTCGTCAATCACCACCACCGCCGGGTCGCTGAACTTGTCATTCACCAGCGGGGCCAGTACGCGTACCGCGATCCCGGTGGCGCCGATGAAAATCAGCGCCGAATAGCTGCTGAAGGCCTCGCGCGCGGCGCTGGCAAAACCGTTTTCAAAGGGGAGAAACCCCTCTTCCAGCAGCTTCTCGCTGGTAAAGCAGGTTAACGGCAGCATCGCCGCCAGCCGTTTCGCCAGCCGCACGCCGCCAGGGGTCAGGCAGAAAAGCGCGATTGATTCAGGCTTTACGGTATTCATGGCTAAAGTCCGCCGCGTAGAGTTTTGAGTAGTGATACTCAGAGCCCAGGAAATTCCCGACCAGAATGAGCGCCGTTTTGCGGATCCCCGCCTCGCGCACCTTGTCGCCGATATCCGCCAGGGTACCGCGTACGGTCTGGCTTTCCGGCCAGGTCGCTTTGTAGATCACCGCCACCGGCGTGGTTGCCGGGTAGCCGCCTTCCATCAGGCGCTCCGCCACCCGGTGAATGCGCTGTACGGAAAGGTAAATCGCCATCGAGGTCTGGTGGCTGGCAAACGACTCAAGCTGCTCGCGCTCGGGTACCGGCGTGCGCCCTTCAAGGCGGGTAATAATCAGGCTCTGGGAGACTTCCGGGACGGTGTATTCGACGCCAAGCTCCGCCGCGGCGCCCAGAAACGCGCTGACGCCCGGCACCACCTGCCAGTCGATGCCGCGTTTGGTCAGCTCTTCGCCCTGCTCGCGGACCGAGCCGTACAGCGACACGTCCCCGGTCTGTAAACGCACCACCGTTTTCCCGGCTTTAACGCCGGCTTCCATCAGGTCGAGAATTTGCGCCAGATGCAGTTCGGCGCTGTCGTGACACTCGGCGCCGGGCGGACAGTACTCCAGCAGCGCGGTGTTTATCAGCGACCCGGCGTAGATCACCACCTGGGCCTGCTGGAGCAAGCGGTAGCCCTTGAGGGTAATCAGCTCACGGTCGCCCGGCCCTGCGCCAACGAACCACACACAACGGGGGTCAAATGTCTCAGCCATGGTTTTCTTCCTTCTGACAGGCGATAACAAAAACGGGATTATTCGGTTTGAAATAGTGGCCGCTGCCCAGCGCGGTCAGCGATGAAACGTTTAGCTGCAGGCAATCAACCTGTTCGATTCCCTTCAGCCGCAGATAGTCGAGAGCGGCGTTCAGGTTCTCCTGCAGGATAAAGGTCATCACCAGGCGACCGCCGGGGTAGAGCTGCTGCCACGACCAGTCAATGAGCTCGTCGAGGCGGCCGCCGCTGCCGCCCATAAAAATGGCGTCGGCCCGCTCGGTGATCACCATCGGCGCTTCGCCGGGCAGGATCTCAATGTTGCCGCAGGCGAAATGCTGGCGGTTTTCGTCCAGCAGCTGCAGGGCCGCGGGATTGCGTTCGACCGCCGTTACCTGCAGCGAGGGGTACTGCAGCGCCGCCTCAATCGACACGCTGCCGGTACCGGCGCCGATATCAATCAGGTGGCTTGCCCGGTGTAGCTCAAGTTTGGCCAGCGCCAGCGCGCGAACCGCCTCTTTGGTCATCGGCACCTTCTCGCCGCGCAGAAAAAGCTCATCTTTCATCGAGGATCACCACCGCGTTCATCTCATATTCGCCGTCGACCTCACTGACCGGTAGCCAGCGGATCCGCTCATTATCCATCGCCAGATTTTCGCCAATCACCATCCAGCGATACCCTTTACCCCGCGCCGCCAGCTGGGCGGCGATTTCCCGCGGCCCGCAGCGCCCGTCGGTCACCATCGCCACCTTGCGCTGGCGAGCCAGCTCATCAAAACAGACGTCCCGCCCGTGGCTGCTGGTCAGCCAGATATCGTTCATATCGATACCGGCCTTCGCGCAGAGATACTGCACCGCGCTGATGCCGGGGATAATGCGCACGCGCTCGATGCCAAAGTGGGCTATCAGCCGCGTACCGATGCCGTAAAACAGCGGGTCGCCGGAGGCCAGCACCACCACCTTCTGCGCTTCGCGTTCGCCGAGCCATACCAGCAGTTCGGCAATATTGGCGCCCAGCGCAAACCGTTCGCCGTCAAACTCTGGGAACTGCTGTAAATGCCGCTTGCCGCCCACCAGCGCGTCCGCGCTGGCGACCGCGTCCCGCGCCGCCGGCGTCATCAGATGCAGGCCTGACGGGCCCATGCCGACGACCGTTAACATGACATCTCCCGCGCAATCTCGGCGATCGGGCGATTGCTGCCGAGGACCTTGTTATCAAAGGAGAACATGATGGCGTCGCAGACGGGCGGCGTTTTGGTAAAGCGCAGCATCTGCATCACCCGCAGGCAGATGCGTTCGGCAAGATGGTGATAGATATGCTGAAAACCGTACGCGTCGATGTGCTCCATCGCCGCTTCGGTGGTATCGCATTCGCTCACCAGCTGCAGCAGCGCCAGCGGCGCGCCCAGCAGCGCCAGATGCGCGACCAGGGTTTCCATCCGCGCATCGGCGATATGGCTGTGGGTGTGGAAGATCCCGGCGGCGACTTTAATCAGCTTGCCGGGATGGCCAATCAGCACGATCTGGCGGAACCCCAGGCGCACGGCCTCTTCAATCATGTAGCCGACGAAGTTGCTCATGGTGACCACCACCTGCGAGTCGATGCCCATCTGCTCGCGTACAAAGCGCTCGCCGTGGTTGCCCGGCACCAGCACTACCCGCTCCAGCCCCGCCGCGCGCTTAATTTCCAGCTCCAGCGACAGCGAACGCTTCCAGCTCTCCTCCGACATCGGCGTCACGATACCGGTGGTGCCGATAATCGAGATGCCGCCCAGAATCCCCAGCCGCGAGTTATAGGTTTTCTGCGCCCGCGCCTCGCCTTCCGGGGCGAAAATCTCTACCGTCGCCCCGCGCGACGGGCCAATCGCCTCGCGCACCGCCGACTCGATGGTGTGGCGCGGGGTGCGGTTAATCGCCGGGCTGCCGATGGGCAGGCCGATCCCTTTGCGGGTGACCGTGCCGACGCCTTCGCCGCCGCGCAGGGTAATCTCGCCGGAATCGTCGAGCGTCACGCGGGCGAAAATCAGCATCCCGTGGGTGGCGTCAACGTCATCGCCGCCGTCTTTACGGATGGCGGCGATCGCCTGCTGCCCTTCAACGTGCGGCGACTCGACGTTAAGGCACAGAGTGACGCCGGAAGGGGTGACAATGGAGACCTGATGAATCAGATGCTGACGCATCACCATCAGCGCCGCGACCTTTGCTGCCGCCGTGGCGCAGGATCCGGTGGTATAGCCTTTGCGCAGCGCCTTGCCGTTGTGCCATACCGGGGCGTCAAAGGATTGCTCGCTCATCGCGCCCCCTGTAAGTGGTACAAAATGGCGTTGACGATGGCGGCGGCGACGTTGCTGCCGCCTTTACGACCCAGCGCGGCGATGCCCGGCAGGCCGCTCTGCGTCAGGGCCTCTTTCGACTCCGCCGCGCCGACGAAACCGACCGGCACGCCAATCACGCCGTTGGCCGCGACGTCATGCTCCAGCAGACGAAACAGCGCGGTGGGCGCATTGCCGAAAACAAACACCTTCTCGCCCTCTTCGGCGACCGCGATATCAACCGCCGCCATCGAGCGGGTCATCCCCTGCGCTTTGGCCTCCGCCACCACCCGCGGATCGCTGATATAGCAGCGGCACTCGCCGCCGAATTTCGCCAGCAGGGTTTTATTGATCCCGGACAGGGCCATGGTGGTATCGGTATAAAGCGTGCAGGGCTGGCTCAGGGCGGCGCTCAAGCGCGGAAGCACGTCGGGCGAAAACCACAGGATATCCAGCCAGTCAAAATCAGCGGTGGTGTGGATCACCCGCTTGATAATGGCTTCGTGCAGCGGGCTGGCAAAGCGGTAGTCCGGGCGGGTCTGCGCAATAATATCGCCAATAATGTCGAAGCTTTTCGCCTCAATCGCCTGCGGTTGCTGGATATAGTGCATTCATTTGTCCTCAGGCAGCGCCGACCAGCCAGTACCGGACCGCCATAAATAGCGCCAGCGCCAGGGTCGAAGACACCCACATCAGTCGAATCGTTCGGGAAATATCGTCTACGGAAATATCGCGCGTCGCGTCGCCGATCCACGGCTTCTCCACGCGCTGTCCAAAGTAATCGTTAGGGCCGCCAAGCCGGATGCCGAGCGCCCCGGCGACCGCCGCTTCCGACCAGCCGCAGTTCGGGCTGCTGTGGTTGTAGCGGTCGCGCCAGCCGATGCGCAGCGCGCGGCCGCCCGCTTCACCGCAGAGGAGAGCGGCGAGGCTGATAAGCAGCCAGCTCAGGCGGGCGGGGATAAAGTTGGCGACATCATCGAGGCGGGCGCTGACCATGCCGATGGCCCGATATTTTTCGTGCTTATAGCCGACCATCGAATCCAGGGTGTTGACCGCTTTATAGGCCATCGCCAGCGGCGCGCCGCCCAGCAGCAGAAAGAAGAGCGGCGCAATAATGCCGTCGACGGTGTTCTCCGCGACGGTTTCCACCACCGCGCGATTAATCTGCTGCGGCGCAAGCTGCGACGTGTCGCGCCCGACGATCCACGACAGCTTGATACGGCTCTCCGCCAGATCCCCCGCGCGCAGCGGGCGCTCGACGTCCCGCGCCGACTGTGCCAGGCAGCGTCCGGCCAGCACGGTGAAAATCATCCATACCTCAACCAGCCAGCCAAGCCACGGATGAATCGTCCGCGCCAGCGTCAGCACGCCCCAGCAGACGCTCCACGTTAGCCCGACCACCACCAGCCACATCACGGCGCCGCCGACGCGCAGGGCGACATCGCTGCGGCAATAGCGGCGCACGTCGCGCTGAACGGCGGCGATCAGGTTGCCTATCCAGCGCACCGGATGCGGCCAGCTCTGCGGATCGCCGATGATAAAATCGAGGAGCCAGGCAACGCCCCATGCCAGCAGCGTCATAGCGCGCTCCTTGCCGCAGCCAGCCAGTGGTTAAGCATGATGGGACGCTGCGCAAAGTGCAGGTGCAGATAGCTGGCGAACGTGTTGCCCACCTGCCAGCCGCCCGACCACTGCTGAAGGGTCATACCGTCGCGGACTTTGCGGCAGGCCAGGACCGCCGGGATCTCAGGGGTAAAATCCGAGTAGTGAAACTCATGCCCGCGCAGGGTTTCGCCGGGCGCCGCCAGCAGCGTTTGCCGCATCGCCCGCGCCTCGCAGTAGCCAAAGCGGGTAAGCCGTTTGCCCATCTTGCTGTGGCCGGGAATCAGATTGGCCATCGGATAGATGTCGCCGCTGGCGTCTTCAAGGGTGCTGCCGAGATACATCAAACCGCCGCACTCGGCGTAAATCGCCACGCCGCGCCGGTGCACCTCCCGCAGCTGCGCCAGCATCGACGAATTGGCCGCCAGCCCGGCGGCATGAATTTCCGGATAGCCGCCGCCGAGCCAAATCATCTGGCACGGCGGAAGCTCGCTATCGCGCAGCGGGCTGAAGCGCACGATATTCACCCCGCAGCGTTCAAGCAGCGTAAGGTTATCCGGGTAGTAAAAGTTGAAGGCTTCGTCGTCGGCCAGCGCCAGCGTCAGGCCCGTGCCGGCGTCGGGCGACGGCAGCGGGGGCCACTCCCCGGCGGGTAGGGCGGTGAGCTGGCTAAGAGCCAGGAGCCGTTCAATATCCAGCGTTTGCGCCAGCGTTTGGGCAAAATCGCGCCACGGCTGCTGATTGACCAGCGACTCGCGGGCGGTGACCAGCCCCAGATGGCGTTCAGGTAACGCCACCCCTTCCACTCGCGGTACGTAGCCGAGCACCGGCAGCCCGCAATAGCGTTCAATGGCGCCTTTGAGAAGCTGATAATGGGATTCGCTGTTGACGCGATTGACGATAACGCCGGCGATATTCAGGCTGGGGTCGAAGTGTTGAAATCCCATCACCGTGGCGGCGATAGAGGTGGAAACCGCTTTGCCATCTACCAGCAAAATGACCGGACAGCCGAGCTGTTTAGCCATCGCGGCGGTGCTGCAGTAGCCAGGGTCGGTACCGAAGCCGTCATACAGTCCCATCACGCCCTCAATGACCGCGATATCCGCCCGCTGCATCCGTTCGCAAAACAGCGCATTGAGCACCGGTTCCGGGAGCATAAAGCTGTCGAGGTTGCGGGAAGCGACGCCGCTGACGGCGGTGTGCCAGCCGGTATCGAGGTAGTCCGGGCCGACTTTGCAGGGCTGAACCCGCATACCGCGCTGCTTCAACAGGCTGAGCAGACCAAGCGTAACGGTGGTTTTACCACAACCGCTGCCGGTACCTGCGAGAATAAATGCGTGCTGCCTGGCTGCCATACCCCGATCCTGTGCCGGGTGGTAGGGCTGCGTGCATTCCCAGTCTTTCGACTGTACGCATCTGAGCAACCCACTTCCCACCGAAGTTGTTGATTGTTACCGACAGGCAGGTCTTCTGGCTTAGCGTCGTCCTCTCCCATCCTTCCCAATCCGCTAAGCAGATCAGTGGCTAAATATGGGTTCGTCAGCATCACAGCAGCGGGGGCTGCGGGGGATTCACACCCCCTTCCCTGGCGCCTGTCGGTTTAGTCCGTCATGATTCGAGCGGGACTGCCCGGCTCGCATGATTTCCGGAATATCTTACGGAAGCTGGATGGCTCCCGTCGTGTTTAATTTTTAATTACCAAGGCCGTTTCATTACGCCGATGGCGCGCTGAAAGCCATTTCAGATATCACTCTATCCCATCAAATAAATAAAAACTGGTGCAGCTTATCGTTCTCTCATTATTATTTTGTTGCGCTATGACAATTTATTGCTCTGAATGAGATATTTTCATTTTAGAATGAGCCAGATACAAGGGCATATCAAAAATCGGCAATAACAAAATATTGTCATTTAAAATGACTCAGTTTGTGATCTGGCGTTAATTTGCTGGCGATAGGCCTGCGGAGTGACCTGATAAGCCTGGCGAAAAACTTTGCAAAAATAGCTGGTTTGCGAAAATCCTAAATTCCGCGCAATGCTGGCGATGCTCCAGTCGCTGTGGCAAAGCAGCTCTTTGGCGCTCACCATCCGCTGATGGTTCACCCACGCGTTAAAACCGATACCCTGATATTTTTTAAATAGCTTACTGAAGTAATAGGGGCTGAGATAAACGTGGGCGGCGACGTCTTCCAGGCGAAGCTCATCGGATAAATGGGCGTCAATGTAGCGCAGCGCTTTCTTCATTTTGCTGTCGTGAGGGCTGGCGACCCGGCTGGCGCGCGTGGGTTCCGGCTGCTGGGGATTATCTTTAATCACCACAAAGTTGAGCTGCTTTTTCAGGCAGTTCTCGACGATCAGCTTCAGTAAATCCGCGGAGGCAATCACTCTGGAGTAGTCCATCTCCGGCACGTCGCGGAATGCGTTGAGCAGCTCGGGGTCCGCCTGCCAGCCGTCGTCCACGTTGAGGATATCCACCAGTTCTACATCGTTGCTTAAGCGCACCTGCCCGCATAGCACGAAGCCCACAAGGTGCCCGGCGATAACCAGAGGAATGGAAAAATCAGTTAACCCGGCGTGGCAGCGGTAGATACAGAGCTGATCGGTTTTTGACGCCTCGAGGCCGCCGCAGCGGTCGCTCATCCGGCAGCGGGTGCTGTGCTGAGGGTGCTGGCGCATCAGCTGGCAGAAAGGGGTGAAGTTAAACAGTTCAGATATTTCATCACCGTGAATATTGACAACCACAACCGCCAGACTGGTGGCCTGCGCAAAATCCTGTGCGATTTTATTAATGAGTTCTGAGTTCAGTGTGCTCGCAGAAATCATGATAAAACCTCTCAGTTAATTTTTTGTTATAAATAAAACATTTCTTTAATATTCACTTCCTTTCATCATCATTTACCGCCAACGATAAAAGAATATTACGATAGCAAAAGTCTCCCATCCGTGGGAGACGTTTTTGGCCAGTTCGTGATACCGGTTCATGAAAATTTTTCGCTATTTCAGCGGATGCATTAATCCTCTAATTTACAGGTATTACACGGTAAGTTATTTCCTATCAGATAACGATAGATGGCCGCGCCGAGGCAGGCGCCGATCAGCGGCGCAATAATCGGCACAATAAAGTACGGAATATCCCTTCCGCCGGTCATCGCGATATCGCCCCAGCCCGCCATCCACGTAAACAGCTTCGGCCCAAAATCACGCGCCGGATTCATCGCAAAGCCGGTCAGCGGCCCGGTTGACGCGCCAATCACCGCCACCAGCAGGCCAATCAGCAGCGGGGCCAGCGGCCCTTTCGGCACGCCGTTGCCGTCGTCGGTCAGCGCCATAATCATCCCCATCAGCATGGAGGTGATCACCACTTCGACCAGCGCCGCATGCCAGATGCTCAGCGACGCCGCCGGGTAGGTGCTGAAAATACTCGCCAGCTGCAGGCTCTCAACGCTGCCGCGAGCGATATGGTGGGCGGATTCAAACTCGGTAAACATAGTGCTGTACAGCACATAGGCCAGCACCGCGCCGCCGAAGGCGCCCGCGACCTGGGAGACAATATAGGGGAAGACTTTGCGCCCAGGAAAACAGGCAAATAGCCATAACGCAACGGTCACCGCCGGGTTGAGATGGCCGCCGGATATTCCCGACGTCAGATAGACGGCAAGCGAGATCCCCAGACCCCAGATAATGCATATCTCCCACAGTCCGAGGCTGGCTCCCGCCACCTTTAACGCGCTCAGGCAGCCGATGCCGAAAAACAAAAACAGCCCGGTGCCCAGAAACTCGGCGGTACATTGCGCTTTTAACGAATCATTCATGGTGACACCTTCTTAGCAGAGTTCGTGTCCTGACCAGCCAACCTCCTGCTGGCAGTAGAGTACAACGGGCCCACTATATGAACTCCGCTCCGCAAATTGTTGGCAACCTGCTGACGGCGGCCCCGGAAAATTCGGGCATCAATAACAAATTATTGTCATTGAATAACTCAGAATAGCATTGCTCACGCGCGGATTTCGCAATTACGCCATCGCCATGACATGCAAAAATATTGCTAAAACCAACTCATCGTTTTCCAACAAACATCACAAATCAGTTTTTCTCGCATAGCAGATAAAATTAAATTCGTCATGAACAAATTTGTAAATATGGAATATACAAAACAAGATAATCACATAAAAACAAATAAAAATAACACTTAAAATCAATAGATTAAATTTAAATGTGGCAATTTTATATTATTCAATACCCACTATTTTTTCACCATCAAATTCAAGTCAGCCATTCTTTTTCCTCGCATCTTCTTATAGTCCCAACTATCGGAACACTCCATGCGAGGTCTTTATGCAACAAGAAGCACTAGGAATGGTAGAAACCAAAGGCTTAACCGCAGCCATAGAGGCCGCTGATGCAATGGTTAAGTCAGCCAATGTGATGTTAGTGGGCTACGAAAAGATTGGCTCCGGACTGGTGACCGTCATCGTACGCGGCGACGTTGGCGCGGTAAAAGCGGCCACCGATGCGGGAGCCGCCGCCGCACGTAACGTGGGTGAAGTGAAAGCCGTACACGTCATCCCACGCCCCCACACCGATGTAGAAAAAATCTTACCGAAGGGAATTAGCCAATGAGCAGCAATGAGCTGGTGGAACAGATCATGGCTCAGGTGATTGCCCGCGTGGCAACGCCGGAACAGCAGGCCATCCCTACTGAAAACCATCCAATACGAGAGACGGCTATGGCAGAAAAAAGCTGCAGTTTAACGGAATTTGTCGGGACCGCCATTGGCGACACCCTGGGTCTGGTTATCGCCAACGTCGATACCGCCCTGCTGGATGCGATGAAGCTTGAAAAGCGCTATCGCTCCATCGGCATTCTCGGCGCCCGCACCGGCGCTGGCCCGCACATTATGGCGGCGGACGAAGCGGTGAAAGCCACCAATACCGAAGTGGTCAGCATTGAGCTGCCGCGCGATACCAAAGGCGGAGCGGGCCACGGTTCGCTGATTATTTTGGGCGGTAACGACGTTTCCGACGTTAAGCGCGGTATCGAAGTCGCGCTGAAAGAGCTCGACCGCACCTTTGGCGATGTTTACGGCAACGAAGCCGGGCATATCGAGCTGCAGTACACCGCTCGCGCCAGCTACGCGCTGGAAAAAGCCTTCGGCGCGCCGATTGGCCGGGCCTGCGGCATCATCGTCGGCGCACCGGCCTCCGTGGGCGTGCTGATGGCCGATACCGCCCTGAAGTCAGCCAACGTGGAAGTCGTGGCCTATAGCTCTCCGGCGCACGGCACCAGCTTCAGTAACGAAGCCATTCTGGTGATTTCCGGCGACTCCGGCGCGGTCCGCCAGGCGGTCACCTCCGCGCGCGAAATCGGCAAAACCGTCCTTGCGACCCTCGGTGCTGAACCGAAAAACGATCGCCCGTCCTACATCTGATACCCACGAGGCTGATTCATGAGATCGAAAAGATTTGAAGCACTGGCGAAACGCCCTGTGAATCAGGACGGCTTCGTTAAGGAGTGGATCGAAGAAGGCTTTATCGCGATGGAAAGCCCGAACGACCCGAAACCGTCGATTAAAATCGTTAACGGCGCGGTGACCGAGCTGGACGGGAAACCGGTAAGCGATTTTGACCTGATCGACCACTTTATCGCCCGCTACGGTATCAACCTGAACCGCGCCGAAGAAGTGATGGCGATGGATTCGGTCAAGCTGGCCAACATGCTGTGCGATCCGAACGTTAAACGCAGCGAAATCGTCCCGCTGACCACCGCGATGACGCCGGCGAAAATTGTCGAAGTGGTTTCGCATATGAACGTCGTCGAGATGATGATGGCGATGCAGAAAATGCGCGCCCGCCGCACCCCGTCCCAGCAGGCGCACGTCACCAACGTCAAAGATAACCCGGTACAGATTGCCGCCGACGCCGCCGAAGGGGCATGGCGCGGATTTGACGAACAGGAAACCACCGTTGCGGTAGCGCGCTATGCGCCGTTCAACGCCATCGCGCTGCTGGTGGGCTCGCAGGTAGGCCGTCCGGGCGTGCTGACGCAGTGCTCGCTGGAAGAAGCCACCGAGCTGAAGCTCGGCATGCTGGGCCACACCTGCTACGCCGAAACCATCTCCGTCTACGGCACCGAGCCGGTCTTTACCGACGGCGACGACACGCCGTGGTCGAAGGGCTTCCTCGCCTCGTCCTACGCCTCTCGCGGGCTGAAAATGCGCTTTACCTCCGGCTCCGGCTCGGAAGTGCAGATGGGCTACGCCGAAGGCAAATCCATGCTTTATCTGGAAGCGCGCTGCATCTACATCACCAAAGCCGCGGGCGTACAGGGTCTGCAAAACGGTTCCGTCAGCTGCATCGGCGTGCCGTCTGCGGTGCCTTCCGGCATTCGCGCGGTGCTGGCGGAAAACCTGATCTGTTCGTCGCTGGATCTGGAGTGCGCCTCCAGCAACGACCAGACCTTCACCCACTCCGATATGCGTCGTACCGCGCGCCTGCTGATGCAGTTCCTGCCGGGCACCGACTTTATCTCCTCCGGTTATTCCGCGGTGCCGAACTACGACAACATGTTCGCCGGCTCCAACGAAGATGCCGAAGACTTTGACGACTACAACGTCATCCAGCGCGACCTGAAGGTGGACGGCGGTTTGCGTCCGGTTCGCGAAGAGGACGTCATCGCCATCCGTAACAAAGCCGCCCGCGCGCTGCAGGCCGTGTTTGCCGGAATGGGGCTGCCGCCGATTACCGATGAAGAAGTTGAAGCCGCGACATACGCCCACGGTTCGAAAGATATGCCGGAGCGCAACATCGTCGAAGACATCAAGTTCGCCCAGGAAATCATCAATAAAAACCGCAACGGTCTGGAAGTGGTGAAAGCGCTGGCGCAGGGCGGATTCACCGACGTGGCCCAGGACATGCTCAACATCCAGAAAGCCAAGCTGACCGGGGACTACCTGCATACCTCCGCGATTATCGTCGGCGACGGGCAGGTGCTGTCGGCCGTCAACGACGTCAACGACTATGCCGGTCCGGCAACGGGCTATCGCCTGCAGGGCGAACGCTGGGAAGAGATTAAAAACATCCCTGGCGCTCTTGATCCCAACGAGATTGATTAAGGGGTGAGAAATGGAAATTAATGAAAAATTGCTGCGCCAGATAATAGAAGACGTGCTCAGCGAGATGAAGGGCAGCGATAAACCGGTCTCGTTTAATGCGCCGGCGGCCTCCGCGGCGCCCCAGGCCACGCCGCCCGCCGGCGACGGCTTCCTGACGGAAGTGGGCGAAGCGCGTCAGGGCACCCAGCAGGACGAAGTGATTATCGCCGTCGGCCCGGCTTTCGGCCTGGCGCAGACCGTCAATATCGTCGGCATCCCGCATAAGAGCATTTTGCGCGAAGTCATTGCCGGTATTGAAGAAGAAGGCATTAAGGCGCGCGTGATTCGCTGCTTTAAATCCTCCGACGTGGCCTTCGTCGCCGTTGAAGGCAATCGCCTGAGCGGCTCCGGCATCTCTATCGGCATCCAGTCGAAAGGCACCACGGTGATCCACCAGCAGGGGCTGCCGCCGCTCTCTAACCTGGAGCTGTTCCCGCAGGCGCCGCTGCTGACCCTGGAAACCTATCGCCAGATCGGCAAAAACGCCGCCCGCTATGCGAAACGAGAATCGCCGCAGCCGGTCCCGACGCTGAATGACCAGATGGCGCGGCCGAAGTACCAGGCGAAATCGGCCATTTTGCACATTAAAGAGACCAAGTACGTGGTGACGGGCAAAAACCCGCAGGAACTGCGCGTGGCGCTTTGATAAAGGATAACTCCATGAATACCGACGCAATTGAATCGATGGTACGCGACGTTTTGAGCCGCATGAACAGCCTGCAGGGCGAGGCGCCTGCGGCGGCTCCGGCGGCTGGCGGCGCGTCCCGTAGCGCCAGGGTCAGCGACTACCCGCTGGCGAACAAGCACCCGGAATGGGTGAAAACCGCCACCAATAAAACGCTGGACGACTTTACGCTGGAAAACGTGCTGAGCAATAAAGTCACCGCCCAGGATATGCGTATTACCCCGGAAACCCTGCGCTTACAGGCCTCTATTGCCAAAGACGCGGGCCGCGACCGGCTGGCGATGAACTTCGAGCGCGCCGCCGAGCTGACCGCGGTACCGGACGATCGCATTCTTGAAATCTACAACGCCCTCCGCCCCTATCGCTCGACGAAAGAGGAGCTGCTGGCGATCGCCGACGATCTCGAAAGCCGCTATCAGGCGAAGATTTGCGCCGCTTTCGTTCGCGAAGCGGCCACGCTGTACGTCGAGCGTAAAAAACTCAAAGGCGACGATTAACTTCTCTAAGTAATTCGAGATGCATTGAGGCGGCAAGTGAGTGACAAATTCGTCTGGAACGAATTTGAACAGCCATAGGCTGGCTTTAGTGAGGGACAGGGATGTCCCTCATAACCCCGATGAGCTTACTGTAGTAAGTGATTCGGGTGAAAGAACGCAGCCAACAAAAAGGCAGTTTGAAGTACGACGAGAAAAGGGGCATGTGATGCGATATATAGCTGGCATTGATATCGGCAACTCATCGACGGAAGTCGCCCTGGCGACCCTGGATGAGGCTGGCACGCTGACGATAACCCACAGCGCGCTGGCGGAAACCACCGGAATCAAAGGCACGTTGCGTAACGTGTTCGGGATTCAGGAGGCGCTCGCCCTCGTCGCCAGAGGCGCCGGGATCGCCGTCAGCGATATTTCGCTCATCCGCATCAACGAAGCGACGCCGGTGATTGGCGATGTGGCGATGGAAACCATTACCGAAACCATCATCACCGAATCGACCATGATCGGCCATAACCCGAAAACGCCCGGCGGCGCGGGGCTTGGCACAGGCATCACCATTACGCCGCAGGAGCTGCTAACCCGCCCGGCGGACGCGCCCTATATCCTGGTGGTGTCGTCGGCGTTCGATTTTGCCGATATCGCCAGCGTGATTAACGCTTCCCTGCGCGCCGGGTATCAGATTACCGGCGTCATTTTGCAGCGCGACGATGGCGTACTGGTCAGCAACCGGCTGGAAAAACCGCTGCCGATCGTTGACGAAGTGCTGTACATCGACCGCATTCCGCTGGGGATGCTGGCGGCGATTGAGGTCGCCGTGCCGGGGAAGGTCATCGAAACCCTCTCTAACCCTTACGGCATCGCCACCGTATTTAACCTCAGCCCCGAGGAGACGAAGAACATCGTCCCGATGGCCCGGGCGCTGATTGGCAACCGTTCCGCCGTGGTGGTCAAAACGCCATCCGGCGACGTCAAAGCGCGCGCGATACCCGCCGGTAATCTTGAGCTGCTGGCCCAGGGACGTAGCGTGCGCGTGGATGTGGCCGCCGGCGCCGAGGCCATCATGAAAGCGGTCGACGGCTGCGGCAGGCTCGATAACGTCACCGGCGAATCCGGCACCAATATCGGCGGCATGCTGGAACACGTGCGCCAGACCATGGCCGAGCTGACCAACAAACCCAGCAGCGAAATATTTATTCAGGACCTGCTGGCCGTTGATACCTCGGTACCGGTGAGCGTTACCGGCGGTCTGGCCGGGGAGTTCTCGCTGGAGCAGGCCGTCGGCATCGCCTCGATGGTGAAATCGGATCGCCTGCAGATGGCAATGATCGCCCGCGAAATCGAGCAGAAGCTCAATATCGACGTGCAGATTGGCGGCGCCGAGGCCGAAGCCGCCATCCTGGGGGCGCTGACCACGCCGGGCACCACCCGACCGCTGGCGATCCTCGACCTCGGCGCGGGCTCCACCGATGCCTCCATCATCAACCCCAAAGGCGACATCATCGCCACCCACCTCGCCGGCGCAGGCGACATGGTGACGATGATTATTGCCCGCGAGCTGGGGCTGGAAGACCGCTATCTGGCGGAAGAGATCAAGAAGTACCCGCTGGCCAAGGTGGAAAGCCTGTTCCATTTACGCCACGAGGACGGCAGCGTGCAGTTCTTCTCCACGCCGCTGCCGCCCGCCGTGTTCGCCCGCGTCTGCGTGGTGAAAGCGGACGAACTGGTGCCGCTGCCCGGCGATTTAGCGCTGGAAAAAGTGCGCGCCATTCGCCGCAGCGCCAAAGAGCGGGTCTTTGTCACCAACGCCCTGCGCGCGCTGCGTCAGGTCAGCCCCACCGGCAACATTCGCGATATTCCGTTCGTGGTGCTGGTCGGCGGTTCGTCGCTGGATTTCGAAGTCCCGCAGCTGGTCACCGATGCGCTGGCGCACTACCGCCTGGTTGCCGGACGGGGAAATATTCGCGGCAGCGAGGGCCCCCGAAACGCGGTGGCCACCGGCCTGATTCTCTCCTGGCATAAGGAGTTTGCGCATGAACGGTAATCACAGCGCCCCGGCCATCGCGATCGCCGTCATCGACGGCTGCGACGGCATGTGGCGCGAAGTGTTGCTGGGTATCGAAGAGGAAGGTATCCCTTTCCGGCTCCAGCATCACCCGGCCGGAGAGGTCGTGGACAGCGCCTGGCAGGCGGCGCGCAGCTCGCCGCTGCTGGTGGGCATCGCCTGCGACCGCCATACGCTGGTCGTGCACTACAAGAATTTACCCGCATCGGCGCCGCTTTTTACGCTGATGCATCATCAGGACAGTCAGGCCCAACGTAACACCGGTAATAACGCGGCACGGCTGGTCAAAGGGATCCCTTTCCGGGATCTGAATAGCGAAGCAACAGGAGAACAGCAGGATGAATAACGCACTGGGACTGGTTGAAACAAAAGGGTTAGTGGGCGCCATTGAGGCCGCCGATGCGATGGTGAAATCCGCCAACGTGCAGCTGGTCGGCTACGAAAAAATTGGCTCGGGCCTCGTCACCGTGATGGTGCGCGGCGACGTCGGCGCGGTCAAAGCGGCGGTAGACGCGGGCAGCGCGGCGGCGAGCGCGGTGGGCGAGGTGAAATCCTGCCACGTGATCCCGCGTCCGCACAGCGACGTTGAGGCCATTTTACCGAAATCAGCCTGATTGATGGCGAATAAGGAGCACCGCGTGAAGCAATCACTGGGATTACTTGAAGTTTGTGGTCTGGCACTGGCTATCAGCTGCGCCGATATCATGGCGAAATCCGCTTCTATCACGCTGGTCGCCCTCGAAAAGACCAATGGTTCAGGCTGGACGGTGATTAAAATTACCGGTGATGTGGCCTCCGTGCAGGCGGCCATCACCACCGGTGCACAGTTTGCCGAGCAGCGGAACGGCCTGGTGGCCCACAAAGTCATCGCCAGGCCCGGAGAAGGGATCCTGCGCGCGGAGGCTCCCCCGCCCTCCGTCATGCAACCTGAACCTGAAGCGTCAGGGACGGCTGATGTCGTTTCGCCAGCGCCAGCAGAAGAGCTTCCCCAGCAACACGGCGTGGTCAGCTGCAACCTGTGCCTCGATCCAAAATGTCCACGCCAGAAGGGTGAGCCGCGCTCGCTTTGCATTCATCCCGGCAAGCGAGGTGAAGCGTAATGGATAAACAGCTTCTGGAATCAACGGTCAGCAAAGTTCTCGACGAGATGCGGCTACGCCCCATCCCGCTGGGGGTTTCAAATCGTCATATCCACCTGTCGGCGCCAGATTACGAACGCCTGTTCCCCGGCCATCCCATCAGCGAGAAAAAGGCGCTGCTGCAGCCGGGACAGTACGCCGCGGAGCAAACCGTCACCCTGGTGGGGCCGAAGGGGCAGCTGAAAAATGTGCGCCTGCTCGGTCCGCTGCGCTCGGTAAGCCAGGTGGAAATCTCGCGTACCGATGCCCGAACCCTGGGGGTTGCGGCACCGCTGAGGATGTCCGGCGATCTGAAAGGGGCGCCGGGCATCCGCCTGGTCAGCCCTTTTGGCGAGCTGGAGCTGGCGTCAGGGGTTATCGTCGCGCAGCGGCATATTCATATGTCGCCGCTCGATGCGCTGATCCTGCGGGTCGCCCACGGCGACAGAGTTTCGGTGGCCATTGAAGGCGACGCGCGCGGGCTGATCTTCAACAACGTGGCGGTTCGCGTTTCGCCGGATATGCGCCTCGAAATGCACATCGATACCGATGAAGCCAACGCCGCCGGCGCCGATAACCCGCAGGTCTTTGCCCGGCTGGTAGGCCCGCGATGAACGGCGAAGTTCTGCAGCGCATCGTGGAGGAGATTGTCTCCCGGCTGCAGCGTCGCGCCCATAGCACGGCGACGCTGAGCGTGGCGCAATTGCGCGATGCCGACTGCCGGAGTCTGTTCTGCCAGCACGCGTCGCTGCGCATTCTGCTCGTCGACCTGCCCCTGCTGGGCCAGCTGACGGAGGCGGAAACCGACGATCCCGCGGCCCGCAACATTCACGACGCGCTGGCTTTTGGCCTCCGCGTACAGCTCACCCTGCACCGCCAGCTGCTGCCGGTTATCCCGGTTAAAAAACTGGCCCGCCTGCCGGTGTACTTCACCGACGAGCGCGGAGTGCCGCTGATCCTGCACGCGGGTTCGGTGCTGAGCTATCGCGACGTCGCGCCGCTGGGCCAGGGGCGCCTGGTTATCCACCGCAAATGCCTCGTGACCGCGCTGGCGCGCGACGCGGCGCAGGCGCGGAATATTGAACTCATTAAGCAGGAGTAAATCATGCATCTGGCACGAGTCACGGGCGCGGTTGTCTCCACGCAAAAATCGCCTTCCCTGGTCGGCAAAAAGCTGCTGCTGGTGCGGCGGGTCAGCGCCGATGGCGAGCTCCCCGCCTCGCCGACCTCCGGCGATGAAGTCGCCGTGGATTCCGTCGGCGCGGGGGTTGGCGAGCTGGTGCTGCTCAGCGGCGGCTCCAGCGCCAGGCACGTTTTTTCCGGGCCAAACGAGGCCATCGACCTCGCCGTTGTCGGCATTGTCGATACGCTTTCACGTTAAGGAGCGACTATGGCGATTTATACCCGAACGGGCGACGCTGGCACCACCTCGCTCTTTACCGGCCAGCGGGTGAGCAAAACCCACCCGCGGGTTGAAGCCTACGGCACGCTGGATGAGCTGAACGCCGCGCTGAGCCTGTGCGCCTGCGCCGCCGCGGATGAACACCACCGCGCCCTGCTCGAAGCTATCCAGCAGCAAATTTTCTGGTTTAGCGCAGAACTGGCCAGCGACAGCGAACGGCCGTCGCCGAAACAGCGCTACATCAGCAGCGAAGAGATTTCCGCTCTGGAAGCCGCTATCGATCGGGCCATGGCCCGCGTCGAACCGCTGCACAGCTTTATTTTACCCGGCCGCTGCGAAGCCGCGAGCCGCCTGCATTTTGCCCGCACGCTGGCCCGCCGGGCCGAACGCCGGCTGGTTGAGCTGGCGGCGGAAGTCAACGTGCGCCAGGTGCTGATGCGCTACATCAATCGCTTATCAGACTGCCTGTACGCCCTGGCGCGCGCGGAAGATAGCGATGCTCACCAGAACAACATCATCCGCGAAGTGAGCCGGCGCTATCTGGCCGCCAGCCAGCCGAGCCGCAGCAAGGAGACGACGCCCGTGGCCCTCTCATTCCACGATCTGCACCAGCTCACCCGCGCCGCCGTTGAGCGCGCGCAGCAGCTAAAGGTGCCGGTGGTGATCAGCATCGTTGACGCGCACGGCACCGAAACCGTGACCTGGCGGATGCCGGACGCTCTGCTGGTCAGCAGCGAGCTGGCGCCGAAAAAGGCCTGGACCGCGGTGGCGATGAAAACGGCGACCCATGAGCTGAGCGACGCCGTTCAGCCGGGCGCCGCGCTTTATGGCCTCGAAACGCACTTACAGGGAAAAGTGGTCACCTTTGGCGGCGGTTACACCCTGTGGCGCGACGGCTTATTAATCGGGGGTCTTGGCATCAGCGGCGGCAGCGTTGAGCAGGACATGGACATAGCACTGGCCGCCATCGCGGCCATTAACGTGGGAACTCATCAATGAATACTTCCGAACTCGAAACCCTTATTCGCACCATTCTTAGCGAACAGTTAACCCCGGGGCAAACGCCGGAGCAGCCGCAGGGCAAAGGGATTTTTCAGTCCGTCAGCGAGGCTATCGACGCCGCGCACCAGGCGTTCTTACGTTATCAGCAGTGCCCGCTGAAAACCCGCAGCGCCATCATCAGCGCAATGCGTCAGGAGCTGACGCCGCAGCTGGCCGCGCTGGCGGAAGAGAGCGCCAATGAAACGGGGATGGGCAACAAAGAAGATAAGCTACTGAAAAACAAGGCTGCGCTGGACAACACGCCGGGCGTGGAAGATCTCACCACCACCGCGCTGACCGGCGACGGCGGCATGGTGCTGTTTGAGTATTCGCCGTTTGGCGTTATCGGGTCGGTCGCGCCGAGCACCAACCCGACGGAAACCATCATCAACAACAGCATCAGCATGCTGGCTGCGGGCAACAGCGTCTATTTCAGCCCGCATCCGGGAGCAAAAAAGGTCTCTCTGAAGCTGATTAGCATGATTGAAGAGATTGCCTTCCGCTGCTGCGGCATCCGCAATCTGGTGGTCACCGTGGCGGAACCGACGTTTGAAGCCACCCAGCAGATGATGGCCCATCCGCGCATTGCGGTCCTCGCTATTACCGGCGGCCCCGGCATTGTGGCGATGGGCATGAAGAGTGGTAAGAAAGTGATCGGCGCCGGCGCGGGCAATCCGCCCTGCATCGTCGATGAAACGGCGGATCTGGTCAAAGCGGCGGAAGATATCATCAACGGCGCCTCGTTCGATTACAACCTGCCCTGCATTGCCGAGAAGAGCCTGATTGTGGTGGAGAGCGTCGCCGAACGTCTGGTGCAGCAAATGCAAACCTTCGGCGCGCTGCTGCTGAGCCCTGCCGATACCGATAAACTCCGCGCCGCCTGCCTGCCTGAAGGCCAGGCGAATAAAAAACTGGTCGGCAAAAGCCCATCGGCCATGCTGGAAGCGGCCGGCATCGCCGTTCCGGCGAAAGCGCCGCGTCTGCTGATAGCGCTGGTTAACGCCGACGATCCGTGGGTCACCAGCGAGCAGCTGATGCCGATGCTGCCAGTGGTGAAAGTCAGCGATTTCGATAGCGCGCTGGCGCTGGCGCTGAAGGTTGAAGAGGGGCTGCATCATACCGCCATTATGCACTCGCAGAACGTGTCGCGCCTGAACCTCGCGGCCCGCACTCTGCAAACCTCGATATTCGTCAAGAACGGCCCCTCTTATGCCGGGATTGGCGTCGGCGGCGAAGGCTTTACCACCTTTACTATCGCCACGCCGACCGGTGAAGGGACAACCTCGGCGCGCACCTTTGCCCGCTCCCGTCGCTGCGTGCTGACCAACGGCTTTTCCATTCGCTAACCGAGGTCGCGATGAAGACTTTCTCACTACAAACGCGGTTGTACAGCGGTCAGGGTAGCCTGGCGGTGCTCAGGCGCTTTACCCACAAGCACATCTGGATCATCTGCGATGGCTTTCTTGCGCGCTCGCCGCTGCTGGAAACCCTGCGTCAGGCGTTGCCCGCAGATAACCGCATCAGCGTCTTTAGCGAGATAACCCCGGACCCCACTATCCATACCGTGGTGCAGGGCATTGCGCAAATGCAGGCCCTGCAGCCGCAGGTGGTCATCGGCTTCGGCGGCGGCTCGGCGATGGACGCGGCGAAAGCCATCGTCTGGTTTAGCCAGCAGAGCGGCATCAATATCGAAACCTGCGTGGCGATACCAACCACCAGCGGTACCGGTTCGGAAGTGACCAGCGCCTGCGTGATTAGCGACCCGGATAAAGGCATCAAGTATCCGCTGTTCGACAATGCGCTCTATCCCGATATGGCGATCCTTGACCCGGATCTGGTGGTCAGCGTGCCGCCGCAGATTACGGCCAACACCGGCATGGACGTGCTGACCCACGCGCTGGAGGCGTGGGTCTCTCCGCACGCCAGCGACTTTACCGACGCGCTGGCGGAAAAAGCCGCCAGGCTGGTGTTTCAGTATCTGCCCACGGCGGTGGAAAAAGGCGACTGCGTGGCGACGCGCGGGAAAATGCACAATGCCTCAACGCTTGCCGGGATGGCGTTCAGCCAGGCGGGGCTGGGGCTTAATCACGCCATCGCCCACCAGCTTGGCGGGCAGTTTCATCTGCCGCACGGGCTGGCCAACGCGCTGCTGTTAACCGCGGTTATCCGCTTTAACGCCGGTCATCCGCGCGCCGCAAAACGCTACGCCCGGCTGGCCAAAGCCTGCGGCTTTTGTCCGGCAGACGCCAGCGATAGTACGGCGATCAATGCGCTGATCCAGCAAATCGAACGGCTCAAGCAGCGCTGCGCGCTGCCGTCACTGGCGGTCGCGCTGAAAGAGGGACGATCCCAGTACTCAGCGCGTATTCCGGCAATGGTGCAGGCCGCGCTGGCTGACGTGACGCTACGCACCAATCCTCGCCCGGCCAGCGCCGGGGAGATTCAGGAACTGCTGGAGGATCTGCTATGAGTACCGCCGTCAACGCTGCTGAAATGGCCTGGAGCGCCGAGGAGATCCGCGAGCGCGTGCGCGCGGCGGGCGTGGTCGGCGCGGGGGGCGCGGGGTTTCCCGCCCACGTGAAGCTGCAGGCGCAGGTAGAGATTTTTCTGGTGAACGCCGCCGAGTGCGAACCGATGCTCAAGGTCGACCAGCAGCTGATGTGGCAGCAGGCTGCGCGTCTTGTCCGCGGCGTGCAGTACGCGATGACGGCAACCGGCGCGCGCGAAGGGGTGATTGCCCTGAAAGAGAAGTACCGCCGGGCTATCGATGCGCTCACCCCGCTGCTGCCTGCCGGTATTCGCCTGCATATTCTGCCGGATGTCTATCCCGCAGGCGATGAGGTGCTGACTATCTGGCTGGCTACCGGTCGCCGGGTCGCGCCCGCCGCGCTGCCGGCCAGCGTCGGGGTCGTGGTGAATAACGTGCAAACGGTGCTCAATATTGCCCGCGCGGTTGAGCAGCAGTTTGCGGTGACCCGCCGTACGCTGACCGTTAACGGCGCGGTCGCACGACCGCTGACCGTCACCGTCCCCATCGGCATGTCGCTGCGCGAAGTGCTGGCGCTGGCGGGCGGCGCGACGGTCGACGACCCCGGTTTTATTAACGGCGGCCCGATGATGGGCGGCCTGATTACCTCCCTCGATAGCCCGGTAACCAAAACCACCGGCGGCCTGCTGGTGCTGCCGAAAAGCCATCCGCTTATCCAGCGGCGGATGCAGGACGAGCGCACGGTGCTTTCCGTGGCCCGTACCGTCTGCGAGCAGTGCCGACTGTGTACCGATCTCTGCCCGCGGCATCTGATCGGCCACGAACTCTCTCCGCACCTGCTGGTGCGGGCGGTGAACTTTCATCAGGCCGCTACGCCGCAGCTGCTGCTGAGCGCCCTCACCTGCTCGGAGTGCAACGTCTGCGAAAGCGTGGCCTGCCCGGTGGGGATCTCGCCGATGCGCATCAACCGCATGCTCAAACGCGAGCTGCGGGCGCAAAACCAGCGCTATGAAGGGCCGCTCTATCCGGCCGACGAAATGGCGAAATATCGCCTCGTGCCGGTGAAGCGGCTGATCGCCAAACTGGGGCTGAGCCCCTGGTATCAGGAGGCGCCGCTGGTGGAGGACGAACCGGCAGTAGAAACCGTGACGTTGCCGCTGCGCCAGCATATCGGCGCCAGCGCGGTAGCGAACGTTGCGGTGGGAGAGCGCGTTACGCGCGGGCAATGCGTTGCCGATATCCCGGCAGGCGCATTAGGCGCGCCGATTCACGCCAGCATCGACGGCGTGGTTGCGGCCATCAGCGAACAGGCCATCACGGTGGTAAGAGGTTAACCATGTCTCAGGCTATAGGAATTTTAGAACTCACCAGCATTGCCAAAGGAATGGAACTCGGCGATGCAATGCTGAAAAGCGCCAACGTCAATCTGCTGGTCAGCAAGACTATCTGCCCGGGTAAGTTTTTACTGATGCTCGGCGGGGATATCGGCGCTATCCAGCAGGCTATTGAAACCGGTGCCTCGCAGGCCGGCGAAATGCTCGTCGACAGCCTGGTGCTGGCGAATATTCACCCCAGCGTCCTTCCGGCCATCAGCGGCCTGAACAGCGTGGACAAGCGCCAGGCGGTCGGCATCGTTGAAACCTGGAGCGTTGCGGCCTGCATCAGCGCCGCCGATCGGGCGGTGAAAGCCTCCAACGTCACGCTGGTGCGGGTGCATATGGCCTTCGGCATCGGCGGTAAATGCTACATGGTGGTGGCGGGCGACGTTTCCGACGTCAACAACGCGGTTACGGTAGCCAGCGAAAGCGCGGGCGAAAAAGGGCTGCTGGTCTACCGTTCGGTGATCCCGCGCCCGCATGAAGCCATGTGGCGACAGATGGTGGAGGGATAATGGAAAGACAGCCGACCACGGATCGTATGATTCAGGAATACGTTCCCGGGAAACAGGTGACCCTCGCGCACCTGATTGCCAACCCCGGGAAAGATCTCTTTAAGAAGCTCGGCCTGCAGGATGCGGTTTCCGCCATCGGCATCCTCACCATTACGCCCAGCGAGGCGTCGATTATCGCCTGCGATATCGCCACCAAATCCGGCGCGGTGGAGATCGGTTTTCTTGACCGCTTTACCGGCGCCGTGGTGCTGACCGGCGACGTTTCCGCCGTCGAGTACGCCCTCAAGCAGGTGACGCGCACCCTGGGCGAGATGATGCAGTTTACTACCTGCTCAATAACCCGGACGTAGCGCGATGAAACGTCTGATGTTTATCGGCCCCAGCCAGTGCGGCAAAACCTCGCTGACCCAGGGCCTGCGCGGCGAAGCGCTCCATTACAAGAAAACCCAGGCGATTGAATGGTCGCCGATGGCCATCGACACGCCGGGCGAATATCTGGAGAACCGCTGCCTTTATAGCGCTCTGCTGACCAGCGCCTGCGAGGCCGACGTTATCGCTCTGGTGCTGAACGCCGACGCCCAGTGGTCGCCGTTTTCTCCGGGTTTTACCGCCCCGATGAACCGCCCGACGATTGGCCTGGTCACCAAAGCCGACCTGGCCGACCCGCAGCGGTTATCGCTCATTGAGGAGTGGCTCAGGCAGGCTGGGGCGCAGCAGATTTTTGTCACCAGCGCGCTGAATAATCTGGGTCTTGATGCCGTGCTGGATTTTCTGAATTCGAAGGAACCTCTATGTCTTACAAAATAATGGCCATTAATGCCGGCAGCTCATCGTTAAAATTCCAGCTGCTGGAGATGCCTCAGGGAGATATGCTCTGCCAGGGATTGATTGAACGTATCGGCATGGCAAACGCCCAGGTGACCCTCAAAACGCCGGCGCAGAAATGGCAGGAGACGGCGCCGATTGCCGATCATCGCGAAGCGGTCACCCTGCTGCTGGAAAAGCTCCTCGACCACCGGATTATCCAGAGTTTGCAGGATATTGACGGCGTCGGCCACCGCGTGGCGCACGGCGGAGAGCGCTTTAAAGATTCGACGCCGGTCACCGATGATACCTTAGCGGAAATCGAGCGCCTGGCGGAGCTGGCCCCGCTGCACAACCCGGTCAACGCGCTGGGCATTAACGTTTTCCGCCAGCTGCTGCCCGAAACGCCGTCGGTGGCGGTATTTGATACCGCTTTTCACCAGACGCTGGACGAGCGCGCCTTTATCTATCCGCTGCCGTGGCGCTACTACAGCGAGCTGGGCATTCGCCGCTACGGCTTCCACGGCACCAGCCATAAGTACGTCAGCGCGACGCTGGCGGAAAAGCTGGGCGTGCCGCTGAGCGCCCTGCGCGTGGTGAGCTGCCATCTCGGCAACGGCAGCAGCGTATGCGCAATCAAAGGCGGGCGCTCGGTTAATACCTCAATGGGCTTTACGCCGCAGTCCGGCGTGATGATGGGCACCCGCAGCGGCGATATCGATCCGTCGATTCTACCGTGGCTGGCGCTGCATAAGGGGCAAACGCCGGAGCAGCTTAATCAGTTGCTGAATAACGAGTCCGGCCTGCTGGGGGTTTCCGGCGTGTCGCACGATTATCGCGATGTCGAGCAGGCGGCGGACAGCGGCAATCGTCGGGCGGCCCTGGCGCTCTCGCTGTTTGCCGAGCGCATCCGCGCCACCATCGGCAGCTATATTATGCAGATGGGCGGCCTGGACGCGCTGATCTTTACCGGCGGCATCGGCGAAAACTCCGCCCGCGCCAGGAGCGCCATCTGCCATAACCTGAATTTCCTCGGGCTGTCGGTCGATGAAGAGAAAAACCAGCACAACGCCACTTTTATCCAGGCCGAGAATGCGATGGTTAAAGTGGCGGTCATCAATACCAATGAAGAGCTGATGATTGCCCGCGATGTGATGCGCCTGGCGCTTCCCGAAGCGCAGACATTAACCGTTTCAGCCTGAGCTCGCCGCCCGGCAAGTTGCGGTGAATCATGGTAATAGCGGGATCGGCATGACACTATGCGCTTAAAATTCTGAAACTTTACCCTAAATAATTCAAGTTACAGGACAAAGCACTTGTGCTTTGAACAGCGCTTGCGCTGGCCCCGTAGGGGCGAGGCCGCAGGCCGAGTAACGCGGCAAACGAGTGAGTCCCCAGGAGCTTACATAAGTAAGTGACTGGGGTGAATGAGAGCAGCCAACGCCCCTGTAGCTTGAAGTATAACGGGTAAAAAGGTGAATACGTGGCCGTAGCACAATGCCCCGCCTCCTGCGGTGAACTCATCCAGGGCTGGATCCTCGGCAGCGAGAAGCTGGTCTCCTGCCCCGTTGACTGGTACAGCACCGTCGAGGTGGACTACGGTTCGCCTCGCGCGGATGAACGTCCGCTGGCGCGGGCGATGGTCGACCGGCTGCTGAGCTACTGGCGCTATCCGGCGGAGCTCGGCAAAGAGATTCGGATCGATATTTGCTCCACGATTCCGGTCGCCAAGGGGATGGCCAGCAGCACCGCGGATATCGCCGCGACGGCGGTGGCCACCGCGCATCATCTCGGCCATCCGCTGGACGAGCCCACCCTCGCCCGACTCTGCGTCTCCCTGGAGCCCACCGACAGCACCCTGTTCCGCCAACTGACCCTGTTCGACCACAACACCGCCGCCACGCAGATTGCCTGCGGCAGCCAGCCGCAGCTCGATCTGCTGGTGCTGGAAAGCCCCGCCACGCTGCTGACCACCGATTACCACCGCCTTCCCCGGCTTGAAAAGCTGCACGCCCACTCCGCGTCTCTGCAACTAGCCTGGGAGAAAGTTCAGCTGGCCTGCGAGACGGATAATCCGCGGCGGATGGGAGAGGCCGCGACGCTCAGCGCCGTCGCCAGCCAGCATCTGCTGCCGAAGCCGGGGTTTGATACGCTGCGGGGGCTGGTGGAAGAGTGCGATTTATACGGTATTAACGTGGCGCACAGCGGCAGCGTGGTCGGCCTGATGCTCGACCGCCAGCGTCACGATATTGAGTATTTGCAGCGACGGCTGGGAGAGACGCGGCTTAGCGAGCTCTGGCCCCGGCAGCACCTGCTGCGCATGGTGCAGGGCGGCGTCGAGCTGCGCTAACGCTTCCGCAGCCATGCCCCGGGTTGCGGCGCTGCGCGCCTTACCCGGGCTACCGACCCGCAGACGGCTATGAATCCGTA